>DASQHP010000101.1:0-10255 GCA_035632035.1 Thermoplasmata archaeon | reverse complement strand
GTGGCCGCCGGGGAGCCGGTGGGCGGGGCGGGGGCGCTGGCGGTAACTGGGCCGCTAGGCCCAGTGGGGGCGGCCGCCCCGCCGCCGGCCGACGCCTTACGGGCCGCCTCGCGGCGCTTGAACAGGTAGTAGATCAAGAGGGCGATGAAGAAGACCGAGCCGGGATACAGGAACATCACGACGTAGAAGTTCGGGATGATGAGGCCGACGGTGCTGTAGTAATCCCCGCTCACCGGCCCCTGGACCGCACCGTATCCGTTGCCGGGGTCCAGGAAGATCCAGGTGAGGTTCGTCGTACCGTTCGCGCGATAGGCCGTGGCGAACTGGAACCACCAGAGGTTGGCCCCGGACAAGGTCTGCTGGAACGACTCCGAAACCGGGGAGGTGAGGTTGGCCGGGAGGGTCCGATTGGCGCTGTAGAACGGATAGCCGCTGGGGCAGTTGGGCGAACTATTCCCGGTAGCCCCCGGACAGGTCGTTACGAAGACCTCGATCCAAAGAAGGCCGCTCGTGTTCTTCGGGGTGAACTCGGGATGGACGGTGACCGAGAAGTTGAACGAATCCCCTCCGCCACCGGCAAACGGGGTCACGGTCGCTCCCTGGAGGATGGAGCCGCCGTTCCCGTAGGGAAGCGCCGAGTCGGAGTTCGCAAGCGGGCTCGGCTGCCGGATGAGGTTCGCCTCCCAGAGTGAGCCGACCGGCGCGGCGATGAGGAGGGCGGCCAGTCCGACGAGCGCGAGCTGTCGCGGCCGCTTCCAGCCGAGATAGATCGGGATGGCGAGGCCAAAGAACAGGAGCGTCGGGATCGCGAGGAGGGGCCCTAGGTAGAGGAAGCTTCCGATCAGAGTGGCGGTCGCGATGGCCGTAAGGAGGATCCGACCGAGGGGGCGCGCGACAAAACTCTTAACGGAACCCCGTTGCTCCACGGACGGGGAGAGGCGAGCCGGGCTCTCCTTATAACTCAATGGGGGGAAAACCATCGCGTCACCGCCGGAGCACCCGTCGCTCGCGCTGATCATCCTCGACGGGCTCGGCGACCGGCCGCATCCGGACACCGCTGACCGTTCTCCCGTCGAGGCGGCGTCGACGCCGAACCTCGACCGCCTGGCCGCGGAGGGAGCGATGGGAGCTGTCACCGTTGTCGCGCCCGGCGTGGCTCCGGAATCGGATGCCGGTGTGCTGGCCCTCCTCGGCTACGACCCCGTGAGCGATTCGCCGGGCCGGGGAGTGCTCGAAGCGCTGGGGGTCGGGATCGACCTCGCTCCGGGCGACGTCGCGTTTCGCCTCAACTTCGCCACGCTCGATGGGGGCGGAGGGATCTCGGATTCCCGGGTAGGGCGGTCGCTCGGGACGTCAGAAGCGGGACAGCTCGCCCGTTCGCTCACATCGGCCCACCTGCTGGAGTCCGACTCCGTGCGCGCCGAGGTCCGGGCCACGGTCGGCCATCGCGGCGTCCTGTGGCTGCATCCAGAGTCCGGCGGTCCGCTGTCTCCGAACGTCTCGAATTCCGACCCGTTCTACGAGAAGGTGGGGGGAATGGGCCAGGCGAGGCGCGTAGAGAGCCCTCGTCCCCTGGAGGTCCGGCCGCTCGACGACTCTCCGGAGGCGCGGCGCACGGCCACGGTCACCAACCGATTCCTGGACCGCGCCGTTGCCCTTCTGGGCGGCGAGACGGTGAACGCCCGGCGGGCGCTTGCGGGGAAGAAGATCGCGAACGGTCTGCTCGTCCGGAACGCGGGGTCGATGCCCTCCCCGGGCTCTCCCGCCCCGTTCATCTCGAAGTACGGCTTCGCCGGAACCGCCATCACGGAGATGCCGGTCGAGCGCGGGATCGCCCGACTCCTGGGTCTCCAAGATGCGTTCATCGGTCCGATGGGTGCGGACGTGGCGGGCGCGCTCAAGGTCCGGGCGCGAGCAACCCGGGACGCGGTCGAGACTTACCCATTCGTCTACGTTCACCTGAAAGGCCCGGACGAGCCGGGACACGACGGCCAAGCACTCCGGAAGAAGGAGATCGTGGAAGAGCTGGACCGATCCTTCTTCGGGCCGTTCCTGGATGGCCTCGACCGCACCAGGGTCCGCCTTGCGATCACCGCTGACCACGCGACACCCTGCATCTTGAAAGGCCACTCCGATGACCCCGTGCCGCTCGTCCTCACCGGATCGGGAGTGGCCCCGGGCGGGGGGCGGGCACCCACGTCCAGTTCGATCAAGTTCGGTGAAACGTCCGCGGCCGCGGGTTCGCTCGGCGCACTCCGGGGACGGGACGTGCTGCCGCTTCTCATCCGCGGCGGCGTCGCCCACCCATGAGGTGCCGCGCGCTCGTCGTTCCCACGGCCGAGGCCGAGACGGCGCGTCGCCGGCTTCGTGATGCGGGATGGCTGCAAGTGGGGGTCGGTCCACGTCGGGAGGGCGAGACGATTGCCTTCGCCCTTACGGGGGACGCCCAGCCGCTGCCGGGCGACGGCCGCGTGGTGGAGCTGGAGTTCCCCTCTGAGGAGCGTCCTCCCCGGCAGTACCGCGAACTGCTCCGGCACCTTCCCCCGGCGAGTCGGAACCGACTTCCCCGGGCCTTTGACGTCGTCGGGGACGTGGTCCTCATCCGGCTCCCCGAGGAGCTCGTTCCGTGGAAGCTCGACATCGGCCAAGCCCTGCTCGCGTTCGTCCCCGGCGCCCGGCAGGTCGGGTGGGACCGGGGAGTGCATGGGGCCGAGCGCCGGCGGACTCTCGAGCCGATCGCGGGAAGCGGAGGATTCCGCACGCGATGTCGCGAGAATGGGCTTGAACTCGAGGTCGACCTGGACCGGGCCTACTACTCACCGCGGCTTGCCTCCGAGCACGCCCGGGTGGCCGCCGAAGTGAATCCTGGCGAGCGCGTCCTCGACCTGTGCTGCGGGATCGGGCCGTTCTCCCTCACCATCGCTCGGGACGGGCGAGCGCGGGAGGTCGTGTCGGTGGACATCAACCCCGATGCGATCGAGCTGCTCCGGAAGAACGCGGAGCGACTGGGGCTATCCCGCCGCATCCGCCCCATCGTCGGCGATGTGGCCTCGTTTCCCGCTGACCCGGAGCCGGCAGAACGGGCGATCCTGAATCTCCCTCACGAAGGGATTAAGTATCTCGCCTCGGTGGGAAATCGAGTGGGGCCAGCGGGGACGCTCCACTACTACGAGATCATGGAGCGGACCGACCAGCCGGCCCGGCCTGCGGCCCTCGCGTCATTCCTTTCCCCGTCCGGCGCGTGGACCGTCCGGTCCCTCCGCGTCGTCCACCCGTACTCCCCGAGTTCCGACCTAGTCAGCGTCTCGCTGACCCGGTCCCCGGAGGGCGCCTGATGCCGCTCGTGGTGGACCTCGCGGAGGTCTCCGACGCCGACATTTCCCTGGTCGGAGGGAAGGCGGGGAAGCTGGGGGAACTCGTCCGGCAGGGATTGCCGGTTCCTCCGGGGTTCGTGGTGACCACCGAGGCCTACTCGGAGTTCGTGGATTCGACCGCGCTCGCCGCCGAGCTTCCTGCAGCGCTGGAAACGCTCGACCTCGCGCGCCCGGATAGCGTCGACACCGTCTCGCGACGGATCCGGGACGCCTTCGAGGCCACCGAGTTCCCGGCGGGGCTCCGGTCGACGATCGTGCAGGCGTTCGAGTCGTACGCGAAGCGGCACGAGGCCCGCTTCAGTGCGGTCCGGTCGTCGGCCACCGCGGAAGACCTGGAGGGCGCGAGCTTTGCCGGCCTCCAGGAGACGTACCTCAACATGACCGGCACCGACCAGGTGCTGAGCGCGATCCGCAAGTGTTGGGGGTCGCTGTTCACGCCCCGCGTCCTCGTCTACCGCGCCCGCAAGGGGTTCGACCACGCCGAGGTCCGCCTTGCCGTCGTCGTCCAGAAGATGGTCGATTCGGTCGTGAGCGGGATCCTGTTCACGCGGGACCCCAACACGGGCGAGAACCACATGATCGTCGAGGCGGGGTGGGGCCTCGGTGAGGCGATCGTCGGAGGCGAGGTGACACCGGACCACTACGTCGTGGACGGGGTCACGCAGCGGATCGTCCTGAAGCAGCTCTCGGAGCAGGCGTTCAAGCTGGTCCGCGACGACGCGGGCGGGAACCGCAAGGTCACCATCCCCGAGGCGGAGGGAAAGGCCCAGAAGCTCCCGGACGACCGCATCGTCCGCCTGGCCTCTCTGGCCCGGGTGATCGAGTCACACTACCGGCGACCGATGGACGTCGAGTGGTGCGCCGACTCCCACTCCCTCTACATCGTCCAGGCGCGGCCGGTCACGACGCTCCCCTCCGGGACTGCCACCGGTCCGACCCCGTCCGCCCACCCGCCCGCACCCGCGGGTGACGAGGCGCCGCTCGCCCGGGGATTTGGAGCAAGCCCAGGGATCGCCGGGGGGCTCGCGCGACTCCTGCTGAAGTCGACCGAGCTCAACCGTCTCCAGCCCGGCGAGGTCCTCGTCACGACCATGACGACACCGGACATGGTGCCCGCGATGGCGAAGGCGTCCGCCATCGTCACCGACGAAGGCGGGATGACGTGCCACGCCGCCATCGTCTCCCGCGAGCTCGGCGTTCCCTGCGTCGTCGGCACCCGGACCGGCACCAAGTCGATCGGCGACGGCCGGGAGGTCAGCGTCGATGGGAAAGCCGGGGCGGTCTACGCCGGTCTCGCCCGCTCCCAGGCTCGAAAGGCCGCACCCGCTCCCCCCATCTCCAGCGGGGAGGGGCATGGCGCTCCCGTTACCGCGACGAAGATTCTCGTGAACGGCGGCGTCCCGGAGAAGGCCGCCGAGTACGCCCACCTGCCCGTCCAGGGCGTTGGGCTCCTCCGGATCGAGTTCATTTTCACCGCGCACATCCGCGAGCATCCGCTCGCGCTGATCAAGCAGGGCCGCGGTCACGAGCTCGTCGACCGGCTGGCGGATGGCCTCACGACCGTCTGCCAGGCGTTCGCGCCCCGCCCGGTGATCATCCGGACCTCCGACTTCAAGACCAACGAGTACCGGGGAATGCCCGGCGGGGCCGAGTTCGAGCCCTCGGAAGAGAACCCGATGATCGGCTGGCGGGGCTGCTCACGCTACATTTCCCCTGTGTACCGGCCGGCGTTCCTCCTTGAGCTCGAGGCGATCCACAAGGTCCGTACCGAGCGGGGACTCAAGAACGCCCACGTAATGCTCCCCTTCGTCCGCAACACCTGGGAGCTCGAGCAGATCGTCGAGATGATGCGGGAGAAGGGGTTGCGACGCTCCCGGGACTTCAAGCTCTACCTCATGGCCGAGGTCCCCTCCATCGTGTTCCTTGCGCGCGAGTTCGCCCCCTTCTGCGATGGCGTCTCGATCGGCTCCAACGACCTCACTCAGCTCGTGCTGGGCGCGGACCGCGACTCGGAGACGTTGGGCCGAATGGGGTACTTCGACGAACGTGACCCGGCCGTCATGCGCGCCATCGAGATGCTGATCGAGGGGGCGCACGCAGCGGGACGGACGGTCGGGATCTGCGGGCAGGGGCCGAGCGTCTACCCCGAGTTCGCCGAGTTCCTCGTCCGCCAGGGGATCGACTCGATCTCGCTCAACGCGGACACTGTCGTCTCTACGACGCGCACGATCGCGGCGCTCGAGCAGCGGATGAAGCTCGAGGGCCTGCGCTCGGGCCGCTAGTCGGGCTTCGTCAACCCGCGGGGCGGGCGCCAGCGTGGCGTTGAGTCCGGGGGCACCCGGGGCAGGGCGAGCTCGGCATCGCTGGGTAGCTCGAACACGCGGAACGTCGCGCCGGTTTGGAACCCGAGCGGCCCAAGGTGGTCCGCGAGCCGGGGGGAGTCGGAGTGGATCACGATCGGTTCCCCCGGGGTCCCCACCGTGCGGAGCGCGCCCTGGACGAGGGCCGTCGCGAGCCCCCGACCGCGGCGGACGGGCTGGGTGGCGACGGAGTGGATCCCCCAGATCCCGAGATAGCGGTGCACGAGCGCCGCGACCGCGAGTCCTTCGCGGTCCACCACGAAGGGGACCAGCTGCTCATCGGGGTTCGGATGCGTCCACGCGACCTCGACCGCCCGCCGGAGCTCCTCGCGCTCGCGCGGCGAGCTCCAGAAGCCGATGACCTCCTCCAGTTCCGACTCGTGCGCCGGACGGGCGCCGGAGGTGTCCGCTGATTGATCGCCGCCCGCCGCCTTGCCCACGAGCAGAAGGTGCGGGTCGGCCAACGGTCGGAATCCGAGGGAGGCGAGCGAACGTTCGAGCGCGGCCGGAACGGGTTCGACCACTCGGATCGTCGGTCTCAGGGCCCGTTGGAAGTAGTGGTCGAGTGCCTTCTCGAAGAACGCGGCCTGGCGCGCCGGAGAGACCCGGACCTCCTGGATGAAGTTGAACCGCGGCACGGGGATGCGTTCATTGGTGACAAGCCGACCTCCGGCGATCTCGAGCGTGAACCCGCCCAGCGTCGCTACGAGCGCCCGCTCCTCTTCCAGAGCCCGCCGGACCGTGCCGTCGGCGGTCTCATTCGGGTGCATCAAAACGATATCACCCGCACCTGCAAAGCCCCGTCGGGTCGCTGGACGCGCCCGCCCTTTCCGCTCCCCGAGAACCGCACCGAGTCGCTCCCAACCCCGGGCACAAATTAGGCCATCGGGTTTTTATACCCCCACTCCCCCTTTATTTCGTCCGTGGACCGTTTTCGTATCCCTCCGGTCAGTGGGGGGACGCGTGGCCAAAACCTCGATCGAACCCTGGCCCTCGGGCTGCTCGGCCTCGTCGCGCTCCTCCTGATCGGGGGACTGGGCGCCGGCGTTCTTATCGCCCACGGTCCGTCGGCCTCCCTCGCGGCTCCCTCCTACGTCCGCGGCGCGCCGCACCCCCTTGCTGTCCCGGCGCCGTTCACCCACGGAGACCTCGTGGTCACCGCGGCGAACTCGCCGTTCGTGATCAGCCCGGCGACGACGGGGAGCTCCGTGTACGGCCAGGGCGGTAACGTCACCGTCCAGTCCGGCGGCACGCTCATCGTCCGCAACATCAGTTTCGATTTCGTCCAGTTCATCGGCAACACCGGCGACGCCGTCCAGCGCTCGAGCCACGTCTACCGGCTGACGGACCAGGGCACGGTCACGTTCCAGAACGCCGTGGTGACCACCGATGCCCAGATCATCAACGCCTACACGAAGCTCCTGGTGAACGTCTCGGGCGGCGGCGTGCTCACGGCGGAGTCGACGACCTTCGCGTTCCCCGGCTGGATCAACGTCTACGGCGCGGGGTCGATGTTCAACGCCACCCACAGCCTGATCGAACGCAACAGCGCGGGCCTCAACTTCAGCGAGAACGCGAGCCTCGCCGGGGATAACCGCTACGCTCCGTCGATCTCGGTGAGCGGGGGCGCGCACGCCATCCTGGCCGCCACGAACCTCGTGGGCAGCTACAAGGACAACACCACGGCCGCGGGTATCCCGGGCATGAATCCCCTGATCTCCTCGACCCCCCAGTCGATCTCCTCCGGAGGCGGGGCATCCTGGACCACCTGGCAGACCCAGACCGACTCCGAGAACCTCTCTCTCGACCTCGCCTACCCCGCCATCACGGCGGGTTGGGTCTCGATCGACTACTCGACCAGCGCCTCCCAATCGGCGGCGACCAACTCGCTCGTCTACGGGGCCTCGTTCCCGCTGGGCGCCATCAGCTTCCCGGCCCCCCAGACCGTCGTGAACGCTTCCCTGCCGGCCGCGGCGATCGCGGCCATCAATGCGGGCGGCCTCCCGGCGTTCCTGGACGCCAGTGGGGCGTTCGGCGCGAGCGCGACGTTGAGCGTCAGCCTCGGCGCGACCAACTCCGCGACGGCCGTCGCGGTGAGCTCGGTCACGGTCCAACTGCGCACCGCCCTCGATTACAACATCACCGTCTCCGGAGCCGGAACGGTCTTCACGGCGGTCGACTCCTCGCTCGACCTCAACTGGAACCGGACCCCGGGGTCGGTCGGGCCGGTCGGCTCCCCGCTCGCGACCAGCTGGGGATCGAACAAGCTCCTCATCACGAACGGGGCCGAGGCGTTCCTCGCGAACATCTCGATCCCCGCGGCGCGCACGAACGTCTACTGGAACTCTTCGGCGGTCCTCCCCGACGCCACGTCCACGGCCAACTTCTACCGCTGGAGCGTCATCCCGGTCACCGCGATCGGCAACGTACCCATCCCGGGCGCCTCCGTCGCGGCGTACTACGCCTATGATAGCTCCCAGCTCAACAACCAGACCGCAACCTCCCTGAACGCCCTGGCCGCCTCGGACCCCGAGCTCTGGGGGTACGCGGCCTCGGTCTCCCCGAACGGGTACGGGACGACGAACGGCGCCGGGAACGGCGCTCTCCTGCTCGCCTCGGGCGTCCTCACGATGGGCTCCCTGCCGGACGGCGTCTTCCTCGGCGGGTACCACGTCTCCGTCTCCTTGGGACCCGGCCCCGGATCGACCCAGTGGGGGTTCGCCTCCGTGACCGCCTATCCCGGCGGGATGGACCCGGCGTCTCCCGACTTCGCGTCCACCGTCAACTTCCCCAACTACGCTCCCTCCCTCAGCGTGGGCCCCATCTCGGTCGGCGTGGCGAACACCACCGTGACCGAGGTCCTCATCGGACAGACGCTCCAGGTGACGGCGCTGATCACCAATTCGGGCCAGGGGCCGGTCGGTAACTCGACCGCTCAGCTCGTCTACACGGAGCCGGGCGGCCTCGCTCCCCACGCCCTCACCCTCGCGGTCTCGACCGGCTCGCTCGCCGCGGGCTCGCACAAGCAGGTCGAGTTCAACTGGACCGTCGACGAGTCGGTCACCGGAACTCGGGGAACGTTCAACGCCACGCTCGCGGTCATCGCCACCTGCAACGGCGGAGGCGGACCCACCGGCGGCCAGATCCAGTCGAAGTTCGACGTGAAGATCGGCCCCTCCAACATCCAACTGATCCTCTCGCCGGCATTCCCGGCGGGCGACCTCACGAGCGGGCCCGTCTACGTGCTCCCGATCTCCGTGTCGTTCAACGGGAGCGGACTCGCGACCGTCATCCTGAACCTCGTGGGACCGGACGGGACCCCGTACCCCGGCGTGGGGAACGTGGACGTCACCTCGGGCGGCACCGGAGATTCGGTCGACTTCAAGCTGCCCGGAAACCTTCCCGGCGGGACCTACTCGCTCAACGCGAGCGCCTCCTACAACAACCGCACCGTCTGGACCACGTTCACGGGCGCCTTTACGGTCGCCGGCCCGGCCGCGGCATCGCCGTCGTTCCTCGACCAGACGTTCCTCGGTCTCAAGGTCCTCTACTGGATCCTCATCGCCGTGGCGATCGTGGTCGCCATCCTCGTGGCGCTCCTCCTCCTGCGCCAGACCGCCCGCGGCAAGCTCGTGGAGTGCGGCGAGTGCGGCCAGCTGATCCCCGAGAATGCCCTCGCCTGCCCGAAGTGCGGCGCAGAGTTCGAATCCGACCTCGTTCGGTGCAGCCGGTGCGGATCGACCATCCCCGCCCGCTCTCAGGTCTGCCCCGAGTGCGCGGCTCAGCTCATCGGAAAGCCCGAGGAGGCGAGCCGGGACCCCGAGCGGCAGGGCTACAACGACTTCGTCGAGCGCTACCGGGTGGAGTCCAAGAAGGAGCTCGGTGACAACTACAGCGAGGGGGCGTTCTGGGACTGGTGGAAGCGCCAGCCGACGTACCTCGCCTACAGCCAGTGGAAGCTCCAGCAGCAGCAGGGAACCCGAGCCGGCATGGGCGCGCCTCCGATGGCGACGGCTGCCCCCGCCGCTCCGACGGCAGCGCAGCCGCCTCGGCGGCCCCCCGGATCGGTCCCGCCCGGCGCGGCGGCGGCGCGACCCATGACGGCGGCCCAGGCGCCACCCCCCGCGGCGCCCCGGGCTCCACCTGCGGCGAGCCCGGCTCCCGCTCAGCCGGCGTCGGCCCAGGCGGCCATGAAGCCGTGCTCGAACTGCGGCAAGGAGATCCCGCCCGAGTACCTCGTCTGTCCCTTCTGCGGTGCCGTGACCCAGTAGCGTCCCGCTCGGCCCCCGCTGGGGGAGTCGATAGAGGCCGAGCCGAGGCCCACCGACGGGCGAAGTGAGGGACCGGGCCTCCGAGGGAGGACCTCGCTGGGCAACCGACGCCCCGGGTTCCCCGAACGGTTTTAACCCGGATTCGTTCATCGCCGCCGGGTCGGCCGATGTCGGGGGATGTGGAGCGGGGTCGACTGAAGCTCACGTGGGCGCAGTCCCACATGACGGTCCTGGACGCGATCCGGCAGCG
>DASQHP010000100.1:0-15721 GCA_035632035.1 Thermoplasmata archaeon | reverse complement strand
CCGAGTCCCACGAACATGCCGAGGCTGATCGTGAGCGTGTAGATCGCCATCGTCGTGGCCCGGGTCACCACTTGGCTCAGGTCGGCGAGGGCGGCGAGCGCTGCGGGCCCGTACCCGAGCCCCACGAGGGCGCTCACGATGAGCAGCCCGATGAGCCACGGCTGCGGCCCCAGATGCTGCAGGAGCCCGGCGCACGCGAGCACTCCCACGAACCCGACCGTCCCGGCGACCATGAGCCGCATGCGGCCGTATCGGTCCGCCAGATGACCGAAGTACGGCTGGGTCAGGAGCAGGATGACGCCGCCCCCTCCGATGACCGCGGCGAGTTCGGCCGGAGGTACGCCGATGGAGGTCGAGGCTCCTCCGAGGAACACGAAGCCGGTGCCGAGGAGCATGTAGATCACGAGCCACGGGAGAGTCACGAGCAGCACGCTGCGTCGGGAGATGGCGGCATAGATCGCCCGCAGGTCGAACTTGGGGCTCAGGCCGATCTCGACGTGCCCGCGGGCGAACCGGGCAGCGAAGAGGACTCCGAGAAGAAGGAGACCCGCGCCGCCGCGGAACACCCAGGCCAGGGCCGCGTTGTCGATGGTTCCAAGGAGGCCGAACCCCACCGCGAAGCCGACGATCCACCCCAAGAGGTTCATCGCGTCGAATCGACCCATCTCGTAGCCCGTCCGAGTGCGGTCGGACTGGTCGGCGACGACGGCCAGGCTCGCGGCCAGGATGGCCCCGCTCGCCACCCCGAAGAGGAGGTTGAGGGCCGCCAGCGCGACCGGTATCCGGGTCACGGACACCAGGGCGAAGAGGATCCCGGCTCCCGCCATCCCGGTGAGGAGGACCGGGAACCGGCCGTACCGGTCGGCCGCGGTTCCGGAGAAGAGGACCGTCGAGAACTCCCCGATCGGGGCCATGGCGGAGATGAGGCCCACGACCCCTACGGCGCTGGTGTCGATCCCGTCCGACCGACCCGAGATGTACGAGGCGAAGATCGAGACGGTGAGTCCGAACGCGAACCGCACGAAGAACGTCGAGCCCAGCACCGCGGTGAGGAGGCGGCGGCCGTCCGGGGATACGGCAGGGGCCGTCGCCCCGGCGACGGCGCTCACTGGGGAGCCGTCCGCGGTTCGATGAGCTCGATCCAGACGTCGTCGGGGTCCAGGAGGAACGCGAGCCGGCTCGTACCCCCCGTGAGCTGGTACGGCTCCTTCGCAACCCGGACGCCCTTTGCCCGGGCCCGCGCGAGGGCTGCGTCCAGGTCGTCCACCTGGAAGGCGAGGTGGTCGAGCTGCTCTCCCCGCTCGAACTCCGGCTTGTCGTCCCAGTGGGTCAACTCGACCTTTGCCCCGCTCGTGGGGTCCACGACGAAGGCGATCTCCGCGCGGTTCTCGGGGATCCGCCGGCGGCGCTCGAACGTGAGGCCCATCACCTCGGTGTAGAACCGGATCGATCGGTCGAGGTCACCCACGGTGATCGACGTGTGGAGGAACCGCATGGACCTGGATGCCGGACGGAGCGCCCGGGGTTTAGGCCTTGTGACGGGCCCACGACCTACGGATGGCCGAAGCAGACCCGGACCGGGGCCACACCGGGCGTCCAGTCGCCCTCCACCCGGACGAATCCGACCCGTTCGAACTGGAGGTGGTCGCGGGGACGAGCCGCGAGGAGGGCGGACTCACCCAGCCCGCGGTGGTGCTCCCCTTCGACTCCGAGCATGTCCACATCGACCGCCCCGCGCGCGCCCACCCATTGGATTCGCGGCAGACGCCGGTTCTCCCGGCTCGTGAACATGGCCTCGAGAGTGGGGCGAGGCGCGTCCGGGATGCTGTCGGGAAGTCGGACGTTGACCAGCTCCTTGAGGCGGATCTCGGCCCCGAGGTGGGCGGTGGCGTCGGATCTCGCGACCCACATTTCGGAGCCCACTTCGACGCGCCGAACCCCCAGCTCCGAACGGTCCGGATGATTGGGAAGCTCGACCGCCGTGAGGTCGGGAGGGAACTCCCCGATCTTGAGGAGCACGGGATCCTCCACGAAGGCGCGTCGGGGCGTGGTCGCGTCGATCAGCTGGCGATTCTCCGCGTAGAGGGTCTCCGCCGGAACCTCGATGTCGGCGAGGGAGAGCCCGAAGGACAGCGTGAATCGCCGGATCGCCTCCGGAAGGATCCCGCGGCGGTCGAGGGAAAGAAGCGACCAGGTGCGAGGGTCCGCCCACCCGTCGTACTGGCCGCTGCGTACCTCGGCGTAGGACTTGCTCTTGGAGACCTTGGCCTCCTTGACCCGCAGGATCCCCCAGTGGGCGAATCGAGGCCCCTGGATTCCCAGGACCTTCCAGATCGCTTCCTCCATGCGGTCCTCGATCACGAGGTCCTTCCCCCGGATCACGTGGGTGATGCCGAGGTCGACGTCGTCCACCGCCCACGAGAACTCCAGCATCGGCCAGACCCGGTAGCGGTGGCCGACCCGCGGATGGTCGAGGTCGCTGATCCGGAACATGACCCGGTCTCGGAACGCGGGATCCGGGTCCCGGAGGTCCGTACGGAGCCGCAGAACGGCCTCCCCCGGCGCGAAGGCCCCCGCCAGCATCCGCTCCCACTCCTCGACGGTCTCTGCGACGCTTTGGTCGCGCTCAGGGCACTCCACCCCATCGGCCCGGTTCTGCCGAAGGGTGGGAGCCGGGCAGTGGCAGACGTAGGCGGCCCCCCGGTCGATCACCCGGCGGGCCCATGGGTAGAACATCGGCACCCGGTCGGACTTGTACAGCGTCGCGTCGACCGGGATCTTGGCGAGGTCCAGGTCGCGTCGGATGCCTTCGATCATCTCGGGGTCGACCCGTTTCTCCTCGGAGCCGGGCGTGTCGTCGATCACGAGGAGGAGGCGCCCGTTGTACATCGTCCGGTACGCGTCGTTCACGTAGATCATTCGCGTGTGGCCGATGTGGAGCGCCCCGCTCGGGAAGGGCGCCATGCGCAGCACCACGGCCCCCGACACCGCGCCCGGAAGCGGCGGAAGTTCTCCCGACGCGGGCGCGGGTCGCGGCCGGGCCTCCTCGGGTCCGCCGAGCGCCTCGAGCGCCTCCCGTTGAGCGTCCGCGGAGAGCGCGGCCACTTCCGTGACGATCCGCTTGACCTCGGCAGCGACCTCCGAACTCATGGGCCGAAGCGCGCCATCCTGGGCCAGGAGCCGGGAGACGATCGGACCGGCCCGCGGAGCGCCGCCGTGCTCGACGGCGTTCTGGAGCGCGAGCCGACGTGCGCGCCGTTCCGCTTCCTCCGGGAGAGCCATCCGAGGTCCACGGAACGGGCCGTTTAAGAGCGTTCGTGGCCGGGCTCGGGAGGGCGGCGAGCCGGGGCCGCCCGGTGGTTCCGAGGCTCCAGGTCGGCGATCGCGTCGGAGAGCGTGAGCTCGCCGCGCAGCACGCGGGCGGCCAAGTGTCGAGGGATGGTGAAGCGACCACCGCTCCCCTCGCGGCTCAGGCGCTGGAGATTCGCGATCTCCCCCGCGCTCGGGGCCAAGGACGGCCGGTCCCGGACCGGACGGCCCGGGGTTCGGGCGATCGCGCGGGCCGCCGCGGAGTCCTTCGGCCGACGCTGGCCGCGCGGGGTTGTCCCCTGCTCATCGACCAGTTCGACCGGACGATTCACGCCGAGCAGGGCCGTGAGGATCCGGTCGCGGGAGGGTGGGTCCCCGCTTCCGACCCGAAAGCGGATCCCTCGCGCCGGGAATCGGCGGCGGAGGTGGCTTCCGAGGCGAGCGACCGCCTCTGGGTCTTCCAGGATCCCCTCGGCGATGGTCAGGTCCTCGGCGAGCACGGCGTAGCCGGGTCTCGGTCCGGGGTCGACCCCGACGACGAGCTCGGTGATCTCGCTCGGTGACAAGGCGCCGGCGACCTCGGCCCACAGCCCGGTCCGGTCGCCCTCGGGAGGGACGCCGATGACGCGGTCGTGAGCGATGGACGCCGCTTCGCCGGGGCTTGTGAGCACCACGGCGACCCGGTCCGGGATCCGCTGGCCCGGCAGCAGGCTCAGGGTGGGGATTCGCCGCTCACGGAGGTCCGCGGCCAGCTCGGCGTAGAGGAGTGCGTCGCGCGTGATGAGTGCGACGCACCGGTTCCGCAAGGCGTCGAAGATGCGTCAAATAGCGCATATAGTTTGTCGGAGCGTGCCGACCTGCACCCACTGCGGAGCCTCCGCGGCCGAGGGCGCGTTGTTCTGCCCAGCGTGCGGGTGGACGCTCCCGCAGTTCGGGATCCCCGGCTCCCCCGTGCCGCCCCCCGGTGCGAGCCCGGTCCGCGCGGCCCCCGAGCCGCCGCCTCCCCTGGACTGGATCCCTCCATCGCTGGTGGGAAAGGCGATCCACTGTCCTCGGTGCAACACGTTGATATCGGTCCGGGCGGTCGTTTGCCCCGTATGCCGGACCGAGCAACCGGTCCCCGTCGGGGACGCCGGGGCCGGCGCACCGCGGTGATGGTCCGGCTCGCGCAGGAACGGATCTCCGCCCTGTTCGCCCTCGCTGAGTCGGAGTCCCGGAGCGGGGAGTTGAAACTGTCGGACCGATATGTGACCCTTGCCCGCCGCATTGGTATGCGGTACAACGTGCGACTTCTGCCCGAGTACCGGGAACTCTACTGTCGCGGCTGCTCCGCGTACTGGGTGGAGGGAACATCGGTCCGGACCCGGTTCCGCGGCGGCCGGCGGGTCCGGACGTGCCTTCATTGCGGCCGGGTCCGCCGGGTCGGCATCCGGCCGGCCGCGGAAGCGCGCCCTGGTGTCGACCTCGGGAGCCGACGGCCGGGTCGAACGGAGGCCGCCGTCCTGGTCGAGGCCGAACCGCCCGATGGCGGGCTCGACCCGGACGAGGGCGAAGAGGGATAAGGCGGAAGCTTCCCTCCTCCCGCGAGCCGGGGTGGCCGAGCGGCCAAAGGCGGCAGACTCAAGATCTGCTCTCGCAGGAGTTCCCAGGTTCGAATCCTGGCCCCGGCACCGGGACTCCGAGCGACACGCCGCGTTCGTCCGGCACGAAGTGCCACCGGCGGACGGCTGTGGTTAGCGCGGATGACGCCTGGAACGCGGCCGCGTCGCAACTCGTGCGAGCCAGACCTGATCGAGCCACCTCGGGCCAATCCGCACGCGCTCGCGAGACGTTCCTTCGTGCCGAAGTCCGGCCTTTTCGAGCACGCGGATCGACGCGCGGTTCCGAGCCAAGGCACCCGCCTCGATACGGTGAAGCCGGAGGATGCCGAACCCCACCTCGCAGACCGCCCTCGCGGCTTCGGTGGCGTATCCATGGCGCCTCTTCCCCGGAGCGATCCAGTATCCGAGCTCGGCCACTCGGTCTCTCGCCGCCAGATGCATCAGCTCGATCATTCCGACTAACTCGTCGTCCCCCTTCCGGGAAATGGCGAGCGTGAGGGATTCCCGGGTCCGAAACTGGGATCGCTTCCGCTTCACGAATTCGAGGGCGTGCCGTCGAAGATACGGGACTGGAAGTGAACGGATCCCCCACCGTGTGGAAGCATGAGTTACCGCACGCCGGATGCTCTCGACGTCTCGCATCTGGGGAAGTCGTAGCACTAGCCGCCGGGTTCGCACCGGCAGCCGGGGCCACCGCGGGCGAGGGAGGTGCGAGATGGGGCTCACCCTTCTCGCTAGTCCCGACGATTGTTAGCGCTTTTCCCGAACGCCGAAGCGGATCGAGAGCAGTCTGCGGGGACCCCGGCACGACTCCAGCGGGCTGCGGGTCTCCCCTCCGAATTTCGGCAGCCCGACTCGGTGATCCTCCCGGCGTTGAACTCGGAGAGAGATCCGACCGCGTCATCAGAGTCGGGCGAAGGGCGGATTTCAGCTGGCGCTCCCGCGGTACGGCTCCGGACCGGCCGGGCTCAGACTCCGCCGCAGCGCGTTAGCACGCCCAGAGCCTCGACGGTCGCCCAGCGGCTCGGCTGGTTCGGGGCTTCCAGCCGCACCGGGAAGACCGGGTCCTCGAACTGGTACCCTCCCCGATCCGGATCCAGATCGGGATGGTCCGCGTCGAGCGCCCACGAGCCGTCGGCTCGACGCTTCCCGTTCAGCCAGCGCAGTGCCGGAGCGAGCCTGCGGTCCGAGCCATATCCGAGCCGAGTGAGGATACGAAGTCCGACGAGGACATCGTAGTAGTAGTGGTTCGGGTAATGGAGCCGGAACCACGGTGGGTATCGCACCGACCCCTCGTCCATCAGCCGTCGCGACAGGTAGAACTCGGCCCCGCGCTCGATCGACCTCTGGATCGCCCGGGAACGTTCGGAGTCCGGGATCTCCGCGAGGGCGGCGAGCCCTTCCCATCCATCCAGCGTGCCTCGGCGCGACGGAAAACAGTGCCATCCACCGTCGGTCTTCTGGGTCCGCACGATCCAAGCGATCGAGGCCTGAACCGCGGGATGCTCCAGGTAGCCGAACCGGATCAGGGTTCGGACCGCGTTACCGGTCACACAGATCTCCCCCGCGCGACCCGATAGATCGCCGCCTCGGCCGCTCCATCGGCGCAGGATGAGTTCCGCGAGGCGACGTACCCGCGGGTCGGTCCTCGTCATCCCGAGATCCGCGAGGACGATCGCCCGCCAGTTCGCCACGACGTACTTAGGACGGTAGAGCTCGCGGGCGGTCGAGCCTCGCGTCACCCAGTGCCCGTCGGGGAACTGGTTCTCCAGCAGCTTCGAGGCCCAGCCACGCCGGCCGATCTCCCGGCGCGCCGCCCGCACCCGGTCGTCCGTCGAAGGCCGTCCCGCTACCTCGGTCCAGAAGCGCCACCGCACGCTCGGGTCGGAAGCGGGGCCGGTGAGCCAGCGGCGGAGTCGGGGCGAAACTGCCACACGATTCGGAACCCTGCCGGGTTCATTACCATTCGGCCTGGGTTCCACGGAATCGCACGGGACGCATCTATGTCGGACTTGGAGCGTAGGCGGACTCCGTCCTCCGGGACGCTGACGGTACTGTGCAGCATGGAGAAACGTGGGCGAGTACGGTGCGGTTCGGGTGTTTCGCGAGGTCTATGTACTATGAATTCCTCGACCTGTTCGGGGTCCCTCGAATGAGAGCCGGGATAGTAGTCGTGGGAATCGTCTTGGCGATCATCGGCGCGGTGCTGCTCTTCGTCCCCGTCTCGAGTCAGGCCGCGCAGAAGATCGACGAATCCGGAGCGGCGGTACAAGTCGGCGGGTTCTCGATCACCGGCAGCATCCCGGTTGCCGTCTCGTGGACTTCGACCGAACCGGTCACGTTCTACGCGGCGGCCTGCTCGGGAAGCTGCGCCACCGGCTCCATCGCGAGCCTCTCCGGTGTCACGATCCAAGTCGGGACCAGTGGGACGTTCACCATCAACCAGCCCAGCGGCGGCCAGATCGCCTTCGGCTTTATCCCCCAGAACGTCAGCAGCACGAGCGCGACCGCCACCGTCAACATGACCACCGCCCTCACGACCGTGGGGTCGATCGTGCTCATCGTCGGGATCTTGATCCTGATCGTCGGGCTCGTACTTCGCTCCAAGTCGAAGGCGTCGGCCATGCCTCCGCCCCAGCCCGCGACGCCCGGATCGGACCCGAACCAGCCGTAACCGACGAACGGCCCTCTCCCCGCGGGGGCTCGCCCCCGCGGGGCGTTCAGGCCAGCGGTAGGACGTACGTGGGGGCGTAGTCCGCCGGGAGGTGTCCGACCATCGGGATCGGGTGCCCGCAGGCCCGGCAGCGATTGTCGTCGTCCAGGTTCCAGCGACGGATCACGAATCCGGTTCGCTCGACCGCAACGGCCCCGCACTTCGGGCAGTACGTGTGCTCGAGGGGGTGCCCCCAGACATTCCCCAAGTAGACATACTCGAGGCCCTCGGCCTTTGCCAGCGCGTGGAGCCGCTCCAACGTGGCGACCGGTGTCTCGGGGAAGTCCATCATCTTGTAGTCCGGATGGAATCGCAGCAGGTGGAACGGCGTCTCGGCCCCGAGCCGGTCGTGGACGAACCGGGCGAGGCCGCGAAGGGCGTCGGCATCCTCGCCCACCCGGGGAACGATGAGGTTGGTGATCTCGACGTGGACGCCCCGACGGGCCAGCTCGACGATCGTCTCGAGGATCGGCGCCGGCCCCTTGGCGGTGATGTACCGGCGCATGAAGCCCTCCTCGCCGCTCCCCTTGAAGTCGACGCTCACGGCGTCCAGCTTCGGGGCCAGGAGCTGGACGGCCTCGGGGGTCATGTACCCGTTCGTCACGAAGTTCGCGAACAGGCCTGCCCGATGGGCTTCCTCGATGACGTCGAGGGCGTACTCGATGAAGATCGTCGGCTCGTTGTAGGTGAACGTCACGCCCTGGCAGTCCATCTCCTTCGCGAGCCGGACGGCCTCGCGCGCGAGCAGGGGGCGGCCGGAGATCTCGTGGTCCTGAGAGATCTCCGCGTTCTGGCAGTACTGGCAACGCCAGTTGCACCCCACGGTCCCGATGGAGAGGACCCGGCTGCCGGGTCGGAAATGGGAGAGGGGCTTCTTCTCGACGGGGTCCACCTGAACGGCGGCCGCGAGGCCGTAGGTGAGCAGGACGAGGCGGCCCGCCTCGTTCGCCCGCACGTAGCAGAACCCGTGGGAGCCGGGAGGGATGACGCAGTAGCGGGCGCACGCGGTGCACCGCACCTTCCCGTCCGGGAGGGACTCTCCCAGGATCGCCGGATGATGAGCGCCGGTCGTCGCCATGGACCCTACCTACTGATCAGGCCTTCCCGCGCGATAACGGTTCGGTCAACCCGGGGACACAGCCACGAAGAAGGGTTGAAGTGGCCGACGCCGTCCGGCCGGCCATGACGCCCGAGGCCGGAGCCGCCGCCCATCGACACACGGTCGAGGCCGAGGCGCTGAAGCGGGTACGGCCGGACGCCGCTCTGCTCGCCCGGGTGGCGGAAGTGCGGGAGCATCTGGACGCCCGAGCCCGCGAGATGGCGGCCAGTCGGCGATTCCCCGTCGTGCGCTCGTTGGTAGCGGGCAGCGCGGCGCGCGGGACATTCCTCAAGGACCGTATCGACCTCGATTTCTTTCTGCTGTTCTCTCCCGACGTCTCTCGGGCCGAGCTCGAGCGGATGGGGCTCGAGATGGGAGCGGCTCTCCTGACCGATCCCGAAACCCGGTACGCCGAGCACCCGTACCGGCGGGGGACGTTCGAGGGGTTCACGGTGGACGTGGTGCCGGGCTACGCGATCGAGGATCCGGGACATCCCCTCACGGCGGTGGACCGAACCCCCTTCCACAACGAATACCTCCGCGCCCGCCAGACCCCGGAAATGGTCGACCAGGTGCGGCTTGCCAAGCAGTTCCTCCGGGGGCTCGGCGTCTACGGCTCCGAAGCCCGGCGCGGCGGGTTCTCCGGGTACCTGGTGGAGCTGCTCCTCCTGCGATTCGGCACGCTCGATGCGCTCCTCGAGGACGCCCGCTCCTGGCGAATGCCCGTCCGGTTCCTTTCACGGCCCGGCGCGGCTGCCCGGGTCCCCGAGGACGTCGCACTCGTACTGGATGACCCGGTGGACGCCGACCGCAACGTCGCGACCGCGCTTTCCCGCCGCAACCTCGGACTCTTCATCCTCGCCGCGGGAGAGTTCCTGGACCGACCGAGCGAGCGCGCGTTCGAGCCTCTCATCCCGGAGCCGATGAGGCGGGACGATGCGGAGCGACAGGTCGAACGGCGTCGCACCCACATCACCTGTCTCACCCTCTCCCGCCCGCCGGCGGTGGATGACATCCTCTACCCCCAGCTTCGGAAGGCGGAACGCGCGGTGGCCGACGAGGCGACCCGATTGGGGTTCAATGTTCTCGGAACCTCGAGCGCCGCCGGTGAGGGTGAGGTCGTGGTCCTCACCGAGGTGGCCCAGAAGGAGCTAGCGGGCGTGCGGGTGCAGGAAGGCCCACCCGCCGGGATCGACCGGACCGGCGACTTCCTCACCAAATGGAGCGATCCCGCTCGACCCGTGCTCCAGGGGCCGTACCTCACGTCCGAGGGACGGCTCGCGGTGGACGTGGAGCGGGACGAGCGCCGGATCGAACCGCTCCTCACGGCCACGCTCGGACGGCTCCCTATCGGGAAAGACCTGCGCGACCGCATCACCCCGACGACGCAATTCGTACCGCTTTCCGAAACGTCCGAGAGTCCCCACCTGGATGACGCGCTCGGCGACCTGCTCGCGAAAGGGCTCCCCTGGCTTCCCCGTCCGTCGTCCTAGCGGGCGAGGTCGGTCAGCAGGAACCAGAAGCCGAGCCAGCCGAAGATCTCGAGCAGGAGGAGCCCCGCCCACTCGCCCCGAGTGTAGTCGGCGGCGGCTTGGCGCAGCCGACGAACGAGCCAGGGAGTGAACACGATGATGACCAGGCTCACGGCGACGGCGAGCAGCACCGGAAGCGCGGCCCAGGTCACGGCGAACGACAGTATCCCCAGCGCGAGGGCGAACCCGAAGGCGATGATGGTCGCGCCCGTCTGCTCGAACTCGTGCCGAAGGAACTTCGGCTCATCGAACGGGGGGAACTCGAAGTGACGGGCCGCCTCGTCCTCCTCGAGCTTCTGGCGCACCTTCTTCGCCACGCTCAGATCCCTCCCGAACGGCGGGCGAGCTCGTAGAGCTCTTCCGCGTGGTAGGAGGACCGGACAAGGGGTCCGGCCTCGACGCCCGCGAACCCGTTCGCCAGAGCCTGGGTCCGCAGACCCTCGAATTCGTCGGGAGTGACGTACCGGTCGACAGGGTGGTGGCGGGGCGACGGGCGGAGGTACTGGCCCAACGTGAGGAGGTCGACGCGGGCGGCGCGCAGGTCGCTGAAGGCCTCGCGGAGTTCGTCGTCCCGCTCGCCTACCCCGAGCATGATCGAGCTCTTCGTGACGAGGGGCCGCCGACTGCGCTCCTTCGCGGACCGAAGCACCCACAAGGACTGCTCGTAGTCCGCCCGATGGTCCCGGATGTCAGGAGATAGACGACGAACGGTTTCGAGATTGTGCGCGAGGACGTCCGGCGGCTCCTCGAGCAGCCGGTCGATGGACTGCGCGTTTCCCTGCAGATCGCCGATGAGCAGTTCGACCTTCGTCGCCGGTGCGGCCGCCCGGATACGACGGACGGTCTCGGCGAGCAGTCCCGCGCCACCGTCGGCGAGGTCGTCCCGGCAGACCTGCGTGAGCACCACATAGCGGAGTCCCCATCGGCTCACGCCCTCGGCCACGCGAGCCGGTTCAGTCCCATCCACTCGCCCGTTCGACCAGTGCGTAGTGACCGCGCAGAAGCCGCACCGCCGCGTGCAGTCGGTGCCGAGCAGCATGAGGGTGGCGGCACCGGCGGACCAGCACTCCGGTAGGTTGGGGCACCGGGCTTCGCGGCAGACGGTTCCGAGCTTCAGCTCCGAGAGCAGACCCCGCACCTCCGGGTACGCCGCCCCCGACGGGGGGCGAACTCGGATCCAGGGAGGCAGGCGGGGGAGCGGTGGGACGACGGGCAGGACGCTCGGGGACGACGCCACGAGGCTGCGAGCGGGGCGGCTCCTTTAGGCTTTGCGCGAGCGACGCTTCGGGACCCGGCTTTCGAGGACCATCTCGAGAAAGCTCGCCGGGACCTCGTCCATGCTGAGCCGGTGGGAGTCGCCGACCCGGCCGGGCTCGACCTGCAAAAGCCCCTCCCGTTCGAGCTCCTTGATCGTCCGCCAGAACTGGATCCGGCCGACGGCCGTCTCCCCGTACTCCTCCGAGACCGCCTGGTAGGCCTGACGAACCTTCTCCGACGGCGCCTGCGACTTGGGGCCGCGCAGGCTTCGCGCCAGCGCGAGGAGCACGAGGAGGGAGCGGCCGGGGAGCTCTTCCAGCTTCGACTCCGTCAGGGTCGGGTAGATCGAACCCTTGGACGCCCGAACGTCCTCGGGTCGCAGCTCGTCCCGTCCGTTCTGCTCGGCGGCCCGCGCAGCGCCACCCAGCAGCTCGAGCGCGAACCGGGCGTCCCCCGTCGACGCCGCACTGCGGGCGATCTGTTCGAGAACCTCTCGCGAATAGCTTCCCGGCCGGAGCGCGAGCTCTGCGCGGCTCTCGAGGATATCCGCGAGGGCCGCGGCGTCATACGGAGCGAGCTGGAGCCGGTGGGTAACGCCGAAGCTCGACCGGCTCGCGGCATCGAGGTACGGTAGCACGTCCTCCGGGGCCACGAGGAACAGGGAGATCGAGCCCAGCCCGACCTCGCGGGAACGCGTCAAGAGGTAGAGGAGCTTGGTCTCCTGCCGGACGAGGGCGCTGACCTCGTCCAGGATGACGAACAGGTGGCGGGGCTGGCGACGGATTCCCTGCTCGAACACGTCCAGCATCTCGGCGAGCGAGTATCCGCGGTCCGGCAGCGAGACACCCACCCCCCGCAGGAGTTCGAGCAGGACCGTGCGGTCGCTGGAACGACGCCAGCAGTTCACGTAGAGCCGGGCGAGGGGTAGCCCACCCAGCTTGCCTCTTCGCTGCAGCTCCTCGCCCAGCCTCAGCGCGAGGGCGGTCTTTCCGCTCCCGATCCCGCCGGTCAGCAGATAGTGGCAGGCGACGCCCGTGTCGAGCGACTCCTTGTAGCGACGAAGGAGGAGCGTGAGCTCGGTCTCCCGGTGCACGAGCTTCGGCGGGACGAACGCCGGGTCGAGGGTCTGTTCGGCACGCAGGATTCGGGCCACGGTCTGCGCTCGGGGGCGAGACAGTCGGATTAGATTATCGTCGCTGCCGTGGCGCCGGCTCGCGCCGGTGCTGGTAGAGCTGCGCGAAGGCCTGGACGGCGAGCTCGGCGACGGGCCGGGTCGCGTCGAGCGTCACCCATCGATTGGAGCGAGCGAGACGGGCATACGCGGCGGCCACGCGACGGAGCGTTCGCTGTCGCTCGAGCGGGGCAGGTCGCGCTCCCCGGCGGCGGATCCGCAACAGCGCGGCCTCGGGCGGGAGGCGCAGCCAGAGCACCACATCGGGGCGGCGCGCGACGGCCCGCTGAACATCGCCCATCCGCCGGCGCTCCGCCGGACCGACCGCGCTTCCCTGGTAGGCCAGCGTGGAGTAGAACGAGCGGTCGGAGAGAACGACATCGCAGTCCGATAGGAGGCGGTCCAACCTCGACCGGGAGCGGGCCCGGTCGAGCGTGAAGAACAGGGCGGCGGTCCAGGGTCGGGTCGGGCCGGCACGCTGGGCGCGCCTACCGAGCCCCGGATCGCTCGGCTCCCGCCAGAGCCTCACGCGCACCCGCTGCTTCCGGAGCGCCTTCGCGAGTTGGGCTTGGAGCGTCGACTTCCCGGCCCCGTCGATCCCCTCGATGGCGACGAGTCGCCCCCTCGTCGTCATGTCGCTCCCCGGGTAGCGCGAATCGGGGTGATTCCATAGACCTTCTCCACCGACTCCACGAACGGGATTCGGAGCCGTTCGGCCGACTCCGGGTCCTGGGCGAGGGCCGCCGCTCGTTTCGGGACGGTCGCGAGATCGAGCACCGCGCCCGGCCGCGCGGGGTCGTCCAGGAAGTCGGTCTCCCAGAACCACGGGGCGGGAGTCGCGAGCGTGGGCGGAACGAGGTCCCGCGTCGCCAGGTACGATGGGACGAGTCCCAACCGCCCGTCGTCTGGGACGATGCTCCGAGCGTAGTGTTTCACCAGTCGCCCGGCGGGGAACCCGACTCGGGCGGCGAGGCCCGCGAGCGCGCGATAGCCGTCGGCGTCCAGCTCTTCCGTGTGGAGGACGACCGGGCATCCGACGTCGCGGCCCGATTCGAGGGCGTGGATGAGAACCGCCTCGCACGCCTCCGCGACGGGCTGGGAGACGGGAAAGTGGGGCCTTCCGACTTCGCCGAGAGCCACCGCGCGATGCGCCGCGACCTCCCTCGCGGCGGCATCGATGGCCGCCATCTGGAGGTCTTTCGCCGCCGCAAGTCCCATCTGGGGCTCGACGTGGACCAGATCGACGGGGTACGGGGATAGGACCGGGTAGAGGACGACCCCCGTTTCCTCGGACGCCCGCCGCGCGAGCGTTTCGGTCAGTTCGAACTGCTCGCGGTAGGCCTCGAGCGTCGTCGGTGCTCCCGAGGTGTAGTTCTGCGTGGCCAGGAACAGGTGCGAACCGCCCGCGCGCTGGAACCTCCGGACCGCCTCGATCCCTTCGCCGGTCGGCGAAAGGTGGCAGTGATGGTCGACGACGGGGAGATCGGGCGGCAGCCGCACGGTCGCCGCGGGGCGGCTACCGGAGCAGTCCGGCCCCGCGGAGCTCCTTCGTGATCTTCTTGACGGCGACCTCGACGTCGGACGGCTTGCGCGCCCCCGTGCAGACGAGCTTCCCGCTGCCGAACAGCAGAACCACCACACGGGGTTCGTCGATCCGGCAGACGAGACCGGGGAACTGCTCGGGCTCGTACTCCACCCGGTCGAGTCCCAGCGTGACCGCGATGGCGTTGAGGTTGATCTCGGACTCGAGGTCCGAGCTCGCGACGATGTTCTGCACCTCGATGCGGGGGTGCATGTTGATCTTCTGTCCACCCTTGCGGATCTGGACGGATACCTTGGCGATCGAGTCCTCGACCTCCTTCATGCTCTTCGCGCCGGTGCAGACGACCTTGCCGGAGCGGAACAGCAGGATGGCTGTCTTCGGCTCCTTGAGCCTGTAGATGAGGCCGGGGAACTGCTCGGGCTCGTACTCCGCGCCATCGAGACCCAGGGCGATCGACTGCAGGTCCAGCTCGTCTCCCAGAGAGGTCGATGCGACGACGTTCTCGATCCGAATCTTCGCCATGGCTCCCCGGCTCGAGGGTATTTAAATCGGGCTATAAACCCATCGCAGTGGTTTTTTTCCCGATCCGTCCGCCGTCGTCGGGAACCTCCGTCACTCTTCCGTGGGAGACCGGGGGAGAACGCCCCTACCACCGGCTCCCACGTGCGGCTACGAACCCGGATTCTCCTTGCGGAACTGGCGCAGAACCCGGAGGGTGAAACCCCAGAGGACATGCCCTCCGTAGAGCACAGCCTCGACCTCACGGGCGCCGGCGGGAGTATCGCGCACCACGAGGCGGGTCGAGTCCAGATGGTCGAGGGGCAACCAGAAGATGCTCGCGACCTCGTCCGGGCTGGGCACTGGGGGTCCCCGGTGAGTCTCCGAAAGACCCGCGACGAACACTCCGACCCGGATTCCAAACCGGGGGGCGTCCTCGACCGAGATGAACCGGGGTGGTCCGGTCAGGTCGGACTCGCCGAGCCCAACCTCCTCCGTCAGCTCCCGCAAGGCGGTGTCGCGCAGCCGATCGTCGTGTCCATCCACGCGACCACCCGGGAGCCCGATCTGCCCGGAGGCGGGGTCGCCCGCCCGGACGGAGCGCTCGATCAAGAGAGTCTCGAGCTTGGCGCCGACCGCGCGAAGGACGATCAGGACCGCGGCCTGGGCTTCGGTCGCCGCGGGCGAGTCGATCGCGTACTTGTCGAGAACCGCCTGGATCACGCCATCCTCCGACCGGGAGGCGCCCTGGCTCACGACTGCCAGTCGAAGGTGACCTTCTCACGCACCGCGGTCTGATCCACGGGGTGGCTGGTACGAGTCGCCAGATCGTGCTCGAGCTGAGCCAGCCGTTTGCGGATCTCCGTGATCTGGCGTTCCAGTTCGTCCAAACGTGCGACAATCCCGGGTTCCGCCGGCGACATGGCGCTAGGCGGAGGGGTCATCCATAGAAAAGTGCGCCGACCCCGCCGCCGTCACCCGGTGGGGCGGGGCGCGGT
>DASQHP010000099.1:0-22619 GCA_035632035.1 Thermoplasmata archaeon | reverse complement strand
GAGCCGAATTACGTGGGCGAAATCGACCTCGAAGACCCCGCCCGGAAGGGCGCGACCGAATCCGGCTCGAAGACCCATCCTGCTTGATCCCGGGTTTCGCAGCGCCCGTCGCCGAGCGAAGACGGCACAAGAGGACGATCGTCCCTGGGCGGCCCCGCCAGAGAGGTGAGCGGATCCACGACGCTCTCCACACGGGCGGAAGGCCCCCGTCCCGAGGACCGGGGGGCCTCCCAAATCGGCCTTCGGCGTAGTGGACGACGATTCAGCGAAACAGCCCGAGGCGATCCCGCTGGGCGATCGACGGGGGTTCGGAAGTCGCTAGCCGCCGCCGGTCACCGAAACGGTGCTGGAGCCGGTGCTCTTGTAGAACGTCGCGGACCCGGGGAATGTCGCCAGAATCGTGACGGTCCCGACGGTGTTGTCGAGCGGGGTCCAGCTCAAGGTGCAGTGACCCGACACGAGCGTGCAGGTCCCCCGGTTCGCGAACGTACCCAGGCCGCCGCTGGTGAGCTTGACCTTGCCGATCGGAACGTTCGAGCTGTTCCAGAGGTTCGACACGGTGACCGTACAGGATGTGTTCTTCGGAACGACCACGCTCGAGGGCGTGCACGAGACGGAGGTCGATGTCTGGAACGCCTTGGTGAGCTTCACCACGATCGTGCCGTTGTCTGTCGTGTAAACGTAGGTACACCCGCCGCCTCGGCCGCTGTGCCCAATGCATGTGATGGTGAAGTTGGTGTTCGTCGTCCCGTAGATGACGTGCCCCGAGTTGACGTCGGTCCCGACAAAGTTGCCCACGGTCCAGTAGGTGTAGGTCCCCGTCAGGGACTGGATGTAGGTGGAGTAGCTGAGATTGTGAGACGCCTTGGCCTCCCCGGGAAGCTGGATGGACATGAGGCCGTTCGTCGCGTTCGCCCACCCTTTCCCCGCCGACGTGTTGAACGCGAACGCGCAATTGGACGAGGTCGCGCAGTGGGTCACTAGCCCGGAAACCGTGGGTACTCCGGCTCCGGCGGCCGCCGGGATCAGGGTCATTAGGAGGAGGACGGCCGGGGCGGCCAGCGCGAGCCAACGCTTCGACACGGCCTGAGCGAATTTCTGCTAGGATAAGAACCCAAGTCCAACCGGTTCGATTGATAGTCCCCTCGAGCGGTAACGGCCCCTACGACGCCTCTACTGTGCCCGTATTGGGCCGGTCGGAAAGTCTAAACGACCGGGAGCCTCGGTCGGGTGTAGTGACCCCCCTCCCGGCCCCACTGCGCGGGCTGATGGCAATCGTGGTGGGTGTGAGCATCCCCGAGGGGCTCTCGCTACTCTTTGGGCCGCCGGAGTGGTACTCCACGATCTGGGGATGGCAAGTGACGGTCCTCAGCGCGCGCTTCATCGCTGGGATCTACCTCTCGGTGTCGCTCGGCTTCATCCTCGCCTGGCGGGAAGGTACGTGGGAAGGCGCCCGAATCCCGCTCGCGATGCTCTGGTCGTTCGCCCTGGTCGCGCTGGCGAGCGCTTCACTGACCAACGCCTTGGGTCAGGGATCGGTGCTCCTGGCTCGCCCGTTTACCTGGGTCTGGGTCTTTCTATACGTGGTTTCTGTCGTCGGTGGATTGTACTATCACCTGACCTATCCGAGGCCGCGCGAACACGCCCAGATGTCCAGCTCCTCCGGCTAGTCGCACCCGTTGCCCCTCCCTTCAGCGCCGACGGGTCCACCCTCTCAACCCCCCGCCCCGATGCGATGGTACCGGCAGGGGCCGTGCGGGACTCCCCGCGACCGGCGGCGTCAGTGAACAGCGCCCGGAGCCGGGGCGCTGGAGGGATCGCGCCGGGGGATTGGCGGCCCGTTCAGCTCTGTCGTGATCCGCTCGGCAAGGTCGTGGAATCGCTCCCAGGGACTTGCATGTCCCGGGTAGCGGCTCACCAAGCGGGCGTCGAGCGGGTCGAACGCGATCCAGTCCGCCACGACCGAGTACTGCAGGAAGTCCCGCACGAGGCGATAATCGAGGGTGCCGGCCGCGACCATCTGACCGATCAGTTCGTATTGGTAGGCGAACGCGCGACATTCCAGGTCCTCGAGACCGTCATCGAACCCCGACCAGTTCGACGCGAGGGCCGCGGTGATGGCCTGTCGCATCCGGAACCGGCGGGCTGCGAATTCCGAGGACGTGAGCTGCTCCATCATCGAGAACGCGAGGTTCCGACGGGCATCCTTGCGGGACACCATCAGGTTGTACGCCAGTAGGCACACGGAGACGACGAGGGCGGACGAGGAGGCTATCCCTACCCATTGAGCGATCGATGCGAGGTCCACTAAACGCCTAGAGGCTGCTCCATCAAGAACCTTCGCTGATTCCGGCGGACGGCCGCTCTGGCGGGGGCGCTCGAAGCAGCGGAGAGATCAGGGAATCCAACCGGATGAGCCCGCGCATCATCTCCGCCTGGTCGAGGCCGATGTAGTGCACGGTCTGGTCCAGGGAGGCGTGGCCGTACAGGTTCTTGAGCTGGACCAGGTCCATCCCCGCCTCGTGGGAGAGCCGACCGAACGTTCGCCGGAGGTCATGGTGGGAGATCCGCACTCCGCGGGCCGGAAACCCCGCGCGCTCCACCGCCCGTCGGAGCAACAGGTCGGCTCCGGAGGCTGACAGCGACACCAGTCGGGCATCGGGGGCCTGGGCGAGGTCCAGTCCTTCCAAGACGCGGGATAGGCGCGGGCACACCGGGATCTGTCGCCACTTTCCACCGTCCCGTCCCTTCCCGCGGACATTCAGGAATCCCTCGGCCGAGTTGATGTCGCGATGGCGGAGCCGAAGGACCTCCACTCGTCGCAGACCGTTCAATCCCTCCAGGATCACGAGGAGACGCTCCCGGCCTCGGGCGGCTCGGACGAGCCTGGAGAGCTGCTCCTTGGTGAGCCATCGGCGACGGCCCGTCTCCCCACTGGCGACCTTCCACGCGGCCGCCTCCTCGGCCAACCGGTTCTTGGCCCACCTCAGGAAGGGCCGGAGGGCGGCGAAATGCAGCCGGAACGTCGCGCTGGACCAGGCCAGGTTCGACTTCATCCAACTGAGGTGGTCCGGGCCGAAGTCGCTCGCCGTTCTGATGGGTCGCAGACCCTCTGCCCGTCGCAGCAGTCGAGGGACCCGAGCGAGTTCCCAGCCCAGTCGACGCTGCCAGGCTGGGCCGATCGAAGATGACCGGCTCCGCTGCTGGACGAAACGGCCGGCCGCCTTCCCCCAACCGGCTCTGCGTCCGTTTCCAACTCCCCGCCGGTGGTGCACGCGGTCGGTACGTCGACTCCGACTGAACTCGTTCGGCCGGTGTGAACGGTGAATGGTGGGGCGAACCCGCGAGGGGGTCCCGTCCAGCCGTCCACGACCCCGGTCGGATCACCCCGAACGCGATCCAGGCGGAGGACGAACAAGCTCCAAGAACCCACGGGGATACCGTCTGGCCATGCCCCGGACCTTTACCGCGGTTCAGTCCTACCAATTCGTCTCCAGCCCAAAGGAAGTCTTTCGCGCCCTGACCGAGCCGGCCCGTCTCGTGAAGTGGTTCCTGTCGGGCGCGAAGGTCGAACTCCGAACGGGGGGCGCGTTCGCGTTCGACTGGCTCGGAGGCTACCACATGGAGAGCACCCTGACCCGGTTCCGATCCGGTCGATCGGTCGGATTCCTCTGGGTGGACCGGCTTCCCTCCGGAAAGCTAGCCCGTACCCGTGCGGAGTTTCAGGTGACCAAGAAAGGGCGCGGCACCATCCTGAGGCTCCGCCACAGTGGCTTCAGGGATCCCGAGCACTTCGCGGAGTGCTCGTCGCGGTGGGCCTACTACCTCACGAATCTGAAATCGGTCCTGGATCACCGGGTCGACCTACGTTCCCCCCACGATTGGTAGCCCGCCCCAGGGTGGCCAACGGCGTGGACGAGGTTTCCCGGGGCCGACCGGTGAAGCCGCCCTGGCAAGTATCTGGCGTCCAGAGCGGCGATGGGGGACCGCTCCGCGATTCCGAACGCCACGACAGACACCGTATACCCGAACGCCTTCCCTGACTCCAGTGTCGAACGGACGTCTCCCTCCGAATCGGAGCGATCTCTCGGTGACGGACCCCGACGGGTATCGTGCGGCGATGGAGTCCCGTTACGCCTCTGGGGAAACCCCCTGGGATAGCGGACGCCCCAGCCACGAACTGGTCCGACGGATCGAGGCCGGAGACCTGCCCGGACACACTATCCTCGAGATTGGATGCGGAACGGGAACCAATGCGGTCGAGCTCGCGCGGAGAGGCTACCAGGTCACAGCGGTGGACCTGGTGGAACTCGCGGTACGCAAGGGGCGAGAGAAGGCCCGGGCGGCCGGAGTGGAGGTCGCATTTCACCTGGGCGACGTGACTCGCCTCGAGCTTGGAGGCCCGTTTGATTGCGTCTTCGATTCGGGAGTCTACCACGGAATACGGATGCGTGCGCTCCCCGAGTTTCTGGCCGCCTTGACGCGGCTCACCCGCCGGGGGAGTCGCTGGCTCTCCCTCGCCGGTAACGCGACCGAGATCACGCCGAACGGGCCTCCGGTCGTGACGGAATCTGAGTTCCGCAACGAACTGGGAGGCATTTTCGAGATCGTCGATGTGCGGACCTTCCGCTTCGACCTTGCTCCAGATTTTCAGCCTCTCGCCTGGTCCATCCTGCTACGGCGCCGCTAGCCGCGTTTGGGAGAGCCCCGTCAGGGCCGCTGGCTCGAGCCGGTTCAGCGACTGGGGGGTTCGGTGGTTCCCTCTTTGTCGCAGCCGATTCAGGCCGTACCGAGGGTCGTTCTCCCCCGGCCGATGATGAGGAGGCTGGTCGCCCACAGGGCGAGGGCGGCGGCGCCGATGTAGTAGATCTCGAGCGTGATCAGGATAAGGGCGGGTTCAAGCAGAAGCAGCGCCAGCCCGAGCACGAAGAAGGCGTCGGCGCGCCGAAGCAACGCGGCGGTATTGGGGAGGCCCCGCTCGAGGGCCTCGATCAGGAAGTAGTAATGACTGCCTGAAATCCCCAGGAAGAAGATGCTCAGCACCACCGTAAGGAGCGTGAACTGGAAGAGCAGTGAACCCCAGCTTCCCGCGCTGAATCGGGTGCTCAGGAAGATCAGAAGGAAGGTGAGGATCGCCACCCCCGTTCCTCCGAGATTGATGGTCGCCTGCCGGTTCTCGTTCGCGTACTCGAACCTCAGCTCGAACGGCGTGGAATCGACTCCCAGCGTTGGCACTTTCATTGGCGCAGGGGTGGGAGCAGGACCCCCAAATGAGACTACCGCGGGCCGGTCGCCCGCCGTTCGCGCGCGGGACACTGCGACCACCTCGGCCGGAGCGGGCGGCTTCAGGGTGCCGGATTCATAAGGCAGAGGGTCGTTGTTCTCGCTCCAGGCCCTGGCCCTCGGATTCGGTTCATGATGGAGGGGTTCGACCGTCCGACGTCGGTGATCATCTGCGGCTCGGACCGGCCCCTGCTGAATTGGATCGCGTTCGCGTTAGCTGGATGTGTCGACCCTCGGTTCGCCTGGACCGACGTTCAAATGGAAGGGGAGCAGCTCGACCCCCTGGACCCTCTCTCCCGTCACCTCATCCCCCCCGCCCGGTTCGATTCCGTGACGCCCTTCCAAATGGGCGCCGAGGTCGTCCCGGCCGGGATCTCCCCCGAGAAGCTCATTCGGCCGGACGAGCGGGGGGAAACGGTGCGCCATCTCGCCGACTTCATTCGGCTTCCGGCCCACACGCAAGAGCGCATCTCCCAGATCCCATCGGGGCACGAACCCGCGGTCCTCGTGCTGTCCAACGGCCATCGTCTGGTCGCGCTGTACCCGTCCGCTTCGGTCGGGCGCGCGGTGGGCGCCATCGTGTCCGCGGGAGCGACGCTGATAATGACCTTCGCCGACGCTCCGCCGGCGGGACGGCTCGCGTTCAGCGCCGTGGTCCATGTGAGCGGACGCGGCATGGCGGACTGGCGCGAGGCCACTCTCCGGGTCGAGAAGGGCGGGCCGGTCGACGGCGTACGAGCCGGGTCTTCCCGCCCCCTGGGCGAGCTCCCGACACTCGGACCTGCGATGGGAAAGCACCTGGACTAGCGGGGACGGATGCGGCTCGCCGGGCGACGCGTGCGGGCCCGGGTTCCCATCAACTCACGTTGACCTCACGGCTTTCTGCCGGGGCGCCCCACGTCGGACGAGAAGAGGCGAGACCCGATGGCGGGAGTAGAAGCGATTCAGCTGGGGAGCCATTCGACGGACGAGATCGGGGAGGGACAACCGAAGCAGGAGGGATTGTCGATGGTCGTCTTTTCGGGCGAACTCGACAAGGTGCTGGCCGCGTTCATCATCGCGAACGGGGCGGCCGCCATGGACCTGCCGGTCACGATGTTCTTCACGTTCTGGGGACTGAACGTCCTCCGAAAGGACGGGCCGGTTCACGTCCAGAATCCCAAGACGACGACCGAGAGGATGTTCGGCGCGATGATGCCGAGGGGGCCGAACGGTCTCAAGCTCTCGCACCTGAACATGGCGGGGCTCGGGACCCGGATGATCAAGAAGGAGATGGAGAAGAAGCACGTCCTCGACCTTCCTCATCTCGTGAAGTCCGCGCGGGAGCAGGGCGTGCGCCTGATCGCCTGCACCATGTCGATGGACCTCATGGGGATCCGGAAGGAGGAGCTGCTGCCCGGCATCGACTACGCCGGGGTCGGGAGCTTCATCGACTCGGCGGACAAAAGCCGGATGACCCTGTTCATCTAGGGCGCCTTCGGCGGGGTCCCCGGGCGACCGGGGACCCAACCACTTCGACCAATTCTGTTTGTCTGATCGGACTGCTTCCGTGGGCGGATCCCGCCCTGAGCGAGGCCCACTGCACCCCGCGGACAAAGAGATGCCGGCGGGGTTCCACTCGCCCTCCGTCATCCCGGGTTGACTGTTCGTTCATATCGCCGAGAGGAGGTGAAATCGCCGAGAGGCGACGATGAACCTCGAAGAGCTGAAGCAACTCAAGGTCGACAAGGTCGTGGATGCGCGGGGCGTGGCGTGCCCCGGTCCGCTCCTCGAGGCGAAGCGCGCCGTTCCGGCGGTGCCCATGCGCGGAGTGATGGAAGTGATCTCGTCCGACGAGGGGACGACCGAGGACATCCCCCTGTGGGCCCGCAAGGTCGGACACGAGTATCTCGGCACCGTTCCTGACGCGGGGCTCTGGCACGTCTATCTGCGCCGGGGCAAGTAGTGTCCGACACGCCCGCCGGGCGCCCCCGACCCCGGGTGCTCGTGTTCTCCACGAACTCGATCTCCGACATGGGGATCGACTTCGCGGGGAGCTCGCACATGGACTACTCCGCCACGGTCCAGGTGATCGCCGTACCGTGCTCGGGTGGGATCAGCCCGGACTGGGTCCTCCACGCGCTCGAGGCGGGGTTCGATGGAGTGTTCATCGCCGCAGACGGCGCGGAATGCTCCCTCCTTCCGGATTGCGTGGCCCGCACGGGACGCATCGTCGAGCTGGCGCAGGAGCTCCTCCGCTCGCACGGCCTCGACCCGGCCCGGGTCAAGATGGCCGCGATCTGCTCGGTCTGCGCGGAGCCGTTCGTGAACCACATGAAACAGTTCGGGCAGGCTCTCGCCGAAGCTCGACCAGTGGCGGCGTAGATGGCCGCGACCCCAGCTCCCTCGAGCTACGATGTCCTCGTCGTGGGCGCCGGGGTCGGGGGGATGGAATCCGCCCTCACGCTGGGCGACATGGGCTATCGCGTGCTCCTCGTCGAGAAGGAACCGAGCGTCGGCGGGCGCATGATCCTCCTCAGTAAGGTCTTCCCGACGCTGGATTGCGCCAGCTGCATCTCGACCCCGAAGATGGCGGGGGTCAACAACCACGCGAACGTTCGCACGCTGGTCTACTCGGAGGTGGATTCGATCACCCCCAAGCCCGACGGCCGGTTTGACGTACGACTCACCCGGAAGCCGACGTTCATTGACGCCGCCAAGTGCACGGGGTGTGCCCTCTGCGAGCCCGCGTGCACGGTGAGCGTCCCGGACGAGTTCAACTACGACCTCGCCGCGCGCCACGCGGCCCACATCGCGTTCCCCCAGGCCGTCCCGAAGAAGGCGGTCATCACCCGGAAGGGCAGTTCGCCGTGTTCGTTCACCTGCCCGGCCGGCGTGAAACCCCACGGGTACGTCTCTCTCGTCCGCTCCGGTCTCTACGATCGCGCGTTCGAGCAGCATCTCGAAGACGCTCCGCTGGTGGGCGTGCTGAGCCGCGCCTGCTACGCGCCGTGCGAGGAGAAGTGCTCCCGGGCGGACCTCGAGGGCCCGGTTTCGATCCGCGGCATCAAACGCTTCATGGCCGACCGCTACTATTCCGGGCACTCCGAGCCGGAATACGGTCCAACCTCGGAGCGGCGCGGCCGCCGGGTCGCGATCGTGGGCTCGGGACCGGCCGGACTCTCCGCGGCGTACTTCCTCGGAAAGCAGGGCTACGACGTCACGGTCCTCGAGGCGGACAGCGAGCCCGGCGGGATCATGCGCTGGGGCATCCCGTCCTATCGACTCCCGAAATCCGTCCTGGAACGGGACCTCAAGAACATCACGGCGCTCGGGGTTCAGATCGAAACCCAGCACCGCGTCTCGTCCGTCGGGGAGCTACGCCAGAACGGCTTCGACGCCGTGTTCCTCGCGACCGGTGACCGGGGCGGCCGGAAGCTGGGGGTCCCGGGCGAGGAGTTCAACGGGGTGCTCGACTCGATGGAGTTCCTGCATCGGGTGAACGCCGGCGACCCGCCCCGTTTGGACGGCAAGACCGTCGTGGTGATCGGCGGTGGTAACGTGGCGATCGATTCCGCCCGAAGCGCCCTCCGGCTGGGGGCCCGGACCGTGAAGCTGTTCTGTCTCGAGTCCCGGGCGGAGATGCCGGCCCACCCGTGGGAGGTCCGCGAGGCCGAGGAAGAGGGCGTCATCGTGACGAACTCCTGGGGCGTGAAGGAGATTCGTGGCTCGGCGGGGGCGGTCTGCGCCCTCGAGCTGGTCCGCTGCACCTCCGTCTTCGATGCCGACCACCGGTTCCGCCCGACGTACAACGACTCCATCCGGGAGCCGGTGTCGGCGGATGTGGTGATCACGGCGATCGGTCTCGCGCCCAACACGTCCGCGTTCGCCGGGGAGCTCGCGCTCAACCGCGGCGGGACGGTCCAGGTCAACCCGGAGACCCTCGCTACCTCCGTCCCCGGAGTGTTTGCCGGGGGCGACGCGGTCACGGGGCCTACGATGATCGTCAACGCCCTCGGGCAGGGTCGTCGGGCCGCCTACTACATCGACCGCTGGCTGCGGAACGAGCCGAACGAAGGGATCCGGTTCGATGACCGTCTGCCGGTCGCCGACCGCGCGGCCGTCGTCGTGGCGGCGCGCGGCTCGGTCACCCACCGCGACCCGGTGCCACCCGTCCGGGTCGAGCCGTCCCTCCGCCTGTGGTCCTTCGCCGAGTATGAGAGCGGAATGACCGAGGAGGAGGCGCGGACGAGCTCGAACCGCTGTCTCGACTGCGGGGTCTGCTCGGAGTGCCAAGAGTGCGTCGCCGCCTGCCCGGCCGATGCCATCGACCTCGACATGCGAGCCCGGACCGAGACCGTCATGGTCGGCGCCGTGGCGCTCGCCACGGGGTTCTCCCCCTTTGACGCTCGGAAGAAGCCCGCGTTCGGTTTCGGCCGGTTCTCGAACGTGATCACAGGCCCGCAGATGGACCGCATCCTCGCCCCCACGCGGCCGTTCAACGCGGTCGTCCGCCCTTCGGACGGGAAGGCGCCGACGAACGTGGCGTTCGTTCTGTGCGCGGGCTCGCGGGACGAGCAGGTCGGCAACCGGCTCTGCTCGCGCGTCTGTTGCATGTACTCGATGAAGCAGGCCCAGCTGCTGATGGGGGCCCTCCCGCTCGCGGACGTAACGATCTACTACCTCGACATCCGCGCCTTCGGCAAGGGGTACGAGGAGTTCTTCCAGCAGACGAAGGGGATGAGCGTCTACTTCACCCGCGGCAAGGTCTCGCGGATCGAGGAGACCGAGTCGAACGACCTCCTCGTCCACTACGAGGATATCGAAGGGGAGGGAGGGGCGAAGACGGCGCGCCACGACCTGGTCGTGCTCGCGGTGGGCATGCTCCCCAACCAAGGCGCGTTCCAGCTGTTCCCCCAGGGGGCTCCGGCGGCGGACGGTTATTCGTACATCCGGGAGGTCGACGAGGAGCTCGAACCCGGCGAGACGAGCCTTGACGGCGTCTTCGTCATCGGCTCGGCGACCGCCGTCCGCGATATCCCGGACACGATCGTCCACTCCGAGGCGGCCTCGGCTCAGATCGCGGCCTACCTGAAGCGACCCGGAGCGACGCCATGACCGGCCGTCGGATCGGGGTGGTGGTCTGCCAGTGCGGAGGCAACATCTCCGACTACGTGGACACGGAAAAGGTCCGCGCCGAGATCGCGAAGGAAGGCGACGTGGTCTCCACGCAGGTGCAGATGTTCGCCTGCTCGGACGCGGCGCAGCAGGCGGCGGTCCAGGAGATCCGGGAGAAGAAGCTGGACGGCATCGTCGTCTGCTCCTGTTCACCGAAGCTCCACCTGGGAACGTTCCGGGCGATGGCCCAGCGGGCGGGATTGAACCCGTACGAGTACTCGCAGGTCAACATCCGGGAGCAGTGCTCCTGGGCGCACACCCACGACCGGGGCGCGGCGACGGAGAAGGCGCTCCGGCTCGTCCGTGCCGGGGTCGCCCGCACCGCGCTCACGACGCCCCTTGAGAGAATGCGCGTCGAGACCCTGCCCCACGCCCTGGTGATCGGCGCGGGCGTCGCGGGTCTGCGGGCCGCCCTCGCCCTCTCTGACCTCGGGATCTCCGTTCATCTCATCGAGCGGTCCGACTCGGCCGGCGGCCAGGTGGTCCGCTGGGGCACCCTGTTCCCGAACGACAAGTCCGGTCGCGCGATCGTTGACGCCCTTCTCTCCGAGGTGCGCCGGCGGGAGAACGTGACCCTCTACCTCTCGACCCAGCTGGTCGAGAAGTCCGGCCGCGTGGGCGAGTTCGGTGTCAAGCTGCGCACTGGCACCGGGGACGTGATCTCGCTGAGCGTCGGAGCCATCGTGGTCGCGACCGGCTTTGACCCGTATTCCCCCCTGGCGGGCGAATTCGGAGCCGGCCTCGATGGGGTTGTGACGCTGCCCGAGTTTAAGGAGCTCATCGGAAACGCCCACGGACCGCTCGAGGTCGGCGGCCGTCGGGTGCGGACGATCGCCTACGTCTACTGCGTGGGTTCACGTTCCGAGGACGGGAGCGCGGGTTCCCACGTCTACTGTTCCCGATACTGCTGCAGCGCGACGTCCCACCTCGCGAGCGTCCTGAGCGCTCGCGACCCGTCTATCCACCAGTTCCACCTCTTCCGCGACGTGAGGACCTACGGAAAGTACGAGGCGCTCTACGAACGGGCGCTCCAGACCGGCTCGGTCTTCGTGCGATATGCCCCCGAGGCGCCCCCCGTGGTGACCCGGGACGCCTCGGGACTCGTCGTCAAGGTTCCGGACCGGCTCATGCGCGGCGAGGAGGTCGAGATCCACCCGGACCTCGTGGTCCTCGTCACCGGCATGGTGCCTCGGGAGAACGACGCCCTGGCCGACGTCCTCAAGCTGCCCCAGGGGAACGACGGGTTCTTCCGGGAGATCCACGTCAAGCTTCGACCCGTGGAGACGGTGGTGGACGGCGTGTTCATCGTCGGCACGGCCCAGGGGCCCAAGAACGTTGCCGAGAGCGTCGCATCCGCGCTCGCGGGCGTCGCCAAGACCGGCGCGCTTCTGCTCAAGGGATACGTCGACCTGGACCCCCTGGTCGCCGAGGTCGACCCCACGGCCTGCGAGTGGTGCGACGAATGCACCAAGGCGTGCCCGTACGGGGCGATCGAATCCGTGGAGCACGGTGACCATCGCGTCGCCCGGGTCATCGGGGTCCTGTGCAAGGGAGAGGGCGGATGCGTTCCCGCCTGCCCCCGCTCCGCGGTCTCGGTCCAGGGCTACACCCACCCGCAGATCCGCGCCGAGATCGATGCGCTCGCCCGGGAGGCTCCATGACCGGACGGAGCACGGTCCGCGACCTTCCCGAGGTGCTGCGCGACGAAGCGGTCGAGCGGGGCCGGGTGATCGCCGTGCTCCGGGACGGTCCCCGCACGATCCCCGAGATCTCCCAGGCGCTGCACGCGCCCGCGCACGAGGTGACGAAGTGGGTGATGGCGATGCGCCGGTTCGGCCGGGTGCGCGACCTCCCCAAGGGTCGTCAGGACGACTACTACCGCTACGAGCTCGTGGAGGCCCGTCGATGAAGGTCGACCCAGAGTTCCTGGACCGACTGCATCTCGACCCGGGGTTCGACGCCCGGCTCTGCATGAACTGCGGTACCTGCACCGCGCTCTGCCCGCTCGGGGTCGAGCTGATGCCCCGTCGCCTGTTCCGCTACGCGCTCCTCGGCGACCGGGACCGGGTGCTCGGCGACTCCGAAGCGATTTTCAGCTGCCTGCTTTGCCGCCTGTGCGAGGCGAACTGCCCGGCCGGCGTCCACATCGCCGAGAACGTCCGAACCCTGCGCGTCTACCTCAACTCCCATGGCCCCGCCGCGGTGGAGGCCTGACGGAAGGGGTCCCATGCCAGTACCGATCCAAGCCACGCTCGGCATCCTGGCCGACAACCTGCGCAAGCGCCGCAGCGCCCTTCCTCTCAGTCGCCGGGCCGCCACCGCCTGGGCCCGCGGCCTCGGGATCCCGCGCGGCGGCGAGACGGTCCTCTACACGGGCCAGATGTGGCAGATGGTCCCGGCGATCAACGCCATGAGCCACCAGCTTGCCAAGTACGAGCATGCCCGCTCGGCCTGGCTGTTCGGGTTCGCCCGCTCCATGAACCGGCTCGTGAACCTGACCCCGCTGCTCGCCCGCACGTCGGCGGCGGAACGCACGGCCTACAACGAACGGCTCCGCAACATCGCGCGACTGCTCCAGACTGCCGGCGTCAGGTTCGGCTACCTCTACGAGGACGACCTCTATGCGGGCGCCCTCGCGTATGACGAGGGGCTGGACGGCGCGTTCGTCGCACAGGCCCGACGGGTCGCCGAGACCCTGACCCGCCACGGCGTGAAACAGGTGATCACCGTCGACCCCCACACGACCAACATGCTGCGGAGCAACTACCCGAAGGTGGTTCCCGGGTTCTCCGTCCAGGTCCGCTCGTACCTCGAAGTCCTCGCCGAGCGCCACCCGAAGGCCGTGCATCCCCTCAATCGGACCGCCACGATCCACGATTCCTGCGTCTACGCTCGTTACGAGGGGGTCGTCGACCAGCCCCGCCAGCTCCTGGCGGACGGCGGCGTTCGCCTCGCCGAGCCCGAGCTCTCTGGAAAGCTCACGTTCTGCTGTGGCGGCCCTCTCGAGACCCTCTTCCCCGGGAAGTCCGCCGAGATCGCCCGCATGCGGATCGCCCAGCTTCGGGCCGTCGACGGCCAGGTCGTCACCGCGTGCCCCCTGTGCCTCGCCAACCTCCAGCGCGTGGCTCCGCCGGACGTGACGGTTCGGGACATCTCGGAGTACCTCGCCGAGGCCTACGTTCCCGCGACGGCCTAGCCGACCCCGCGGCCTACTCGTGGGTCGCGCCGACGAGCGCCGAGTCGTACTTCGCGAACAGGCGGCGGATGCGGGCGGGATCCGGGGGACCGTGGGCCGGCAGCACGTCGCCCAGCTCCTGGACCAGCCCGACGTATCGGGCGGGAGAGAAGATCCCCAACCATCTCGCGCGCGACCTCCCCTCGACCTCGAAGGTATGCGCGACACCCCGCGGCACCAGTAGGTAGGTGCCGGGCGTCGCCGAGGTCGTCCGTCTCCCGGTAGTGAACCGCACCCGACCCTCGAGGATGTACCAGGCCTCCTCGAAGCCTCGGTGGACGTGCGGAGGGGGGCCGGGAACTCCCGCCCGCCCTTCGGACTCGATCACGGCGAACGCGTCGGTCCGTTCTCGGGGCCCGCCCTTCGTTCGGAAGTGGTCCGGCCCGATCCGGTAGTGGGTGCCCCGGCCCGGACGCACGATCACGACCGTCCCCACCCCCGTCACGGCAGCGATCCAACCCTCCGGAGGACCGGACGCAGATAGAGATTCCTTGAGTGAGAAAGGGGGAGGGGGAATGGGTTGTCCTCGCCCGCCCCTGAGGGCGGGCGCACCCTTCGCCTAGTGGGGCGGTGGCGGCTGCATGCCGGGGGGCGGCTGCATGCCGGGAGGCGCGGCGTAGTAGCCGGGCATCATGGACGGGGGTACCCAGCCGGACCGGACCTTCGTGCCCGCCTTCATGTAGCCGACCAGGAGGAGGATGTAGCCCACGATGGAGACGTACGGGAGGATGCTCAGGATCGCCCCCACCTTGATCGTGGACTCGCCGTAGCGGGTCCCCGCGCGCCAGTTGCCGAGGACGAGTCCGATCACACCGACCAGGTCGAGGATCGCGCCCAGGCCGATGAGGGCGAGCCCGCCCAGGATGGCGGAGAGATCCACCGACACCGAGCTCGAGGAGATGGTCGCGGCGGTGGCCGAGTTGATCGCGTCCACGACCGCGCCCACGATGAGCACGACGCCGATCGCCGACAGCAGGAACCCGATCAGGCCCACGATCATGAGGGTGGTCGGGCCGCCGAAGGTGTGGTCGCCGCGCTTGATCGCGCGGAAGCCGAGGTAGAAGAAGATGAACGAGAGGATCCCGAGGAAGAGACCACCCGCCAAGAGTCCGATCGCCGCGTAGAACGTATTGACCGTGATCCACGACGGGAGCGTGCTCGTCCCAAACGCGGTGGTCGTGTTCTGGACCGCCGTGAAGATCAGGTAGAAGATCAGGAACCCGATCCAGAACAGGGCCTGGACCAAGAGTCCGATGATCGAGGCCACTTTGAGGTGACCGATCCCCTCAAGATCCGTGGGAGAGGTTTGACCCGTTTGGGCAGGTGGGTACGCGGCGTAGCTACCTGGGGAGGGAGGGGTTCCCATGCCTCTCGGCATGAATCCCATGGTTTATAGATGCGTGGGGTGGAAGGAAACGACGGTCGACGGCACCCTCGGCCCCTCGACCGGGACCCCTCCTCCCCGAGGGCGGACCGCGGCGGGCCGGGACGCTAGGCGATCCACGCGATGTAGTAGAAGTAGACGAGGTAGGCGCCGACCAGGATGAGCGCCACCGCGCTGACCTTCTTGATGATGGGCGTGAGCGCCTTCAGCTGGTTCACGTACTTCCGCCCCGCCACGGCGAGCGCCACGGTCACGCCGACCATCAGCGCGGCCGCCGTGAGGGTGAAAATGAGCGTGTTGACGATGCCCCCCACCAGACCGAGGGTCAGCCCCGCAATGATGGCGGAGAAGATCACGGGGGCGACGCAGCCGGCGGCGGCCGCCGCATAGCCCATGCCGTAGCTGAAGAGCTTGAGGTAGAGGCCCGACCCCGAGGCGACGGGGTCCGCGAGATTCTCCTCGGGGCGCTTTCCTCCGACGCGGTACCAGAGCTGCTGGAACGGGGTGATGACCTTCCAGTACTGGAGGTTCGTGAGCAAGAGCGCACCCAGGGCGAGGAGGATCACCCCCACAGCGACCAGCAGGTAGGGGATGGACCGGGCGAAGATGTTCGCGGCGTAGATGAGACCGACACCGACCAGGAGGAAGACGAGGATCATCCCGAGCGCCGTGATCGACCCCGCCACCGCGGCGCGGCGGGCCGCCCCTCGGTAGGTCGGGCCCGGCGTCGCCGCCCCCTCTTTCGCCGGGGTGTTGAGGCCGAGGAAGAGGCTCATGTAACCCGGGAACATCGGGAACGCGCACGGCGAGAAGAACGTCGTCACCCCCGCGATGGCGGCGAGGGCGAACACGCTCACCGTGATGATCGAGACGGGGGCCGCGGTGCCCGCGAACGCGGACGCGATCGTCGTCTGGATCTTGCTGGAATCCTGGACGCCGGTGACGTCGTACACGATGTGCCCGTGGGTGTCCACGATGAACACGGAGGGGAGTGCCGTGACGCCGTAGGCCGTCGACACGGCGTTGCTCATCGTGTCCTGGGCCATCGTCCAGGTGATGTTGTACTGCTGGTGGTACGAGCGGAGTGCGGGGATCGTGTCCCCGAACTGGGGCTCCGTGTAGATCGACGCGATGTGGACCTCGGAGTGCCCGGACGAGTTGTAGCCCGTGTAGATCGACTTGAGGCTCTGCTCGACGATCTGGCACTCGCTGCAGGAGAGGGAGGTGAACTCGAGGAGGACGACCGACGAGTTCCGGTAGCTGGACAGGCTGAACGAGTCGCCGTAGATGTCGGGCACCGTGAATCCCGGCGCGGTGCTGGTGGAGCCGGCCGCCGCGTGGGTGTTGAGAGCGCCGTACCCCACGTACGCGACGATCCCTCCGACCACGATGAGGGCCACGAGGACGGGGATCAGGAGACCGCGACGCATCGGATCACTCCGGGTTTTCCGTCGCGGAGATTTGAGCGTGGCGCATGGGCTGAGATCGGTTCATCCATCCTCCGGTAAGGAGTTTGCGCTCGACCGAGCGTCTCCCCCTATGGCTCGGAGGCCGGCCCGGCTTCGCCCTGTGCGGGGGGGGAGGGTTCGGGAGGACGCCCTTCCCGACCTCGGCGACGCAGACGGATGGTGACCACCGCGACGGCGACCAGCGCGACCACGAGGACGATCCAAAGCCACAGGCTCAAGCCGAAGTACGGGGTGGAGAGCCCGCCGCCCGCCGGCGTGCTGCCCGCCGGAGAGGCCGCGGAGGAGATCGGTACGTTCTTCACGACGCTGCCGCCCGCGATGGAGACCGCCTGGACCACCGTCACGTAGCCCAGCGCCGAGATGGAGAGCGAGTAGCTCCCGTTCAGGAGCTGGGGGAAGGTGTAGCTTCCGGTCGCGCTCGTGGTCGTGGAGTTGGAGCCGGGAGAGACGGTCACCGTGGCGCCCGCAACCGGGTGCCCGGTCGAGGCGTCGCTCACCACTCCGCTCAGCGCGTAGACGGTCGGGTTCACCGTCATGGTGTACATGTACTCCCCTGTCACCGACTGCGCGACGGACAGGTTCGAAAACGAGTTTGGGATCGCGGGCTCGTACTGCGTCGTGTTGTCGTTCAGGATGATCGTGATGTTGTAGCCCGCGAGGACGCCTTCGGTCATGCCGAGGTAGCTGGACATGCGGTTCGTGGTCCCCGCGAACCAGCCCGAGCCTTGGGCCGTCATCAGCACGGGCCGGTAGCAGACCGGGCTGCTCAGCTGGCAGAAGGTGAACCAAGTGGTCTGGACGTTGGAGGCGTCCGAGAGCTGCATCCAGACGGTGAAGTTGCCCTGCTCGGGAACATAACTCGACTGGTAGAGCTTCACCACGCTGACGGAACTCGCCGAGGGTGACGGCGCCGTGAGCCCGACCGTGAGCCCGGTCAGGAGGAGCAACGCCACGAGCGCGGGTCCGGCTCGGGCGCCCCAGAGCGCCAAGGCGGGTCCCAGACGGGGGTGTGCGCGGGGCGACCGGAGGACGGGCACGGACCCTACTACTCGGTTTCGGGCGGGGGCGGGGTCGGTCCGCGCGGCGGGCGTCGGCCGGACCGCCGGGACCGCCCGGACGACATCACGAGCGCCGCCCCGACGAGCGCGACCACCGCCACCACACCGACGACGATGATGAGGTCATCTGTCGTGGTGAGGCCGCCCTGGCTCGCGGTCGAGGAGCCGCCGGTCGACGTCAGCTGGACGAGCACCGTCGTGAGATTCCCGGGCGTCAGTATGACGGTCGTATTGTTGTCGGCGTATCCGGGTGCCGACACGCTCAGGGAGTAGCTCCCAGCCGCCATCACGGCGCTGAACGTTCCGTCCGAGACCGCAAGCGGCGTTCCGTTCAGCACGACGGAGGCGCCCGCCGGGTCGACGCTGCCCTGCAGGTTCGCGTACCGCGGCGTGAATGACGCGGCGATGGTGAGCGAGCTTCCCGAGGCGGTGAGGGTTCCCGAGCCCCCGGACGCGAGGTAGGCGTACGAGCCGGGGCCGAACGTGTACTGGTAGAATCCGGCCGGCAGGAAGACGTAGAGCGCCCCGTTGGTGTCGGAGCTGTACTTCACCGAGTTGATGGTGATCCACCATCCGACGTTCAGCGGGATCCCCTGCGTCGACGCGGACACTCCGGTGATGGAGATCAACGACGTGTTGGTCGAGTAGCCGAAGGAGTTCTTTGCATCGACCTTGTACCAGTAGCTCTGGCCACCGATCAGGTTGAGGTCCGTGTAGGTCGGCAGGGTGGCGACGCCGATCTGGGCGAACGGCCCGGAGGAGGCCGGGGCGCGGTAGACGTCGTAGCTGAGACCCGCGCCGCCCCCGGACGGGGCGGTCCAGTTCAGCACGACGGTCGCGTTTCCCCCGACGACCGCGAGGCCGCTCGGGGCGAGAGGCAGGACCACGGGCGTGACCACGAGGCTCGCACTGGCGCTGCCGCTCGTGTAGCCCGCCGCCGAGACGCTGGCGGTGACGACCACATTCTCCGACGACGTGACGGAGGGAGCCGTGTAGGTCGATGTGAACGAGCCGTCACTGGCCGTGACCCCGCTCGCGGGGGAGAACGTCCCGCCGAGGTCGGCGGAGAGTGTGACCGCCGCGCCGGAGAGCGCCACGCCCGTCGTGCTGTTCGTCACCCGGAGGGTGATCGTCGAGGTCGTGCCGGAGATGAGGGTCGAGGAGCTCGACACCAACGTCGTGCTGAGGGTCGTCACCGGCACCTCGTTCGCGTTCTGGACGTACTTGGTCGAGTTCTGCTGGATGAGGGTGACCACCGAGAGGTTGAGGGTGTTCCAGTTCGGGAGCAGGTTGCCCCGGCTCACGACCGGCGTGGTCTCACCGGCGACCAGGCTCACGGGCTGGTTGTGGAGCGTCGAGCGAACCACCTCATCGATGTCGTGGGGGCCTGCGCCGATGCTGACGTTCATCTTGTTGATCGTTTCCAGGAGGTAGGTGACCGCGTTGTAGGAGCCGGTCACGCCGGAGGTGACGTTCGCCCAGTCGACGACGGTCGACCCCACGACCTCGGAGGTCTGGGAAATCGACACGTTGCCGGGGAACTTGGAGGCGTTGGCGATATGGTCCTCGTAGTTGGGTTGCATCTGCGAGACGTAGTCCGTGGCCCCGCAGACGGAGTGCGTTCCGTCGAAGTAGACGTCGGGGAATCCGCAGACGTTGTAGAACGCCCCGCGCGAGTTGGTCGTGTTGTCGGGAGGAACGTAATTGTCGTAGCACTGGGTGACCGAGATCTCGCACACGTGGAGCTCGGGGACCGTGATGATCCCGGCCGGCGTGCTCTGCTCGATGTAGTGCAGCGCCTGGGTCTCTGCCGGGCAGTGGGGGCACCAGACCCCCGTGAAGGCCTCGATGAGGACGGTTCGGGGGAACGTGATCAAGGGGGTGGGAGCCGCTGCCGTCGAGAGATGCGAGGCGAAGCCCGAGTTGGCGTGACCGGAGGGCGGCATCGCCGCGTCCCCCGTACGGCCGGATGCCGCCGAGGGGGCGGGAGCGGCGAACACCATGATCGCTACCAGGGCCAGGACCACCATCGTCGCCATCCAGCTCCGCTGCATGCCTTCTATTCCTCCTGGAGTGTTCCCATCGGCCGGTTCTTCACGACCGCGTCCGTCCGAGCGATCGCGCGCCCTCCGTCACAGGTCAGATTCGAGCCACGTGACCCGACGCCGGAAAGGTCGAAACCGGCCATGGTGTACACTGGGCCCCCAACGGCCTCGAGCGCCCATCGGGTCCCACTACTTAAGCCTCCATCCCAGTCTATCGGGGGAGGAAGCGGATGAACCGCCGTTGCCGGGGTCGACCGCCCGGGTTCCGGCCCGCGCACGAACCGGGATGGGCGCCGGCTAGCGACCGGGGTGCGGATTGGGTGTGATCGGCGACGAGAGCCCGTTGGAGAGGTAGAACCCCCAGGGGACCGTCCCGGCGAACCATGCGAAGATGTCCCGGGCCAGGAGCTGCCCGGGCGAGTGCGCCGCGTGCTGCTGCCAGACGAACCGGAACGGGAACTGACCGGGGGACTGATTGTGGAGGGCCCAGTAGGTCGTGGTGCAGCCCGCGGGCTCCCCCGGGAAGGTGAGGCACGAGGTGTTGACGAACGAGTTGTTCACCTGAAGGTAGCTGTACGTGCGGGGGTTGTTCGGGACCCGGTTGTCCGCGCCGCCGGCCGAAATCCAGATCCGCACGTCCGCGAGCGCCTTCGGGTAGAGGCGGCCGACGCTCTCCAGCGCGTAGTATCCGTCCATCATCGGGTCCTTGCCCGGTGCCGTGCCGCAGGTACCGGTCTCGGCCGCTGCGAGAGACGGCCGCGCCCAAGCCTGCCCGTGCTGCGCCGCCTGGAGCCGGTAGGCCAGAGCGGCGAACATGTCCAGATTCGAGCCCCCCACGGCGATTCCCGAGAAGAGGCCGGGATGAGTGGCCGCGAGGACGAACGCTCCCTCGGACCCCATCGAGAATCCGATCAGGTACACCGCGCTGACGAGTCGGAGCGACCTCTCGGCCGCGACCGCGTCCACAATGTCCTGGGCTTGCGGACCCCCGCAGGGCGTGTTCGTGTAGAAGCCGTCCCCGGTCCGGGTGTTGGGCACGATCAGGATGAACCCGTTCTGGGAGGCATTCGCGAGCAGTCCCCGGATCGCCTGACCGTCGTTCTGGGTCGAGTTCCTCAGGGAGAGGAAATCGCTGGGGACCCCGCCCGCCACCCACTTCGGACCGGTCGACTGCATGCCATGAAGATAGACAGCCAGAGGGTGGGGGACACCGGGGTCGAACGGCGACGGAAGAAACTCCGTGTAGCTGAGGGGCCAGCCGTCGGCGGTGGAGTTGTACGCCAAGCGGACTCCACCCGGGTCAGTTCCCGGAGGCGGACGAGGCGGGACGGCGACGGTTCCGGGGGCTCCACCGAGAAGGCCCAAGCCGGCCGCGATCACGAGGGCGGCCACGCGCACCAGGGTCCATCGCGGTCTTCGGTTCATGTTGGAGACTTCCCCGTGAATCTGCAAACCCCCGGTCCTTCCCAAGCGCACTGGGGCGGAGGATGGTATCGGACGAGTCGCGATTCCCTTAGCTATCCCGTCAAGGTCGCTTCACTCCGAGCCGAATCCGGCGTTCCGACAGGCGTCGAGACGGGTAGCCGGCCACGGACCGGCCGGTGCCCGGATGGCGTCGGGTCGGCGGGCTTATGGAGTCGGCACCCATGTCCGGCCGGGGCCGCGCCCACCGCCGGTAGCCGAACAGGGCGGCGGACGTGTGGAGCCGCTCGGACCGTCGTGGGGAAATGGACGCTGAGCCGGTAGGTGAGCCGCCCTCCGCGGGAGCGGACGAGGGCGATGCGCTTGGGCCGCTGCTGACCGTTCACGGCCCCCCCTCGGCCCGAGACCACCTGGGGCCCCGGGCGCTCGCGGAGCTGGAGCGCGGCGGCTCGACGTCGGTTCACGCTGTCGTCGTCGTCGGAGACCTTCGCATGTCGTCGATGATCCTCAAGGAGGCGGTTCGGCCCGCTCTCTTCGCGCGATTCATCGTCGGATTCACCGAAGCGGTCCGGGCCCTGGCCCATGCCAGCGACGGCTGGTTCGACAAGTTCACCGGGGACGGGTTCATCGCGTTCTGGATGTATCCGCCGGGGGGCGACCCGGATATCGATACCCTATGCGAGTTCTGCCAGACCGTGCTGCCGGCATCCGATTCCCTCGTCCAGAACCTTCGCCGCAACTCGAGGAACTTTCCGACGGCGGCGGGCCTTGCCCTGGGGATCGACTCGGGGGCGTGCGAGCTGGTCCGGGTGGGGGGAGCCCTCACCTTGGTTGGAAGCCCGGTGGTGGGGGCGACCCGCATGGTCGCCTGCGCACCGGCCCAGGACGCCCTCGTGAATCTCCAGCTCGGCACCCACTTGGAGGCGGAGAGCGCGCGACTGGCGAGCTCCGGAATCTCGCTGGAGCGGACCGTGGCCCGAACGAAGGAGTACCCCGAGGGCCAGGAGGCGTACCGGTTGCGATTCGGTCTCGCCGCCGGCGAGAGAATCGGGTCCGGTCGGACGGCTCGGTCGGTCCCCTAGGCCACGCGGGCCATGTTCGCGGGAGATCTGGACCCCCGACTCAAGTCCGCCCCGGAACCATCGCACCGGTCGCGGCGCGGCGCAGCCCGCCAGATCCGCCCAGACGACGGAGTGAAACTGCCCCGGGAATGTGAGCCAGTCCTACGGCATCAGCGGTGGCGCAGCCTGGGTCAGCTGTCGCACGATCGACTCGTACTGATCCTGCGTGATCTCGCCGCGAGCGAACCGTTCCCGGGCGATCCCCATGGCCGGATCGTAGCCGTAGGGGAACGGCGCCATCTGGTGGCGATAGTAGTGCCGCCAGTGCCGATACGGGTAGGGTGATCCCCAGAGCCCCCAGAGGGCGAACCGTACGACGCTCGTCACCACCACGATCGAGATCGCGAGGACGATCGCGGCTACGATCCAGTCCGCCGGGACCTGGCCGCTCGACCAGACGGGGAGCCATCCCTGGAAGAACGATGCGAACAACGCGACGACGATC
>DASQHP010000098.1:0-50405 GCA_035632035.1 Thermoplasmata archaeon | reverse complement strand
TCGGGGGTCGTGAACTCGGCGAACGTGACCCTCAGCCCCGGTGGCTACCTCCATGTGGTGCTGGGAGCGTTGACGCCCTACCCGGTCACGGCGCTCGAACGAGGACTACCGAGCGGCTCCCTGTGGACGGTCCACCTCGCGACGCAGGAGTTCCACCTGCGCGGCCCCACCGTCACCGTCAACCTGACCAACGGCACGTATCCCTGGTCCGTCGATCCCGTGCCGGGGTTCACGACCCCCCTCTACGCGGGGACGGTCCACGTGCGCGGCGCGGCGGTCCCGCTTTGGATCAACTTCACACAGGTGGTCTACCTGCTCACGTTCTACGCGAGCGGGCTCCCGACGGGCACGACGTGGGAGGTGACGATCAACGGCACGACGTACTCGAGCCTCGGCACGTCGCTCGGCGTCTTCATGCCGAACGGCTCGTACGCCTACCAGGTCGACGCCGGACCGATCTTCCTGGCCGACCCGCCCAGCGGGATCCTCTTGGTCACGGGTTCTCCCCAATCCGTGTTCGTGACCTTCGCACTGCGTCCCGGATTCCTCGTCGGAAGCGTCAACCCGGCCGGGGCGACCGTGTCGGTGGCGGGCGCACCGGTCGCGTCCGCCGGCGGCTCGTTCAACGTCTCGCTGCCTCCAGGGATCTACGACGTCCAGGCGAGCCTGGGCGGCTTCGCTCCCTATGAGGAGAACTGGACCATCACGCCCGGCAACGTCACGCCCCTCAGCGTCGTGCTCGTGCCCCTGCCTCCGCCGCCCGGCGGCGGAGGTGGTTCGGGCTCGTCGCTCCCCCTGGACGGCTCGACGCTCATCCTCCTCGCGGTCGGGGTCGGGGCCATGGCCGCGGTGCTGATCGCCTTCATGCTCCGCCGTCGGCGGCCGTAATCGGTGAGAGCGGGGGATGACCACGCGTCCGTCCTCCTGGTGGGAGCAGCTTGTCGACCCGTGGCGCGCCTGGGGGCTGCGTCTCGTTCGGTTCTTCTCCCGCTCGGGGGGACGCTACTGCCCCAACTGCGGGTTCACCCCCGAGGACGCGTACGGGGAGCTGGGCCCCCCCGTGTGCCCGCGGTGCGGGACGCCGTTCGCCCGGTGATCCCCCCGAGGGGGACGCGTCAGGCGACACTACGCGGCCTGCGGTGCGAGCCCCAGTCGGGCGACGTGGAGCCACGTCGACCCCTGCGTCGCCGGGAGAGGGGTGAACCCCATGGACGAGTAGAGCCGGTAGGCGGGGTCGTTGGTGAGGGTCACCACGAGCCGGATGTCCTCGCGCCCGAGCGCCCTCAGGCCCTGGAGCGAGTGGAGCAAGAGACATCGCGCGAGCCCCTGCCGGCGGGCGTCGGGGTCGACCATCACCTCGGTGATGAGCGCACCCCGGTAGTCATTCACGATCGTCGCGGCCAGAAGCCGCCCGTTCTCCTCCACCCCGTACGACGCGGACGGGACCCACGGCCCGAGCTCGCCCGCGAGCAGGAGGTGGATGGCGTCGACGGAATCGGCCCGCCGGTCCCGTCGCTGTCGGAAGAGCGCGAGGTCGATCGGGTTGTCGGAGTACGCCCGGTCCAGGAGGACGCTGAGCGCAGGCTCGTCCTCGCGACGGAGCGGCCGGGCCGTTCCCCTGGACGGCGGGGGGGCGGGTTCGACCGGCCGTCCCGGAGGCCAGGCGAGGTCGATCCGGGAGACCTCCCGAAAACCCCCCGCCGACAATACGCGCGCGCGGAGGAGTGGTGGCACGCCCGCGATCTGGTCGGAGACCTCGAGGAGCGGGCCGCCGGGGGCGGTTTCCGTCGCCTCCAGTAGGCCCCGGAGAGCCGCCTCGGTGCGGTACCCGCCCGAGAGGAAGAGTCCGGCCCGGCGACCGGCTTCGCTGGGCGGTTCCCACCAGGCGATCCCGACCGCTTCGTCCTGGGGTCCCACCCAGAGTATCCCGGGCAGTTCGCCGGCCCGGACCCCGGTCACCAGCGGCTCGACGGCGGCCTTCGCCTCGACTCCCCCGGCGAGGGCCAGTTCCTCGCCCAGCTCTCCCAGGATCCGCAGCGCTTCGGCGGGGGCGGAGGTGATCGGAACCGTGCGTGGAGTGGGGGTCACGCGAGCCTCCGCCGCCAGCCGGGGGCGGCCCACGAGCGGTGTGCGCTGCCGCGCCCGTCCGGGGCCAGCTCGACCCGGACGCCGGCGGCGCGCCCGAACGCCGTGAACTCGAGCGAGTACCAGTGGACCGACCAGCCGCCGCCCGCCCGGGGGACCGCCTCGCCGAAGTGATAGGTGTCGTCCAGGATCCGGCTCGAGCCGCGCGCGAGGGGGTAGCTCACGGCGAGCGCCTCCTCGCGGCTCGTCACGGGGGCAGGCGGTCCTGCCGTGGATTCGAGCGGGACGTCCACGTGGAAGGGGCCGCGGACGATCCCGCGACCGACCGTGTACTCCGCGAACGTGGTCGTGACGCGTCCGGCTTCCTTCCGCTCGCGGAGAACGAGCCACGTGAGGGGGCTCGTGGTCGGGATGGGGACGTCGTACGGACCCAGCGCGCGAAGCCGTCGGCCGATCCACAGGCGCGCCCCCAATCGGAGCGCGAAGTACACCGCGTAGACGACCATGAGGCCGTAGACGGTCGCGACGTAGACCCCGAACGGGACCTGGTTGCGCTCCACGCCCAGGAGGACGTAGAACGCCGAGACGGAGAGGATGAGCGTGAAGAAATTGACGGCCCGGTCGGCATCCAGCTCCAGTCGACGCTCCGAGAACGGAAGGAGCGGCGGGACGGAGAAGTGGGTGAACCCGTCCTGCAGCATGTGGCCGAGCCCGGCGACCTCCATCACCAGGATGTAGAGGAGCGGGTCGCCGGGCGCGAGACGCGGGGCGATGAGGCCTCCGCCCACGAGCGCCACGACGCTGACGCCGAGGATCGAGTGAGTGATCCCGTGGTGGCGCAGCATCGGGAACCGGCGGGCGAGCGGGAAGAAGAACACGTCCGCGTCCGGAAGACCGCCCGCCAGCGCGCCGGCCGCGAGGTACTGCGGCTGGAAGCCGACGACCCCGACGGAGAGCAGGTATCCGATGAGGACGTGGGTGAACAGGTCCACGGGTCCAGAGCGCCTAGAGCAGGCCCTCTTCCATGACCTCGACGGACTCGACGTGGGGGATCTTCGCGAGGGCCGCCTCGGTCTGCTCGAGGACGCCGCCGGTGTCCGGCATGACGACGGAGACGAGCAGCGCCCTCAGGCCGTAGGCGATGTCCTTCACCTGCATGCCGCGGATCGTGACCGTGGTGGGCACGCCGGCGCGGACGCCCTCGCCGATCGCCTTGAGGTCGGTCTCGACGCCCTGGGGCATCAGCCGGAAGAGGACGGCGACCTGGCCCATGGGACGCCTACGGACCCTCGAAGCCGCACTGGGGGCATTTGTAGAGGACCGACTGGTCGCGGCACCGCGCATCGCGGCCGAGCGTGACCTGGCCGCAGTCCGGGCACGGAAAATGGGTCGCCCCGCGGCCGCTCAGCGCGGAGCCGCAGGACGTGCACTTCTGGTCGCTGACCGCCATGGATTCGCCGCCTACTTCTTCCCCTTGCCGCGGCGGCGCGCGCCCACCCGGGCCGACCATATAACGATGGCCCCGATGAACGCCACGGCGCCCGTCACGTACCACAGGGTGTTGTCCGGTGGCGGCCCGGCGACGTAGAACGACTGGGTGAAGCTCTGGGCCCCTCCCGGGAACGCGACGAGCCCGTGGAGGTTCGTGAGCGTCATGGAGAACGTGTGCCATCCCGGTGCCAGGCCCGTGTTCACGTATCGGAAGCTCACGGGGTACGAGGTGCCCGCGGTGAGCGTCGGGATGAGGACCTGTCCCACGGCGGAGCCGTCCAGCTCGATGACGAGGTAGAACCGGCTCACTCCCGCGCCGCTCCCGACGTCCAGGGTCGTCGTGAGGACGTAGGGCTGCACGATGTTGATGAGCAGCGTCGCGTTCTGGGTCACGTTCTTCCCCTGGTACGTCGACGTGACGAGGACGGCCAGGGTGACCGGCTCGGTGGCGTTTCCCGCCGTGAGACGGAGCGTGATCGAGCCGTTGAGGATGACGCCCTGCGGGGCGGTCCCCCAGATGATCCCGGTCCGGTTGAGCGCGGTGAAGCTCGTGGCGTAGGTGTACGAGCCGACGACCGTGCCATTGAGGGCCGTGGCCGGCCCTCCCGAAACCGTGACGGTGTAGTTCTCGGAGAGGAGCGTCCCGACCGTCGTCGGGCCCGTGAGCTGCGTCGTGAGCGGCGGGTAGGTCGACGCGGCCGCGGTCGGCGGCGAACCTGCCGCCGCCAACCCGGGAACGGCCAGGGCCACGATCAGGAGGAGGGCCGGCAGAAGGAAGGCGCCGCGACGCCGTCCTCGGAACCGCCCGCTCACCGCCGGCTCCAGCGGCGGGTGCGCCACCACCGGTAGGTGACGAGCCCGACCACGAGGGCGATCGCGGGCAGGAAGGCGAGGAGCGGGACGAGCCAGTCCGGGTACGGGCTCGGCGAACCCAGGTTGGGCCCGGTCACACCGATCCCGGTCGAGTTGAGCGAAACGGTGACGCGCGGCACGGAGAGCGCGAGGTTCACGGTCGAGCTCAGGCTCCCGTTGGTCGCCGTGAGCACGAGGTCGATGGCCGTAGGATACACGGCGGCTCCCGACGCCTTCAGCTGCACGACGAACGTCTGGTTCGACTGCGCGGGGATCGTGAGCGAGCCGGTCAGGGTAGTCGAGCCCTTCGCGATGGACGTCGTCCACCCGAGCCCCGCCAGCACGATCGAGTTCTGGACCGTCACGGCGACCTGGACGGGGACGTTGCCGAGGTTGACCATCCAGAAGTCGATGGAGCCAGAGGTGGGAGCGACCACGCTACCGGAGGCGGGTCCCGCCAGGAAGCGGAGGAACGGGTCGACGTTGATCTGCATGCCGGCCGCGGGGCCGGCGAGGGTACCGTTCGCGAGCAGGGGCTGGATCTCGGCGCTCGGGGGGGTCGCGAGCGTGCCCGCGGGCACGATGACGGAGACCCAGCCCGAGACGGAGGAGTTGCCGGCGGCGACCCCGAGGGTCGCGTTGGCCGGATGGAACGAGAAGTTCCAGGTCACCGGGCTTCCCACGAAGTGCACGGTCGCCGGGACGTTGCCGACGTTCCGCGCCACGAAGTTGAAGACCGCGGTCCCGCCGCCCGGGATGGTCATGGATGTCGGCGGAAGGACCGTCACCGAGACGGACGTCACCTCCCGGTAGGTGAGCTGGAGGCTCGTGGCGGCGTTCCCCGCCACGAGATAGACCGACGCCTGGGCGGTGGCCGAGGACGGGACGCCGTAGGAGCTTCCCTCCGCGCCCGCGTGGATCGTGTATAGCCCCGACGGGAGCGCGAGGAGGCGAGACGAGCCGAGCGGGAAGTCGGGGAGGGTCAGGGTGACCCCGCCCGGCCCCGTGATGGTGACCGTAACGGCGCCGACGCTGGCGCCGACCGGCGCGAGGACGGTCAGAGTGTCCGTCCACGTGGAGGCGAGCCGCACGACGACGGGTGCCGCCGGGGTCGCGGCCACGGTGATCAGCGAGAGGTTGGCGAGCGGGCTCGCACTCCCGCCCGCGGTCGCGTAGAGCTCGTAGCTCCCGGGGACGAGCTCAGCGGAGAAGGTTCCGTTGACGGTCGAGACGCTCGTGGCCCCGGTTCCGGGGAGGGGGCCCACGAACTCGACCGACCCTTCCACGATCCCGGGGAATCCGGGAAGGACGATGGATCCGGTGACGGGCGTCTCCAGCGCCGTGGAGAGGAGGGGAACGTTGCAGACGCTCGCGGGGTACCCCGTCCGGCACGTCGATCCCGGCGCGGTCGTGAGGACCTCGTAGCGGGTCCCGTTCCCCACGGGGATCAGCTGGGTCGTGTTCACCACGACCTCGAACGTGGTGTTCGCGGGCAGGACGGAGGTGAAGAATCCCGCGTTCGCGACGGTGGGTACCGAGAGATTGCCCGCCGCGATGAGGTCGAAGCCCACGGTGGCGTTGAGCACGGCCCCGGAGGGAAGCGTCAGGTTCCCCGTGAGCGACGCCGCCGGTGCCGTGAGGGCCACGGACGGGGTCACCGTGCCGGTCGCGTTGATCTGGACGCTCGTCAGGGTCGCGTAGGTGACCCGGCCCGATTCGCTCGGGCCGCCGGACGAGTTCTGGGTCGTCCCCGAGGCGTAGACCGTGTAGCTGCCCGAGGGAGCGAGGAAGTTGCGCTCGAACGCGTTCCCCGCCACCGTGTAGTTGCCCTGGTTCGACAGGAGATGGACGACGACCGAGTTGTTCGTGAGCCCCGTGGGCAGGACCAGAGCCCCGTGGGATGCCACCTGGTGGTAGACCCGGAGCCCGATGGTGAAGCTCTGGGCCCCGAGCGGGATGGTCGTATTGACCGGCGTGGAGGGCCGCCAGAGCCCCGGCGAGGTCGGACCCCACGCCGTGATCTGGTAGACGCCGGGATTGAGGGTCAGCGCAAAGGTCGGGCCGCCGGTCGCGTTCCCCGAGCGGGCGGTGCTGGAGACGGCGGTGAAGTTGACGGTGAGCGACGTGGAACCCGGGGCGCCCGAGATCGTGAGGCTGACGGGAACCGGCTGGAGCGTCATCTGCAGCTGGGTCTGGACGCTGATCTCCTCCGCGGTGAGCCCGCACGTGGCGAGCGGTAGGAAGCCGATCGCCTGGGCCCGGATGCAGTAGCTCGCGCCGGCGGGCGGCAATGCCGGGAGTGCGATGCTGACGTTGCCGCTCGCGTCGGCCACGGCGGTGGCTTGCCAGCCGGAGGTGAGCGCGAACCGGACGAGGGCGCCGCCAGCCGGGAAGAACCCGGGACCGCCCGTCCCCGTGAGGGCGCCCACGCGCAGATGGACGGGGACGCCGGCCGCGGGCACCAAGTTGAGCGTGGTCGAGTAGGTGAGGCTCACGTTCGCGAGCGCCGCGCTGGGCGGGGCGGTCGTCACGCTGGTCGAGCTCTGGATCGCGAGCAGGCTGTAGTTGCCCGCGGGGAGGTAGAGGACGTAGCCGCCGGAGGTGTTGGCGAGGGTCGAGACGCTGTCGCCGCGTGCCGTGAAGGCGTAGACCTTGGTGACGGCGTTGTTGGGACCGGCCGCGCCCGCGTTCCCCGAGAGGCGGATCGCCGCTCCGAGCACGAGCGGCGCGAGCGGAATGTAGGGCCGGCCCGCGGGAAGATACGCGGAGGCGAACCCCGCCGCGAGGCCCGCGGAGGTGAGCCCGAGCCCGTAGATCGAGTAGTTCCCGTACGGGATCGTCGTCCGGATCTCGCCGTTGGCGTCCGTGAACAGCACCGTGGAGTTGCTGCCCGCCGTGGTGGCCGGGTTGGTGGGACCCGAGGGGCCGGAGCCGGGAGGGCCCGGCGGGGAGCCCGGACCGCCGGTCGCGTTGGGGGCCTTCGGCGAGGTGAGGGCCGGGATCAAGGGACCTAGGGGGGTGAACCGGACCGGGAACGCCGGGACCGGATTGCCGGCGTAGAGGACGGTCAAGTCGATGGTGGTGACCGGCGTGAGGGTCAGGTTGACGGCGACCCTCGCCCCGACCTTCGAGATGTCGACCGAGTGGGCCACCGTCCCGAGTCCCTGCGTCGACAGCGAGGCAGAGACGGAGTAGTTGCCGGGCCCCAGGTTCGAGAACCGGAACGTCCCCGTGATGTTCGTGACCGCCACGGCAACGACCCCGGAGGTACCCGACACCGTGACGGTCGCGCCGGCGGCGCCGAACCCTCCGGACGGGATGAATACCTTCCCCGCGAGCTCACCTGGGGAGAGACCGGTGGTGGCGTTGTGCGTCTGGCCGGCCCCCAGGAAGATCTGGGCCTGGGTGAAGTTGGACTTCTGGACCGTGACGCTCATGTTGTAGACGCCGGCGGGCAGGTTGGAGAGCTGGAAGGCGCCGCTCGCGTCCGTGACCGCGGTCCGGCTCGCCCCGCCGCCACTCCAGACGTGGACGGTCGCACCGGGAACGATCGGGTCGATGTGGGGGAGGTAGGAGGAGTTGTTGCCGGCGTTCCAGTAGACGAACCCCTGCACCGTGGACGGGCTCAGGACCACCGGCCGCACGAACGTGGGCGCCCGCGCGCTGAATCCGACGGACGGGGGCACGTACACGTGCAGGGAGAGGAGGTTCGTGCTGCCCGCCTGGTTGAGGCGGTTGAGGACCCCGTTCGTGACGTTCACCGTGTCGTTGCCGGGCGGGAGGATGACCGAGTAGACGCCGGTCGGTCCGGTGAGCGAGGTCATGTGGGGGATCCCCCACGCATCGTACACCGTCACGCGGGCGTTCGCGACCGGCGTCCCGTCGGGGAGCGTGATCGTCCCCGTCATCGGCTGGCCGGCGTAGTACTCGAGGATGGTTTCGCCGCCGCCCCCGCCGGCCCCGTAGTACGCTCCGGGGTCGTTGCTCGCGGTGCCGTTCTGCAGCTTCGCGAGCTTCTGCGCCAGGATGGCGTTCATGGCCCGGTAGCAGCCGGGGTGGTCGGAGGGGTTCGCATACGGACAGTAGTAGGCCGTCCGGTAGACGACCTGGAAGTGCTGGAGCATCCAGCCCGGCATCACGGGGTCGCCCTGGATGGGGTTCGAGACGCCCGGGTTCGCCTGGAGGCCGGGGATCCCGTCGCTCTGGCCGACGTCGGAGCCGTTGTAGCCGGAGAAGATCCGGTAGATCATCGAGTTGTAGAACGGCGCGTAGTAGTGGATCACGTAGTTCGTGGCGAGGACGCCCGCCGGCACCTGGCCGAGCGGGTAGCTGTTCCCGTCGGACCCGACCACGCTGACCGAGAAGTACGTCGTGGGGAGGCCGCCGGGGCCGATGATGCGGTCGGTCAGGTCGGCGGGAGCGTAGTAGATGCCGGTCGACGTTCCGCCGCTCGGGAAGAGGCGGCTATCCACCATCGCGTAGCGGATCGACCACCCCGAGTACGACTGGACGTCGTTGTAGACCTGCGCGACGCCGTCGGGGCTCAAGGTCGAGGCGAGGAAGTACGACACCGTGTCGTACTGCGCGTTCGTCGGGTCGAGGTGGCTCGCGTCGACGGGGAGGTAGCGCTCGGGGTGGGCCAGCACGAGACCGACGTCGGTGGACGTGTTGACGAGTAGCGTGTGGAGCTCGCTGAGGTTGACCCCGTCCGACGCGAGGACCCGGTTCAGCCCCGAAGGCAGGTAGGGTTGGCCGGAGGATCCCTGCTCGGCTGTCAGGAGCCGCGTCGTGAGAACCCCGATCGCAAGCGATTCGTTCTGGGCCAGGAGGAAGTTCCCCGCCGGGTCGATCCCGTTCTGGAAGTTGTCGGCGACCGTGGGATGGCCCCCCTGGGCCACGGCCTGGAAGCCGTAGTCCCACCAGCTCACGAACGCGGGACGTTGAGGGGGAGGCACGTTGAGGTCCTGCTGCGCGAGCCAGTTGTACCCGTCCTCGTCGTACTGGTCGGGAGTGTCGAGCTGGGTCCCCGCGGCGCCCAGGTAGAAGCTCGAGGAGTTCTGCGGACTGGTCCGGAGCGGCGGCGGGAGCGTGTTGTACACCTGGAGGTTGTACTGGCCCTTCAGGTTGTACGGGATGCCGGCGTCCACGGCGTACCAGACGTTGGGTAGCACGATGCCCACGACCAGGAGCAGCACGAGGACGTGGCGCGCCTTGAACGCCCGGCGGAAGGCGGCGAGACGGCTCCGCTGGTCCGATAGCGACGCGACGGTCCTACGGAGCTCCCCGTAGCCCCCGACGTCGAGGAGGCGTCCGATGGCGATCCCCGGAAGCAGCGCGAACGCGGCCGAGCCGAGGAAGAAGAACTTGGCCGCCGAGACGGGCAGGTAGATGCTCATGATGGCGAAGACGAGAAACACGAGCTGGGTCCGCTTGTAGCGGGCCCGGACCGTTTCCAGGACGAAGAGGGCCAGCCCGACGAACGCGAGGAAGAAGGTGGCGATGCCGTACCCGAGGATCAGCTGGTCGATGGACGGCGCCTGGGCCTCGGCGACGGTCGAGTAGACCAGCGTCTTGACGAAGTACCCCTGGCCCGTGACGATGTCCAGGAAGAAGGTCCGGCTGACGAAGTAGAGGGCCCCGATCGCCGCGGCCGCCACCCCGGCGAGGACCGGGATCGACACGACCCACGGGCTGTCGCGCAGCAGGACGAACGGCAGGAAGATCGCGAGCGCCCCGAAGTACAGCAGGAGCGGGAGGTCGAACCACCCGTTGAACAGCCCCTGGGGAACGTAGTAGGGCGTGGCGAGGGGGAAGCCGATCAGCCCGATGATCCACGTCGCGACGTACATCCCGAACGAGTCGACCTTGCGGATCCGCTCGATGATGAGGGCGACGGCGAGGAAGATCACGACGATCGCGACGAAGTAGGTGTACCCTTGCCAGGCCAGGGCCAGCGTGCCGAACGAGACGCCCGTGAAGACGGCCCACTTGACCGCCATCCGTTCCGTACGCAGGAACGAGCGGAGCCCCTGGAGGATCGCCCGGGGGCTGCGGTACGAACTGACCCAGCGGTGCGACCCGACCGCCTTCAGGGTCCGAAGGTATCCATAGATGGTGAGCAGGATGAAGAACGTGTAGAACGCGAGATAGTTCGCGTAGCCGAACGTCGACGAGTCGATGTTGGCCACCAGGAGCGGGTAGATGAACGCCGCGATGATCCCGGCACGGCGGCTGGTCACCTCGCGCCCGATCAGGTAGACCGGGAAGACGCCGAGGGCGGCCCAGATGGGCCCGCCCATGCTGAGGAACCACGCCCCCGCCTTGACGGCGTCTCCGCCGAAGAACGGGGCGAAGAGGATCCCCAGGATGGCGTTCATCCAGTCGAACAGGGGCTCCCGGGGGTTGACCGCCCCGATCGGATAGTTCAGGAGCGGGTCGCGGACCAGGTTGTGATGGTTGTCGACGATGTACTGCATCACCCGGGAGTGGTAGAACGAGTCCGACCCGCCCCCGTACACGTTGAGCGGGCCCCACAGCTCGATGACCTGGGCCATGAACACGGTCCGGATCAGCAGCGCGATCCCGAACGCCGATAGCAGAAGGGCGACCGTCAGGCCGTGACGGCGCCACCAATTGGAGCTGGCCGTGTCCATCGAAATCCGACTCCCGTGAATCGGCGGCGCGCGAGACCGAGGGGGTCTATAAATAGCCTTAGGACGGCGGAGGGCCGCCGTCGCCGGCGGTCCGGAACCGGTAGAAGACGCGGCCTCCGGACACGTCGAACGGCTCCACCCGGACCGGCATCCCGACGCGGCACTCGGTCCACGGCCGCCCGACGATGCGGCCGAAGAGCCGGAGCGGCGCTCCATCGAGGTCGACGAGGCCGACCACGAACGGCACGTCGGCCTCCATCCCGAGTGGAGCCCCGGCCAGGACGGCGCTGAAGGCGTAGACGTGGCCCGTCAGCGGCAGGTCGACCCACTCGAGCTCGCCCTGGTGGCACTTCGGGCAGACGACGCGGGGCGGCCAGTGCAGCTGATGGTCCCGGGGACAGCGCGTCGTCCGGAACCGCCCCGCCCTCAGGGCGTCGAAGAACTCCGCGAGCTGGGTCTGCGCCGCCCCCTCCAGCGGGTAGAAGTCGAGGAGGTAGGGGACCGGCTCGGCCGACCGCGCCACCGGCTCGGCGACCACAGCGGAGGCGGTTCGCTTCTTCTTCGCCGCCGGCGGGGCGCTCACGCCGCCCCCTGGTAGATCATGATGGAGTGCACGTTCGCGCTGCCGCTCAGGTTGTGGACCAGCGCCCACTCCGCATCCGGGACGCGCCGCGCCGAGGGCGACCGGCCCGCGAGTTGCTCGAAGACCTCGACCGCCTGCGCGATCCCGGTCGCTCCGAGGGGATGCCCGCATCCGAGCAGTCCCCCCCGTGGATTGACGACGACGTCGCCGCCCCGGTCGCTTCGACCGTCCAAGGCATAGCGTCCTCCCTCGCCAGGGGCGCAGAGGCCCAGCATCTCGTACTCGACGATCTCGGAGATCGTGAAGCAGTCGTGGAGCTCCGCGAGATCGAGGTCCCGCGCCGTGATCCCGGCACTGCGGAACGCCTCCCCCGCGGCGCGCCGCATGGAGACCCAGTCCGTGAGCGATCCCGCGTTCGCCAAATTATGGAAGTCGGTCGCCTGGCCCGTCCCGCGGATCCAGGCGGGCGTGTCGGTGAATTCGCGGACGCGCGGGGCGGCGGCGAGCACGACTGCGGCGGCCCCATCGGTCATGGAGGAGCAGTCGCCAAGCCGGAGCGGCGGGGAGATGAGCGGCATCCTGAGGAGCTTCGCGCGGTCGAACGTCTTCTCATGGAACTGGGCCGTCGGGTTGGCGTTCGCGAAGCGGTGGTTCTTTTCCGAGACGGCCGCGAGCGCATCCTCCGTCGTCCCGTGTTCGAGCATGTGGCGCTGGGCGACCATGGCGAAGAACGGCGGGGCCGTCGCGCCGTGCGCCCCGTCCCAGGGACGGTCCATGACGCACGCCATGGCCGTGTTCGCCTCGGCCATCGACGGGAGGTTCATCTTCTCCACCCCGACGGCGATCGCGACGTCGCTCAAGCCGGCCGCGATGGCGGCGTAGGCGCTGCGGATGGCGGACTGGCCCGACGCGCACGCGAGCTCGGTCCGCTGGACGACGTGGCTCGGTCTCACCCCCAGCTGTTCTGCGGCGAGGGGAGCGACATGGGACTGGAACGCGAACCGCTCCGGCTCGGCGGCCCCCACGAAGAGGGAGTCGGCGGTCTCGGAGGTGAGGGACGGAACGGCCCGGAACAGGGCGGCCCCGGCCTCCTGGGCCAGCTCGGGCCAGGTCGCCGCGCGCACCCCGAACTTCACCGTGGCGCCGCCGACGATCGCGACGTCCCGGCGCTCGGTCATTCTCGCGCGCCTCGGACCTCGGCCGCCACGCGGTCGCCCGCCCCGCTCGTCGTGACCGCCCCGCCCTGGTCGTAGGTACGCGCCGCGCCGCCCGCCAGGACGCGTTCGAGCACCCGGCCGAGCCGGTCGGCCTGCCGGGTCATCCGGTCGTCGTGGTGCCGGTCCCCGAGCCAACGGAGCATCATCTCGACGGCGAAGAAGGTCGCGAACGGATTCACCTTGTTCTGACCGGCGTACTTGGGGGCGCTCCCGTGGACGGGTTCGAACATGGCGTGCCCATCCCCGATGTTCCCGCCGGCGGCGAATCCCATGCCCCCCTGGAGGACGGCGGCGAGGTCCGTGATGATGTCCCCCATCATGTTGGTCGAGACGACCACGTCATAGTGCTCGGGGTTGCGGACGACCCACTGCGTGAACGCGTCCACGTAGGCGTAGTCCCGCTCGATATCGGGGTACTCCCCCGCCACGCGGTCGTACGTCTCTCGGAAGAACCGGCATCCCTGGAGGACGTTCGACTTGTCGACGCAGGTGACGCGCTTCTTCCCGTCTTCCGGGGCGCCGCGGCCCCGACGTCGAGCGAGCTCGAACGCGTAGCGGATCACCCGCTCCGCGCCCTTGCGCGTGATCACCCGGGTATCGATGGCGACCTCGGTCTCGTCCGCCCGGCGCAAGAGCCCGTGGGCCGGTGTGTAGAGCCCCTCCGTGTTCTCGCGGATGATGACCATGTCCACCTTGTCCGGGGCCCAGACGTTCCGGTACTCCCCGCTGATGCGGTGAAGCACGCCCGGGTACAGCCGGCAGGGTCTCACGTTGGCGTACAGGTCGAGCCGAGAGCGGAGACCCAGCACCAGCGCCGCGCCGGCGATGTCCCCGCTGGGGAGCGAAACGCCCGGCCAGCCGACGGCGCCGAGCAGGATCGCGTCGGCGGCGTGGGCGGCCGCCTCGGCCTCGGGCTCCCACTCCTTTCCGTGGGTGGCATAGTACTGGGCCCCGCCCGCGCGCTCGTCCAGATGCCAGGGCGCGGCGTCCCCCTCGCCGAGCGCGTCCAGGACCTTGCGGGCCTCCCGGACGACCTCGGGCCCCGTCCCGTCGCCGGGAAGAAGGACGACCTGATACCCCGCCCCCTTCATCGGGCGGCCGCGGCCTCCCGCGCCTTCAGCTCCTGACGGACCTTCTCGACCAGTCCGCCGGACTCGAGGAGGTCGAGCAGGTGCGGGGGCAGTGGGGGGAAGGTGACGCTGGCGCCGGTGCGCAGGTTCGTGACGCGGCCCGCCCGAAGCTCGAGCCGCATGGTGTCACCGGTCTCGAAGATCGCCCGCACGCCGCGGGCCTCGATCGCCGGGAGTCCCAGGTTGATCGAGTTGCGGAAGAAGATCCGCGCGAACGAATCCGCCACGATCGCGCCCACGCCGATCGCCTTCAACCCAGCGGGAGCGTGCTCCCGGCTCGACCCGGAGCCGAAGTTCTCGTCCGCGACGATGATGTCGCCGGGCCGCGCTGCCTTCGCGAACTCGGGGAGCGCGATCTCGAGCACGTGCTTCTTGAGCTCGTTCGGGTCGATGATGCTGAGGTACTTTCCGCTGATGATCCCGTCGGTGTCGACGTCCTTCCCGAGCGTCCAGACACGCCCCTCGATGATCTCGCGCATGCCCGCTCCTACTGCATCTCGCGGGGGTCGGCGATCTCGCCCCGGATCGCGCTCGCGACGACCGCGGCGGGCGACATGAGGTAGATCCGCCCCTCCTTCGGGCCCATCCGGCCCGGGAAGTTGCGGTTGGAGGATGAGGCACAGACCTCGTCGGGAGCGATGATCCCCATGTTGCCTCCGAAGCACGCCGAGCAGCTCGAGTTCGTGAAGACGGCCCCGGCCGACGTAAAGACCTCGATCAGCCCCTCCGCGAGGCACTGCTGGTAGATCGCCGTCGAGGCGGGCGAGACGATGAACCGGACTCCCGGGGCGACCTTCTCGCCCTTCATGAGCGCGGCGCCCTCGCGGATGTCTTCGATCCGGGCGTTCGTGCACGAGCCCAGGAACGCCTGGTCGATGCGGACGTGCTCCCGGACCACCTCGGGCAGCGGCCGGACGTTGTCCGGCGAGTACGGGCACGCGACCATCGGCGGCATCCCGTCCACCGTCACGTCCACGACCCGCTCGTACGCGGCATCCGGGTCCGGGGTCAGGGGGTGCATCGCGTGCTTCGCGATCCCCTCGAGGTAGTCGAACGTCTTCTGGTCGGGGGCCACCATCCCGCACTTCGCCCCCATCTCGGTCGTCATGTTGCAGATGGTGAACCGCTCGGGCATCGAGAGGTCCCGGATCGTCGTTCCCGAGTACTCGACCGCCTTGTACGTCGCGCCCGTCGTCTTGAGCTCCCCGAGCACGCGAAGGACGAGGTCCTTCGCCGTGACACCGGGTCCCAAGCTGCCGTGCACCCGCACAGCGATCGTGGGAGGGACCTTGAGCCAGAGCTTTCCGAGCGCGAGGACCGCGGCCATCTCCGTCGGGCCGATCCCGGCGGCCACCGCCCCCATCGCGCCCAGCATGTTCGTGTGGGAGTCCGTTCCCACGGCCAGGTCTCCCGGCACGACCCAGCCGTTCTCGGCCAAGATCTGATGGCAGATGCCGTGGTTGCCCACGTCGTAGAAGTGCGGAAGGTGCTGCTCCGCGGCGAACTTCCTGAGGAGGCGATGGAGGACCGCCGCCCCCTCCGAAGACGCCGGCACCCAGTGGTCGATGGCGATGACGACCCGGTCGGGATCCCACACGCGCGGGGCTCCCATCTCATGGAAGGGTCCCACGGTCTGGGCTCCCTGCTCGTGCATCATGGCGAGGTCGACGGCACCCTCCACGATCTGGCCCGGCGTGATCGATTCGAGGCCCGAGGCGCGCATCAACACCTTCTCGGCCAGCGTGTACCCGTGTCCGTTCTGCGATCTCATGCCGCCTTCCCCCGTAGGTGTTCCACCATCTTCCAGAACTCCGCGTCCGAGATCCCCGGGTGGTCGTACCGCTTCCGGTACTCCTCCAGGAACCGTCGATCATCGTGCGTGGTCCGAGACTCGGCCGCGCGCTTGATGCGCGCCAGAAGCTGGCCGAGCTCCGCCTCTCCGAGCTTCAGGTGCCGTTCCTTGAGCTTCTCCACGACCGCCGCCTTCCCCGTGTGCTTTCCCAGGATCATCTGACGACGGCGGCCGACGGTCTCGGGCTGGAGGGGTTCGTAGGTGAGCGTGTGGGCGAGGATCCCGTGGGTGTGGATGCCGGCCTCGTGGGAGAAGGAGTTGTACCCGACGAGCGCCTTGTTCGCGGCGATGGGGACCCCGCTCCTCTCCTCGACGAGGCGGCTCAGCTCGTAGAGGCGCGAGGTGTCGATCCCGCTCTTCACCCCGTAGAGCGACCCGAGCGCCATCGCGACCTCCTCGAAGGAGGCGTTGCCGGCCCGCTCCCCCAGCCCGTTCACGCACGTGTGGGGCGAGGTGACCCCCTCCTCGAGGGCCGCGAGGGTGTTGGCGGTGGCCAGCCCGAAATCATTGTGGCAATGGACGGAGAGGTCCTTCGGGTGGACCCGCCGCTTGAACTCGCGAATGTACCAGCGCATGGTGAGCGGCGTCATGATGCCGACCGTGTCCGAGATCACCAGACGGTCGGCGCCGGCGGCCTGCACGGCGGTGTAGAGCCGCTCGACGAAATCGAACGGGGCGCGGACCGTGTCCTCCGTGACGAAGGCCACGTGGAGGCCCGCGGCCTTCGCCTGCTCGACGGTCTTGACCGCCGCCGCGAGCGCCTCGTCCTGGGTCATACGCAGCTTGTAGCGAAGGTGAACCTCGCTGGCCGCGATGAAGAAGGCGGAGTGGGTCGCGCCCGTCGCGATCACCGCGTCCACGTCTCCGGGGACGCTGCGGCCGGCGGCCAGGATCTTCGCCTTGAGTCCCGCCTCGACGACCCGCTTCACGCTCCGGGCCTCTTCCTCCGAGACCACGGGGATCCCCGCGTTGATGACCGAGACGCCGATCTCCGAGAGGAGGGCGGCGATCTCCAACTTGTCGTCCGCGGTGAAGCGGACCCCGGGCATCTGTTCGCCGTCCCGGAGCGTCTCGTCCCAGAAGACGATCGGGTCGGCGAAGTGTCGCTCCCCCGCCGTGTGGGAGTGGTAGTCCTCGACGAGTGCCCGGTCGCTCGCCATTCCCGCGCTCGAACCGGGCGGCCGAGATAACCTTTCCTCGGAGAACAACGAGACACGTTAGCGTACGCCCGTCCGGCCGCGCAGATTCCTCGCCGGCCGGCGGTCGCGCCCCATCTGTTAAATAGAAACGGCGGCTCGATTGCCCGCGGCGGAGCGCGCAGCGTCTCCGTCAGGTTTCCATGACCACCCCGGCCACACGAACGACTCCGATTTCCGGCGAAGAAGGGCCGAGCACCCCGCGACGGCCCCGGGAGCTCACCGACCTCGCGGTCATGATCGGAGGGCAGGGCGGCGACGGGACTCTCACCGTCTCCGACCTCCTGGGGCGATACTTCCGCCTCCGGGGGCTCTACGTCTACACTTCCCGGAACGTGCTCTCCCGCATCCGCGGCGGACACGCCGATGCGTCGGTCCGCGCGTCCCGCGAGCCCACGGCGGCGATGAAGCCCCAGGTCGACCTCATCGTCGCGTTCGACAAGGAAGCGGTCGAGGTCGGACGACCCGAGCTGTCCAGCGACGGGTTCGTGCTCTACGACTCCTCGGTCTTCCAGGTCGACCTGCCCAATTCGGTCGGCTTTCCGTTCGCCACGCTCGCCGGCGGCCAGCTGGGGGCACCCATCTACAAGAACACCGCCGCGTACGGCGCGATCTCCGTGATGATGGGGTTCGACCCCGCCACCACGGGGCAGGTCATCGAGAACCGGTTCAAGCGGCGCAGCGCCGAGGCGATGGAGAAGAACCTCAAGGCGCTCGAGATCGGCCGCAAGGCGGCTCTCGAACACGCCGACACCGCCGCGCTCCAGCGCTGGCGGGTCGTGGATGGCGACGCGGGCAGCCAGCTCGTCCTCACGACGGGCAACCAGGCCGTCGCCCTCGGTTTCGTGGTGGGGGGTGGCCGATTCTTCGCGGGGTACCCGATCACTCCCGCGACGGAGATCATGGAGTACCTGATGCGCTACCTCCCGGCGTTCCACGGCGTGGTCCGTCAGGCCGAGGACGAGCTCGCGGCCATCAACATGGTCATCGGAGCGTCGTACGCCGGCGCCCGGGCGATGACCTCCACGAGCGGCCCCGGTCTTTCGCTGATGACCGAGGGGATCGGCCATGCCGGGGCGGCGGAGATCCCGGTCCTGGTCGCCGACTGCGCCCGCGTTGGCCCATCCACCGGGGAGCCGACTCGCCACGAGCAGTCGGACCTGAGCCACCTCGCCAACTTGGGCCACGGCGAGTTTCCCCGGATCATCATCGCGCCCGGTACGGTCGAGGACTGCTTCTATCTCACCGTGGACGCCCTCAACCTCGCCGAGAAGTGGCGACTCCCCGTCATCCTGCTCCTGGACCAGGCCCTCTGCCAGAACGCGGTCACGAGCGTCCCGTTCACGCTCGACAAGGTCCGGATGGAGCGCCCGAACCGGGTCTCCGAAGCGGACCTTGCGAAGCTCGAGGCGTACAAGGCCTACCAGTTCTCTCCCGACGGGACCTCCCCGTACATCCCGCCGGGCACGCCGGGCGTCCATTCCCAGATCACGGGGAACGAGCACGACGAGTGGGGCCACGTCTCGGTGAACCCCGTGAACCGCCTCAAGATGATGCAGAAGCGGATGGGGAAGCTCGAAAAATCCCGTCCGGAGCATCCCGTCCCGCACTTCTTCGGGGATCCTAAGGCCCGCATCGGGTTCATCGGATTCGGAAGCACCTGGGGGCCGATCCGCGAGGCCCAGGAGCTCCTCCAGCAGCGGGGGGTCTCGACCCGGTTCTATCAGGCCCGGACCCTCTTCCCCGTTCCGGTCGACACGCTCGGCCCGTTCCTCGCCGACGTCGACGTCGCCTACGTCGTCGAGCACAACTTCACCGGCCAGTTCGCCCGCCTCATCCGCGAGCACCTGCCCGAGCACCACCGCAAGCTGCGCTCGATCACGAAGTGCGATGGGTTCTCCTTCCGCTCGCCCGAGATCGTCGCCCGCGTGGAGGGGGCGTAGCGATGCAGTCCCTCCAGATGGCGAAGGCGATCCCGTCGACCTGGTGCCCCGGCTGCGGGGACTTCGGTGTCCTGGCCGCCCTCAAGAAGGCGGCCGTCGAGGCGAAGGTCCCCCCGCACGAGCTCGTCCTGGTGGGCGGCATCGGCTGCTCGGGCGGCATCCACAATTTCCTCGAGATCAACGGGATCCATGCGCTCCACGGACGGCTTCTGCCGCAGGCCGTCGGCGTGAAGCTCGCGAATCCCCAGCTCACCGTGGTCGCCGCGGGCGGCGACGGCGACGGCTACGCCATCGGGATGGGGCATTTCATGCACGCGTTCAAGAAGAACGCGTCCATCCTCTACATCGTGATGAACAACGAGACCTACGGCCTGACCAAGGGCCAGCCGTCCCCCACGAGCCAGCTCGGGTTCGAAGGGAACGTCGAGCACCCGTTCGACGCGATCCTGACCGCCCTCTCGCTCCCCACCCCCGCGTTCATCGCGCGGACGTTCTCGGGGGACCCGCGGATGATGACGCAGGTCCTGGTCGAGGCGCTCCAGTTCAACCGTGCGGGCCGCGGCTACGCGTTCGTCGAGGACCTCTCCCCGTGCGTGACGTACAATGACACGTTCAAGGAGTGGCGGGAGAAGGTGGTCGACGTCTCAAAGCTCCCCGGCTACGACCCCGCCGACCGCAAGACGATGTTCCGGCTCTGCATGGAGACCCACGACAGCGGCAAGATCCCGATCGGGGTGATGCGCCGCCCGGCAGCCGACGGGAGCTCCGTGGAGGCCCTCGAGCGCAAGCTGCTGCCGGACTCCGTCGGACCGGCCCGGACCGCTCTCGCCATCGAGACGAACCGGGACGCCTACCAGAAGCTCCTCCAGGGGCTCTCGTAGCGTCCGGAGAGCGGCGCGGCCGATGGCGGCCCCCGTTTGGGTCGGGATCGACGACACGGACGGGGCCGATGGCGGCTGCACGACGTTCGCCCTCACCGAGCTCGTCGAAACCGCCCGGTCTTCCGGGCTCGATCTGATCGGCGAGCCCCGGTTGGTCCGTCTTAACCCGAACGTCCCGTTCAAGACCCGGGGCAATGCCGCGCTGTCGGCCCGGTTCGGGATCGGGGAGGGCTCCCGTCGCCTGCAGGGCCGAGGGCGGCGGGGCGCCATCTGGTCGTACGGTCGCGGCCGGGGTCCGCCGCCGCATCTCCTCGAGCGATTCCTCGACCTCGCATGGGAGAACGTCCGACGCTCGGCGCGCCTGGGGGGACCCGGGAGCGACCCGGCGCTCGTGGCGACCTCCCGGCAGCTGCCCGCGGGCCTCTACCGCACGGCGGTCGCCCGCGTGATCGACCGGGCGGAACTGGTCCGCGAGCTGGAGCAGCACGGCGCATGGGTCCGGGCGGACGGCTCCGGTCAGGGTGTGGTCGGGGCAGCGAGCGCCATCTCGTGGCCGGCCCGCCGCGCGACGTGGGAGCTGATCGCGTACCGGGCGTCGGAGCGATGGGGGACCCCCCGGTCCGTCGATCGGGGAAGCGTCCAGGAGGCCCAACATCGGTTCCCGGACCTGTTCCTCTGCCACGACCCTCGCACCCGCCGCCTGCTCGTGGCTCCCCACACGGGCTGTCCGATCCTGCTCGGTCTTCGATCTCGGAGCCGCCGTCGGCTGGCCCGCGCGTTCGCCGTCGTTCGCAGCGAGCCCGCGGAGCGGTGGATGGTGTTCCGCACCAACCAGGGGACGGGAGACCATCTCGTTCCCCGGGAGATCGCCGACCTTCAGCCGTTCGACGCGGCGCGGGTGACGGGCCAGGTCGCGGGGCCGGCCCGGCTTCTGAGGGGCGGGCACGCGCACTGGACGATCTCCGACCGCGCGGGCCGGACGCTCGAATGCGTGGCGTTCGAGCCGACAAAGACGCTCCCCCGCGTGGCGGGGGGCCTCGCGGCCGGGGACGTCGTTGAGGTGTGGGGCGGACGCGCGGCCGACCCCGTCTTCCGGGTGGAGGGGATCCGACTTCTTCGACCCGCGCGTCGCGCGGGACCCTCCCGACCGCCCGCGTGCCCACGGTGCGGGCGGCGAATGGGGTCGATCGGCCGGGCTCGGGGCTACCGCTGCCGGTCGTGCTCCCTTCGGCTCCCTCCCGAGCGCGCCGAGTGGCCGGTCCAGCGGGGACTCGCGCCGGGAACCTACCACCCGACCCCGTCCGCCCGGCGCCACCTCGCACCTCTGGGCCCCGAGGGCGTCGACCCGGTCCCCTCCGCGCGCGGGCTTGTTACGGATTTATACGGCTCATAGATTCGATAGCCGAGGAGAAGCGAATGCTCGGTCCCCGGACCCGCACCGGCATCCTGTTCGGGGCCATCTTCGGCCTCTTCGTGGTCGTGGGCGCGCTCCTCGGCCAGTACCTGTTCGGGTCGTACTTCGGGGGCCTCGTCGTCGCCCTGGGACTTTCCCTCGTCCTCAACCTCGTCTCCTACTTCTTCTGCGATCGATTCGTCCTCTGGGCGAACCGCGGCACGATCGTCACCGAAAGCGAAGCGCCGCGCCTGGGCCGGATCGTGCGGGAGCTCGCGCCGAGGTTCGGCCTCGTCGACCCGAGGCTGGCGCTGATCCCGACGCAGACGCCGAACGCGTTCGCGACCGGCCGGGACGAGCGCCACGCCGTGGTGGCGGTGACGGAGGGGCTGCTCCGGTTGCTGGACGACCGGGAGCTGACCGGGGTGCTCGCCCACGAGATGGCCCACGTCAAGGACCACGACATCCTTCTGATGACCTTCGCCGCGACTCTCGCCGGGGCGATCTCCTACGCGGCGCAGATGGTCTTCTACTCGGCGATCTTCGGCGGGAACAACCGGAACGGGTCGAACGTGATCGTCGTGATGGTCGCCGCCATCACGGCGCCCATCGCCGCGATGCTGATCCAGCTCGCCATCTCGCGCTCCCGCGAGAGCCGCGCCGACGAGGTCGGGGCGCGCACCATCGCGGACCCCGGTTCGCTCGCCGACGCGCTCCAGAAGCTCGAGTACTGGAACACACGGCGACCGATGCCGTTCGGCTCTCCCGCCTCCTCCAGCCTGTTCATCGTCAATCCTTTCCGGGGCAGTTCGTTCGCCAGCCTGTTTTCGACGCACCCACCGATCGAGGAGCGGATCCAGCGCCTGCGGGCGATGCGGGCCGACTACCGGTACCGACCGGCCGTCACCTCGCCCCGCTCTCCTCCGCTCGGCGGCCGCGTCGCGGGCGTCCCCCGGTGAGGAGCTAGCTCGAACGTGCTCGCGTGTCCGGCGTGCGGTGCCGAGACGGCCGACGGCGCCAGCGAGTGCGGCCGCTGCCACCTGAGCACCTCCCTCTTCGACTCGGTCCGGGAAGCCGCGGGCGACCAGCCGGACCAGGACCCGAAGTTCGTCCAGACCATCGGGGAGATCCTCTCCCAGCTGGGCGACGAGTCGCCGGCGGCCGAGACCAGCACCGCGGTCTCGGGCCGGCTCGCCTACCCGCACCGCTTCCCGACCGGCGCCGCCCCGGTCCCCTCTACCCCCGCCGCCGAACCGGGCGGGCCCGCACCGCGCGCCCTGGGCACCCTGCCCGCGCTGCCCGCGGGGGGCGAGGTCTCCGGGCTCCTCCGTCAGGTGAACGACCTGCTCCAGCTGGGCCGGCGCCAGGGTGTCGACCTCACGCCGTACACCGACCGCGCCCGCGAGGCGCTCGCGACGCAGGAGCGCTCGCTGCTGGAACTGATGGCCCGGGACCTGTTCGTCGCCGTGGCGGCCGCGCTCACCGAGGAGTACGAGGGCGCGGTGGTCCGGCGCAATGACCTCGCCGGGCTCGTCCCCACCGCGTCCCCCGACGTCGAGCTCGAGGGATGCCGGGCCTCGCTCGCCCTCGGCGACCTCGCCGGCGCCCAGAGACGGCTGCGCCACGTGGAAGAGTCGCTCTCGGACCTCGAAGAACAGTGGGCGACGGTCCAGATCCTGGTCACCGAAGCGGACCTCCTCACCGTCACGATCCGGGAGCTCGGGGCCGACCCCGGCCCCGCGCTGGGACCGCTCGCCGAGGGCCAGCGACGGGCCCGCGCCGGCGACCGGGCGGGGGCCGAGCCGGTCCTCGCCCGGGCGGCGCTCGCCCTGTGGAGCATCCTGAACCCGATCTTCCAGAAGGACCTCGTCCGGCTCAAGGAGCGGCTCCTCCAGCGCCGGTCCGAGGGCGCGGACGTGCGCCCCGCGACGGCGCATCTGCGCCAGCTCGCCGCGGACCTGCGCCACCGGAACTTCGCCTCGGCGATCCTCACCTACCGCGCGCTGCGCGACGCCGTCGACCCCGGGAGCGTACCGGTCGTTCCCTCGCGGACGCCGGACGCATCGCCCGCCCCGGCGCCGCCGGGATAGTTCTAATAATCGACCTCCCGCTCGCGGGACGATGCCGTTCTCGGCGCTCCGCGGATTCCGGGACTACCCGCCGCCGGATGCGGGCGCGCGGTCCGAGATCCGCCGGCGGATGCGCGCCGTCGCTCGACGCTCGGGGTTCACCGAGCTCGAGACCCCCAGCGTGGAGGCGCTCGAGCTGTTCGAGACGAAGAGCGGCGACCAGATCGCGCAGCAGCTGTGGGCGTTCACCGACAAGGGCGGCCGCAAGGTCGCCCTGATCGCGGAGACCACGCCCTCCCTCGCGCGGATCTTCGTCGACCGGGCCAAGTCCGAGCCGATGCCGGTGAAGTGGTTCACCCTCTCGAAGCTCTGGCGCTACGAGGAACCCCAGGCGGGGCGGACGCGCGAGTTCGGGCAGTTCAACCTCGACATCCTCGGCGTGAGCGGCGTCGAGGCCGAGGTCGAGCTGCTCGCCACGGCGGCCCTCCTCATGGATGAGGTCGGGGCCGAGGGCCTCTACGCGTTCCGGGTCAACGACCGCGAGCTCGCCCAGGGGATCGGGGACCGGCTCGGCGTGACGGACAGCGCCCGGTACTTCCGCGCCCTCGACCGCTCGCGGACCCTCCCGCCCGCGGAGCTCGACCGGGAGCTGGCGGCGTCCGGCCTCACGCCGGAGGCGCTCGCCCGGTTCCACGGCCTCATCGAGCGGAGCGCGGACCCGGCCGTCCCTCCCGCGACCGCGCTCTCGGAGCTGGACGCCCTCGAACTGCCGCCGTCGGCCCGGGAAGGGGCGGACCGGCTGCGCCGCCTGTTCGAGCTCGCGGCCCGCGCCGGGATCGCCGACCGGATCCGCTACGACCCCGCCGTCGTCCGGGGGCTCGCCTACTACACGTCCATCGTCTTCGAGGCGTTCGACGCGAAGGGCGATCTCCGCTCCCTGTTCGGTGGCGGACGGTACGACCACCTGGTCGAGCTGTTCGGCGGCCCCTCGACCCCCGCCTGCGGGCTCGCGATCGGGGACCAGACGCTGGAGCTCCTCCTGCGCGCCAACGACCGCTGGCCGGACGGGGAGCCGGCGATCGACACCTACGTCATCGCCGTCAGCGACGCGGAGGTGCCGTTGGCCCTCGAATGGGTCCACCGGCTCCGGCGGGCGGGCGTGGCGGCCGACTCCGACCCGATGGCCCGCTCGCTCTCGAAGCAGCTCAAGGAGGCGGGTCGACGCCGGGCCCGGCGGGCGTTGATTCTGGGCCCGAAGGAGCTCGCCCGTGGGCGGGTCGTGGAGCGGGACCTGACGACGGGTGCCCAGCGTGAGCTCCCGCCGGAGGAGGTGCTACCACGGGCGTGATCGACTCGATGGCGGCCCCGTCCCAGAGGAGGATGCCCGGGGGCGACTCGGCCCCTTCGACGTACCCGTACCAGTAGACGACGGCGCCTTCCCCGAACAGCTGGGTGTACGGGGCGAGCTGACGGCGGAGGTTCTTCCTCAACTCCACGTCGTCGCCGAAGTTCGCCTTGGATTCGATCCACTGGAGCTTCTGGCCGAAGAAGACGATCGGCCGGTCCAGGAGCGCGTCCGGGGTCTTCGCGAACTTCCCGCGGAGGTCCTTCTCGGTCCGGTACGTGATACCGTGCCGCTCGAGCCAGCCGTAGAGCCGCTCCTCGCCCCGACGCCCGCGCTCGCGCTGGAGCTCCATGCCCCGCGGCGAGTAGATCGGATCGGCCCCGATCAGCGCTTCGACCTCGCCGCGGACCCTCTCATCGTTGGCCGACTCCGGGTGGAGGAACGTCTGCCAGACCTGTTTGCGGGGGATGTGCAGCTCCTGGAGGAGCATCTGGCCGAGGAGGACCGGCGGGAACCGCCACTCCTGGGCGATGTCGAGGATCGTGCGGCCCCTCTTCCATTGCGTCGCGAGGCGCGGGATCTGCCGCTTCACCACGTAGAATCGCCGCGTGGCGTCTCGGGTGACGCGATGGGTGTGTATGACGAAGAGGAGCTCCTCGTCGAGATGCTCATCGCGCGCGACCCGGCGGACGTCGTCCTCGGTCGCGAGCGTGTCGTAGAGCCGGCGGTAGGTCTCTCGGTCCATGGCTGGACGGGCCCCATCGGACCCGCCCCTCGCGCGTGGGAGGGTCGGGTTGCTAAAAGGTTTGGTCCGCTCGTCTCCCCCGTCGATGCGGGGCGGCGTGCGTCGGCGGGAGGCTCGGGCCTACTCGCGCCAGTCGATCCCGACCGTCCGCAGACCCAGCTTCGGGATCGGGGGCAGCCGGCGCTTGTGGCGGTTCGCGAGCACGCGCGCCTCGATGGCGCGGACGCCGTCGAGCGGCAATCCCGAACGCCGCGCGATCTCCTCGGGCGAAAGCAGCTGCTCGAGGCCGAACAGCACCTGGTCGAGCTCCGTGTACGGATGGCCCAGCTCCTCCTCGTCGGTCTGGCCCGGCCAGAGACCCGCGGTCGGGGGCCGGCGTTGGATCGCCTCGGGGAGCGCGAGCTTTGCCGCGAGCTCGTAGACCTGCGTCTTGTAGAGGTCGCCCAGCGGGAGGAGGTCGACGCCCCCGTCCCCGTACTTGGTGAAGTACCCCAGCAGGAGCTCCGACTTGTTGCCGGTCCCCAGGACCCGGCGATTCGCCTCCCGGGCGATGGCGTAGAGGATCATCATTCGGATGCGGGCCTTCACGTTCCCCCACGACGCCCGGTCGGTCACGGGTGGGAGAACCTCGTGGAAGGCCCTCTCGACCGGGTCGATCTCCAGCACCCGGTTTGCGATCCCCAGTCCCGAGGCGTACGCCTCGGTCTCGGCCCTGATCTCGATCGGGTAGCCGGCATCGGGCATCAGGACCCCCTCGACATGCTCGGCACCGAGCGCATCCACGGCGAGCCGGGCGGCGAGGGCCGAATCGATGCCGCCGGAGAGCCCGACGACCACGCCGGTGGAGGGGGCGTCCAGGGCCTGCGCGCGAAGGAACCGGTGGATCGTCTCTTCGGCGTGCGAGGGAAGACGAGGGACGAGGCTCATGCCTCGACCCCGAGCGACTCGAGCTCGGTGACCGTCGTCCACTCCGTTCGGCAGTCGCAGTCGAGTCGGTCGAGGAGCTCGAACGACTGGCTGAGCGAGGCCTCCTCCAGGGCCGCCAGGACAGCGCGGTCGCATGACCGGCAGTTGTGAGGACCCCGCGGGACGCCGCCGGCCGTCGGGAACGTGACCAGGCGCGTCGCACCCCGCCGCGCGGCCCCGCGCTGCATTGCTTCCACGAGGCTCCACAGCCACGGCGGACGGTACCGGCCCCGGCGGTAGAGCCACTCGACGACGGTGCCTCCCTGGATGTGCACGGGGTTCACGCTGATGGAGTCGAACCGGGGAGCCGCGACCTCGACCGAGCGCACCACGTCCTCGATCGCCTCGCGCTCGGTGAGGTACGGGGGCTTGAGGAGCAGGTACGCCTTTCGGCGGACCCCCAGGGCGCGAAGGCGGTCGGCCGCCTCGAAGTACTCGGTGGGCGTCGAGCCCTTGTTCACGAACCGCTTGAGGACATCGGCATCGGCCGTCTCGAGACCCTGCGCCACCTCGAGCTCCCCCCCGAACGCGTCGCGCAGCGGCGCGACGGTGTCGTCGCGGACGAACTCGGGGAGCGTTTCGAACAGGAATCGCCGTGCGCGGCCCCGGAACGCCCGGAGCATCTTCTCGCGCGACGCCGGGTCGACCTCGCGATCGTCCAGGAAGCTTCCGGAGGTGTAGACCTTCACGTACGGTTCGTCCCGGTAGCGCTCGAGCGCGCTCGCCAACTGGTGAGCCAGCTCCTCGGGCGTCGCCGAGCGACCGAGCGTGTCCCGGGCGTACCCGCACATCGAGCAGCCCTTGACGTCCGCCCAATAGCACCCCCGGGTCTTCAGGATCAGGACGAACGCCCGGACCCGCTCGCCATCGATCGCCTCGTCCTCCACCCACTGGTTGACGTAGCGCCCGGCCGCGTCGGCGGGCGCGGGCGGTGGACGACGAGCCACCGCCACGTGGCGGGCGACGGATTCGGGCACCCTAGGCCTCCGCGACCTCGACCTCGACGGGGTCGGTGTCCTTGAGACCCAGCGTCTCGCGGAGGGAGACGGCGGCCACGACCTCGATCACGTCCTGGTAGTGCGTCCGGTCCGGCACGATCAGGTGGCAGGCCTGGCCCTTCATCCGGGTCGGAAAGCAGGTGGCGCCCCCGAACGTCCGCCCGCTGGCCTGAAACCCGTCGATCCGGATCCCCGTCCAGTGCTTCACCGTAGAGACGGTGAGCAGCTCGTCGGCCCCGACGCGGATGTTGAGCGTCCCGGGGAACGGTGGGTAGCCGAGGCGCTCCTGGAACTGGAGGACATAGCCGGGCTGGCTCAGGTAGTACCGCCCCTCCCCGAGCCCGCTCGTGACGACGCCGGTGATCTTGATCCGCGCCGGTCCCTCGAAGAGCCGGCGCAGGTGGTGGTACTCGGTGCGCAGCGCATCCACCCCCGTGGGAGTGAGGGTGAGCCGCTGCCGGCGCTGACCCAGCTGTCGTGTGAGGTAGCCGGCTTTCTCGAGCCCGACCAGGTACCGGTCCGCGGCCTGCTGGCTCACCCCGAGCTTCTCGCCCACTTCGCGGGACGTGAGGTCGACGGCCGTCCGCGTCGCTCCGAGCTGCGCCAGAAGGCGCAGCAGCTCGAACTTCTCCGAGTTCAGCCGCGCGGAACGTTGGCCCGGCACTCGATCCCGCCTCCTAGCCCGACCCGCGGCCGCCCGTCGGTACGTTCAACGAGACCACGTTGGAGCCTCGGAGGACCACCCGGCCGAGGCGACGGGAGCCCTCGTTCATCCGCTCCTCCACCTCGTCCAGAACGAGGTTCATGTGCTCATCACACCCGAGCAGACGACCGGTCATCGACCGCCCATCCTTGAGACGGAGCTCGACCTTCTGCTGGAGCGCGCGCTCGAGGAGAACGGTCGGTGGCGCCGCCATGCGGCGGCGACCCGGATGGCTCGCATAAGCCTTTCTCGGCGGTGGAGGGCGGGCCAACGATATCCGCTCCGCTCGACGTCCCGGCGCCCGGATGTCGACGCCGATCCGGGTGCCGAAGGGACTCGAGCACGTGATCCTCGGGGACTCGGCCATCAGCCTCGTGGAGGGAGAGACCGGCGGGCTCGCCTACCGGGGGTTCGCCGTCCAGGAGCTGGCCGGACGGGCGAGCTACGAGGCGGTCGTCCACCTTCTCACGACCGGTGAGCCGCCCGCGGAACCCGTCCCGCGCGGGGTCGCGGAGGAGCTTCGACGCTCGAGCCCGCTTCCCCGGTCGGTCGAGGCGGTCGCCGACGCGCTGCCGCCGGAGCTTCCGGCGCTGGAGGCGCTCCGCACGCTCCTCTCTGCCCTCGGCGATGGCGCCCATCCGTACCCGCCCACTCTGTCGCAGGGGTTCGAGCTCATCGCGCGGACCCCCGTGATGCTCGCGCGCCACGTCCGGCGCTCGGGCCATCTACCGGCCATCGCCCCGCGCGCCGACCTCGGCCACGTCGCGAACTACCTGTGGATGCTCACCGGCACGGAACCGGACCGGGACCACGTCCGGGCGCTCGAGCAGTACTTTGTCCTGCTCGCCGACCACGGCATGAACGCCTCCACGTTCGCCGTGCGGATCGTTCTCTCGACCCAGTCCGACCTGTTCTCCGCGGCCACGGCCGGGCTCGCCGCGCTCAAGGGTCCGGCCCACGGGGGCGCTCCTTCGAAGGTCTCCGAGATGCTCGACTCGGTGGGCCGCGCCGAATCCGCCCGCCGATGGATCGTCGAGCGGCTCGAACGCCGGGAGCGGCTCTACGGGTTCGGCCACCGGGCCTACAAGACCGAAGACCCCCGCGCCGTGCTGCTGCACGCGGTCGCGCGGACCGTGGCGGACCCCGACCGGCTGCGACTCGCCGAGGAGGTCGAAGCCGTCGCGCTCGAGGAGCTCCAGCGCCGGCGCCCCGGCCAGCGGCTCTACACCAACGTGGAGTACTACAGCGCGGTCGTGCTGGAAGCGGTGGGACTCTCGCCGGCACTGTTCACTCCCACCTTCGCCGTGGCGCGGACGGCGGGGTGGGCCGCCCATGCGCTCGAGCAGGCGGCGGACAACCGGCTCATCCGACCCGATATCCACTACACGGGACCCGCGGTGGGTCGCCGTTGGCCCGAGGCCGCCCGGCTCCCGGCCTGACCCGCCCGTCGGACGGACTACGTCCCGCCCTTCTCTTCCCCGGGTTCCTTGTCGACGACCTTGAAGTCGGCGTCCACGGGCCCGGACTTTCCCGAGCGAGTGCCGCCGGTTTCGCCACCGGGCGGGGCCGTGCCGCTCCCGGCGTCGCCGCCAGAGGCGCCGGCGCTGCCCGCCTGGTACAGCTTCTGCGAGAGGGCGTGCAGCGTCGCGGTGAGCTCGTCCGTGCGCGTCTTCACCTCGCCGGCGTCGGTCCCGCCGAGCGCCCCGCGGAGGGCCGCGATCTTCGCCTGGACGTCCTTCGCATCGCTCTCGGCGATCTTCTCCTTGGCGTCGACCAGCAGGCGCTCGGCCTCGTAGGCGAGCGCCTCGGCCCGGTTGCGGGCCTCGACCACGGCCGCCCGCTCACGGTCCTTGTCGGCGAACTCCTCGGCCTGGTGGACCATCCGCTGCACCTCGTCCTTCGAGAGCTTGTTCGAGGCGCTGATCGTGATCCCCTGCTTCTTCCCCGTCGCGAGGTCCTTCGCGGAGACGTTGAGGATCCCGTTCGCGTCGATGTCGAACGACACCTCGACCTGCGGGATGCCCCGCGGCGCGGGCGGGATGCCGGTGAGAAGGAAGCTCCCGAGGGAAACGTTGTCGCCCGCTAGCGGGCGCTCTCCCTGGAAGACCTTGATCTCGACGGTGGACTGGCTGTCGCTCGCCGTCGTGAAGATCTGGCTCTTGCGAGTCGGGATCGTCGTGTTCCGCTCGATCAACTTGGTGAAGACCCCGCCCAGCGTCTCCACGCCCAGCGAGAGCGGCGTGACGTCGAGCAGAAGGACGTCCTTCACTTCCCCCGCGAGGACGCCCCCCTGGATCGCGGCGCCCATGGCGACGCACTCCATCGGGTCGACGCCGCGCTCGATCTGACGGCCGACGAGCTGTTCCACGATCCGCTGGATGATGGGCATCCGGGTTGGACCACCCACGAGGACGATCCGGTCGATCTTGTCCTTGTCCAGCGCCGCGTCCTTGAGCGCCTGCTCAACCGGCCCGCGGCAGCGGTCGACGATCGGCCGGATGAGCTCCTCGAGCTTCGCGCGGCTGAGACTGAGCGCGAGGTGCTTCGGCCCTTCGGCCGTGGCAGAGAGGAATGGCAGGTTGATCTGGGTCTCCAGCGTAGAGGAGAGCTCGATCTTCGCCTTCTCGGCCGCATCCCGGACCCGCTGCATCGCCATCCGGTCCTTCCGGACGTCGATCCCGCTCTCCTTCTGGAACTCGGTCGCGATCCATTCGGTGAGGGTGTTGTCCATGTCGGTCCCGCCGAGCTGGGTGTCGCCGCTGGTCGAGAGGACCTCGAAGACGCCCTGGCCGAACTCCATGACGGTCACATCGAGCGTGCCGCCCCCGAGGTCGAAGACCAGGATCTTCTGCGACTTGCCGCCCTTGTCGAGCCCGTAGGCGAGCGAGGCGGCCGTGGGCTCGTTGATGATGCGGACCACTTCGAGGCCCGCGATCGCCCCCGCGTCCTTGGTCGCCTGGCGCTGGTTGTCGTTGAAGTAGGCGGGAACGGTGATGACGGCCTTCTCGACCTTCTCGCCGAGGAACGACTCCGCGTCGTGCTTGATCTTCTGGAGGAGGAAGGCGGAGAGCTGTTGGGGAGTGTACTCCTTCCCGAAGATGCGGTACTTGTGGTCCGTCCCCATCTTCCGCTTGAACGCGGTGACGGTCCCCTCGGGGTTCGAGATCGCCTGGCGGCGAGCGGGCTCGCCGACGATGAGTTGGCCGTCCTTGGTGAAGGCGACGTACGACGGGAAAGCCTTCCCGCCCCCGACGGTCGTCCCCTCCGCGCTCGGGATGAGGACCGGTCGCCCCCCCTCCAGGACCGATGCCGCCGAATTGCTCGTACCGAGGTCGATTCCAATGATCTTCGCCATGAGATTGTCCCTCGACACCGACCCCCGGCCAGCGTCCGACTTACGCTATGGATATGGCAGCTCTACTATAAATAATAATCTTATTTGGCGACCGGCTGCCCATCCTGTCCCAAGAGGGAGCCGGAAGTTCGCCCGATCCGTGCCCACCGCCGGGTCCGATATAGAGTTGGCCACCCCTCTCACGGTCGAGGTCACTGCACGCACTCCCGAGACGCGTCGGGGGCCCACCGCGTGCGCCGGCGCTCATATAGCGCGACGCTGCTGGGGCGCGCCGATGGCCAGCGGCCCCGGTGAGTGGAGGAAGGTCGCGCGGGGTTTTCTTCCCGCGATGCGACGCTGGCGGGCCGCGTTCCACCGCGAGCCCGAGCTCTCCAACTCGGAGCGACGGACCCAGGCGAAGGTCCGTGCGGCGTTGAAGGCTCTCGGAATCCCCACCACGACCTATCCGGGCTCCACCGGCGTCATCGGCCTTCTCGGGGCCGACCGGCCCGGGCCCGTGGTCGCGCTCCGAGCCGACATGGATGGGCTTCCGGTGGCCGAGGCCACGGGGCTCTCCTTCCGCTCCCGGTTCCCGGGCCGCATGCACGCGTGCGGACACGACGTGCACATGGCCTGCCTTCTCGGCGCGGCCGCCATGCTGGCGGCGAATCCAGATTCCCTGCGCGGCCCGGTGAAGCTCATCTTCCAGCCGGCGGAGGAAGAGGGGGAGACGGGAGGCGCGCTCCCTCTGCTCCGTCTGGGGGTCTTTCGCAAGCCCCGCGTGGACTTCGTGGTCGGCCAGCATGTGACTCCGGAGCTTCCGGTCGGCACCATCGGCTGGAAGAAAGGCCCCGTCTATGCCGCGGCGGATCGGTTCGTGGTCCGGGTCGTGGGGCGAGGGTCTCACGCGGCCTACCCGCACCTCGGCCGGGACCCGATCGTGGTCGCGAGCGAGATCGTCCTCGGCATGCAGGCGCTGGTGAGCCGGCTCCGGGATCCCGTGGACCCCGCCGTGATCAGCGTCGGAATGGTCCACGGCGGGACCCGACACAATATTCTCCCGGACGAGGTGACGCTCGAAGGGACGGTTCGGACGCTGCGCGCCGAGACTCGAACGGAGATGGAACGAGCGATCCGCGGTCGGGTGCGCCATCTCGCCGAGAGCCTGGGGGCCCGCGCCGAAGTTGAGTACTTCCGGGGGTACCCGGCCACGGTGAACTCCCCGCTCGCGACCGAGATCGTCGTGGACGGGCTCACCCGCGAGTTCGGCGAACGGTCGCTGCGCGAGCTGGACGAACCGGCGATGGGCGCCGAGGACTTCTCCCGCTATCTCGAGCGGGTACCGGGAACGTTCCTCAAGCTCGGCACCGGCCGTGCCGGCGAATCCGAGGGACTCCACACCGCCCGGTTCGCGCCCCCGGATGAGGTCCTTCCCGTGGGCGCCGCGGCGCTGGTCGTCTCGAGCCTCGCCCTCCAGCGGAGCTCGCCGTGAACATCCCCAATGTGCGCGGGCATTTCCCAGCCCTCCGCTCTCGGCCCGGGCACCCCGCGCCGGCCTACCTGGACTCGGCGTGCATGTCGCTCATCCCGCGCGAGGTGCTGGAGGCGATGTCCGAGTACTACCGCGAGTTTCCTGGCTGCGCGGGCCGCAGCCTGCACCGGTTCGCCGAGGAGGTCTCCCACCGGTTCGAGGCGGCCCGCGACGGGTTTGCGACGTTCCTCGGCGCCCCGGACCGCAACGCGGTCGTCTTCGTCCGGAACGCGACGGAGGCGATCAACGTGGTCGGACAGGGGATCCCCTGGGAGAAGGGTGACCGGGTGCTGGTCACCGACCAGGAGCACAACTCCAACCTCGTCCTCTGGCAGCGGCTCGTCCGGGAGCGGGGGATCCGTCTCGACACCCTGCCGCTCGCCGATGACGGGTCGTTCCCGATGGACCTCCTGGAATCCAAGCTCGCCGGAGGAGTCCGGCTCGTGAGCATGTTCCATACGTCCAACCTGGACGGTCGCACGCTTCCCGCCCGCGAGATCGTCGAGCGCGCGCACGCGCATGGGGCGGAGGTCCTCTTGGACGGCTGCCAGGCGGCCCCGCACGCGCCCATCGACATGGCGCGCCTCGGCGTCGACTACTACGCGCTCTCGGCGCACAAGATGCTCGGCCCCACCGGAACCGGTGTCCTCGCCGCGCGGCGGGAATCCATCGAGCGCCTGCGGCCGCTGCTCCTCGGAGGCGAGACGGTCGAATGGTCGACGCTGGACGACCACGCCCTTCGTCCTCCCCCCCACCGGTTCGAGGCCGGGCTCCAGAACTACGCCGGGGTGATCGGCGCCCACGCCGGCCTCCGGTTCCTCGAGCGCGCCGGACGGGCGGAGATCGTCGAGCATGACCGCGACCTGAATGCGAGGGTCACGAAGGCGTTGAGCGGAGAGCCGCGCCTTCGCCTGCTCGGCCCCGCCGACGCCCGGGAACGCCCCAGCATCTTCGCCTTCCACCTGAACGGGGTGGATCCCCACGACGGCGCGCTGTTCCTCGACGCGGGCCATGGTGTACTGGTGCGCTCGGGGATGAACTGCGTCCACTCCTGGTACCAGCGGCACGGCCTCCCCGGGAACCTGCGCGCGTCGTTCTACCTCTACAACACCCCGGCCGACGCGGACCGGCTCATCGCCGGCGTGCGCGAGCTGATCGCGCAGATACCCGCGAACTAGCGGTACATCGGCGTCGAGGGTGTCGGGGCTCGCTCCTGGTGGCCGCGCTCGGCGGCGCTCCGCTGGATCGACAGGAGCTGTTGCTCGATCCGCTCCGCCTCGTGGTAGAGCGGGACCGGGTCGAGCGGCGTCCGCAGGATGATCCGGTTGATGGTCTCGATCACCTTCGCGGCCGCGCGAGCGTCGGGATAGTCGGACTGCGCCTCGGCGAGGAACGTGAGGACATCGAAGCCGCGGCGGCGCCCCTCGTTGAGGAGAACGCCCGCGATGCCCGTGATGACCCCCTCCACGAAGGGAAGGGTGTTCGGCTCGATGTAGAGGTCCCGGGCCTTCTGGGTGCTGGCGACCCCGTAGACCTTCACGTCGGCGAGCTTGGGCGGACGATTATGATGTCCGCTCTCGGGGGAGCGTTCGACGACCAGCCCCTCCGGGGAGACGACGAACCCGCATCGCTGCTCCTGGACCCAGTCCATGATCGCCGTCGCCAGGGGATGGATGATGTTGGGCGGCGGGTGAAACTCGGAAACGAACGCGACGATGCGGTCGGCGACCCGTCCGACCCGGTCCGCCGAGGGACGGCCGGCATAGATGCGGACGGGGTGCTGGGGATTGCCGTTCCGGACGAGGGAGACCGTCGGGAACGACGGGGACTCGACGATCCCGATCTGCTCCATGTGGAGCGTGTCGATGAGGTAGTTCGCGACGATCGAGCTCACGAGTCCCACCGAGGGAAAGCCGTCGATGACGATGGCCCCCTCGACGTCGACGCGTTTCACCTCGTAGATCCGGACCTGATCCGCCGACATCGCCGTCATGGTCAGAGTGACTTCTCGACGATCTGGCCGAGTTCGCGGCTGATGAGCGCGACGATATCCTTCGTCATCGCCTCGCGCACCTTGGGGGGCATCGCCGCGAGGCCGAGGCGGGCCGTCACGGTGCCCATCCTCAGCAGCGCAGCGTACTCCATCGCCCGCGCCTCGAGGAGGCCCTTCACGGCGTCATGGAGGTCGCGCGCGAGCGCCGCGTCCTCCCGGAGCGTCTTCTCGAGGTGCTCCCGGATCTCGGCCTTCACGAGGTCGCGGGTCGCCTCGCGCACGATCTCCTCGGGGCGGAGCAGGTCGCGGGTGCTCCGGAGCAGGACATCGATCGGTTCGCCGGCCGAGGGCTCCTCGGGCATCGGCGGCCGGAGCGGGTCGGGTGGGATAACCGTTGTGCTGAATCGGGCCGCCGGTTCTGCCGGCGGCCGTCCCCATCCCTCGAGAAGCGGCGCCCCGGCCAAACGCTTAAGGGTCGGCTCGCGTCGCCGACAAAGTGGGCCGGTAGATCAGCCCGGAAGATCGCTACCTTGGCAAGGTAGAGGCCGCGAGTTCAAAGGGCGGTGGGGATCGACCCCCGTCGGAAACTCTCGCCCGGTCCACTCCTCCGGCTCACCGGGACCGAGGAGGAATACGGCTGCTGTCGAACCCCCCCAACGACATGCGCGCCAACGCTTTTATCCCCCGGCCCGGTGGATTCGCCCGTGGACGTGGAGCTCCGAGAGAAGATCGCGGGCGAGGTCGTCCTCTCGGCCCATCCGGGGCGCACGCTGCGCAAGTGGCGGGAGGATTTCGGGGTCTCGCAGCGCGACCTCGCGAAGGCCCTCACGACCGTGCCCTCGGTCGTGAGCGACTACGAAGGCGAGCGGCGGGCGAGCCCCGGGGCCACGTTCATCCGGCGGTACGTCCAGGCCCTCTTCGACGTCGACGAGCGCCAGGGGGGGAAGGTCGGCCAGCGGCTCGGGGTCCGGCCGCACTCGGACGGCATCCTCGCCCTGCGCGAGTTCTCCATCGCCCTCCCGCTGCGTTCCTTCGCCGAGACGCTGGACGCGAAACCGGCGAGCCGGATCGACCTTCACCGGGACATCCACGGCTTCACGCTCCTGGACGCGCCGCGGGCGATCCTCTCCATCGACGCCTCGCGGTTCGTGGAGGTCTACGGCTGGACGACGCAGCGGGCGCTCATCTTCTCCAACGTCCGCTACGGTCGCTCCCCGATGGTGGCGATCCGGGCGCATCCCCTCAAGCCCGCCGCCGTCGTCTTCGCGAACCCCGGCCGCATCGACCCGCTGGCGGTGCGGCTGAGCGAGGTGGAGAACATTCCGCTCCTCACCACCACCCTGGGACCGAAGGAGGTCCTGGAGCGGCTCGAGGAACTGTAGGGAACCTGGATGATCGATGCAGGGATAGTGAGCTATGGCGCGTACGTACCCCGGTACCGGATCACGCCGGTCGAGATCGGCAACGTCTGGGGGACTGACGGCGCGGCGATGGGCCAGGGGCTCAACGTCGTGAGGAAGAGCGTGCCCGCCCCCGATGAGGACACGATCACTATCAGCACGGAGGCCCTGCGCATCGCCCTCGTTCGCGGGAAGATCGACCCCCAGGAGCTGGGGGCGCTCTACGTCGGAAGCGAGTCGCACCCGTATGCGGTGAAGCCGACCGCCACCGTCGTCTCGCAGGCCGTCGGAGCGACGCCCAACCTCACCGCCGCCGATTTCGAGTTCGCCTGCAAGGCCGGGACGGCGGCCATCCAGACCTGCCTCGGGCTCGTGGGGGCCGGGATGATCCGCTACGGGGTCGCCATCGGCTCCGACACGAGCCAGGGCGCCCCGGGCGATGCCCTCGAGTACTCGGCGAGCGCCGGCGGAGCGGCGTTCGTCATCGGCCGCGAACGGGTCATCGCCCGGATCCGGCACACGCTCTCCTACACCACGGACACGCCGGACTTCTGGCGCCGCGAGGGCCAGCGGTACCCGAGCCACGGTGGCCGGTTCACCGGCGAGCCCGCGTACTTCCGCCACGTGAGCGAGTGCGCGAAGCGGATCATGGACGTCGTGGGCTCGAGCCCGAAGGACTACGCCCACGTCGTCTTCCACCAGCCGAACGGGAAGTTCCCCCAGCGCGTCGGCCGGCAGCTCGGGTTCACCGACGAGCAGATGCGCTACGGGCTCGTCACCCCCTACATCGGCAACACCTACTCGGGGGCCGCGCTGATCGGGCTCGCGAACGTGCTGGACGTCGCCGAGCCGAAGCAGCGGATCCTCATGGTCGGATACGGGAGCGGGGCCGGCTCCGATGCCTTCGACATCGAGACGACCGACGACCTCGCGACGTTCAACCGCGCGTACGGCCCGAAGGTCCAGCAGTTCCTGGACGGCGGGGTCGAGATCCCCTACGCGGTCTACGCGAAGTTCCGCGGCAAGATCCACATGGGAGGTTCGTAGCGTGCGCGACGTCGCCATCCTCGGAGTGGGACAGACCCGGTTCGGCGAGCTGTGGGACCGCTCGTTCCGCGAGATCGGCATCGAGGCGGGCTTCCAGGCGCTCGTGGATGCGAAGCTCTCGAGCGGCAACCTCAACGGCCTCTATCTCGGGAACATGGCGAGCGGCTCCTTGATCGAACAGGAGCACATCGCGCCGCTGATCACCGACTATGCCGGGCTCGCCGGCCACCACCTCCCCGCTGTCCGCGTCGAGGGCGGAGGCGCGAGCGGCGCGCTCGCCCTCCACCAGGGCTACCTCGCCGTCGCGAGCGGGCTCTACGATTTCGTCGTCGTCGGGGGAGCGGAGAAGCTCACCGATGTGCCCGACACCGAGGCGAACCGCGTCGCCAATGGGACGGCGGACCACGAGTGGGAGGTCGTCTTCGGCGCGACGCTGCCGGCCCTCTGGGCGATGATCGCCCGGCGCCACATGCACGACTTCGGAACCACGCGCGAGGACCTGGCTCGGGTCGCGGTCCACGCGCACGAGATGGGTTCGAAGAACCCCAACGCGCACTACCGCAATCGCCTGAGCGTCGAGCAGGTGCTGAACGCGTCGCCGGTGGCGGAGCCGCTCGGGATGCTGGATTGCGCCCCGCTCAGCGACGGGGCGGCGGCGGTCGTGCTCGGCCCGCTCGACCGCGCCCGCAAGTTCACGGACACGCCCATCCGGATCGCGGCGAGCCAGGTTGCGACCGACACGATGGCGCTCCAGCACCGCCGGGACATGACCACGCTCGATTCGACGGTGGTCGCCGCGAAGCGGGCGTTCGCCCAGGCGCACCGGACGGCGTCGGAGGTCCGCGTTGCCGAGATCAATGACGCGTTCACCATCTCGGCGCTCGTGGCGCTGGAAGACCTGGGACTGGTCCCGCGCGGGGAGGCGGTGCGCCGCTACCGCGACGGGGCGGTCGGACCCGGGGCCGCGCTCGCTGTGAATCCCTCCGGCGGGCTGAAGGCGCAGGGCCGGCCGTTCGGGGCCGTCGGCGTCGCCCAGGTCGTGGAGGTCGTTCGGCAGCTTCGCGGTGAGGCCGGGGACCGGCAGGTCGCCGGCGCCTCACTCGGTCTTACCCATGACGTGGGCGGGACCGGGGCGACCACCGCCGTCCATCTCTTGGAGCGGGTGAACTAGGAGGGATCGATGTCGATCGCACGGTTCTGGAGAGAGACGCCGCGCCGGTACAACCTGGGGGGCTCCCGGTGCACGAACTGCCGCACCGTCTACTTCCCGCCCCGCTCGGTCTGCCCAACGTGCGCTAAGCACCGGGCGTCGCTGGGTCGCCTCGAGCCGTTCCAGCTCTCGGGCGACGGCGAGGTGGTGACGTTCACCGTCGTCCACGACCCGGCCGAAGGCTTCGAGATGCAGGTGCCCTATGTGCTGGCGATCGTCCGGACCCGCGAGGGGCCGCAGCTGACCGGCCAGGTCGTGGACATCTCGCCCTCCGAGGCGCGCATCGGGCTCAAGGTGAAGGCGACGTTCCGCAAGCTCCGCGAAGAGGGCCGGGCCGGCGTCATCCACTACGGCTACAAGTTCACTCCCGCGGAGGAGGTCGGCACCCCCCCGTCCCCGCGGGCTCCACCGGAGCCCGTGCCCGAAGCCCCCCCGACGGGCACCGCGAAAGCGTGAGCGGGCCCGAGTCGCCGGAGAATCCGCGTCCCCCGCGTACTCCACCGGCGGCCGACGAGGAGTGGGCGGAGGCGTACTCCGAGGGGTACGGGGAGGGACTCCGCGAGGCGCTCCGCGAGATGCTGCAGCACGCGTCCCGGGGCCACACGGCCCAGGAGCTCCGGCTCCTCGTCGAAAGCCGGCTCGCGCGCCTCCGCGAGGACGTGGACCTGAAGCGCAAGAGCCTCCTCTCGCCCCCGCGCCGCGCCCAGTTCGGGGCGATGTTGCGCCCCGCTATCGGTTCGGCGCCTCCACCGTCCGCGCCCGGTCTCCAGGCCTCCACGTCGTACCTCCTGTTCGAGGAGCGGCCGGACCGGGCGCTCTCGATGCTCCGGGCGGGCCTCGCCCGATACCCGCGCGCGGTCATCGTGAGCTTTCATCCGCCGGACCTCCCGCCCGACCCGACGGGCCACATCGTCGTGCTACGCGTCGGCGTTCCCAACGTCGGGGGCCCGACGACCGACGGCTCCCTACCGGCCACCGTGGTCGCCGGACGGATCCGGGAGGCGGCCGCGGGGGAGGGGGGCGCCCTGGTCTACGTGGACGCGCTCGAGGTGCTCGCGACCGGCGATGGCGGGGTCGATGGGATGCTACGGTTCGTCCAGTTCGCGGCCGGGGAGGTCGCCCGCAACCCCTCCGCGCTGATCGTCTCGGTGGGTCCGCACAGCTTCGACGAGCGGACCAAGAGCCTCCTGCAGCGGTCGTTTAATATCGTTCTCTGAGGGAAGCCGGTCGGGGATGGACGTCGCGTTCTTCACCGAGAGCTACCCGCCGACCCGGGACGGGGTCGCCACGGTCGTGAGCGCCCTCGCCCGCACCCTCACCCGGCTGGGCCACCGGGTCCAGGTGTTCACCCCCAATCCCGTGAAGGGCGAATCCGGCGGCCGCGTCGACCTGGACGGCGTCGAGGTCGTCCGGTCGCGCTCGGTCCCCGTTCCGCTCTACTCCGAGTACCGCTGGGCGGTCTTTCCGTTCACGCAGCTCATCGGCGAGCGGTTCGGCTCGCGCGTGGACGTGGTCCACGTCCACACCCCGGGCATCATGGGCAGCGAGGGGTTCCTCGCCGCCCGCCGTTGGCATAAGCCGCTCGTCGGGACGTTCCACACGAACGTCTACGAGATGCAGGAGAGCTTCGAGGGCCGGCCGTTCGTCCAGCTGTTCCTGCGGATCGCCTCCTTCTACGGCCTCGGGACCTACTGGCGGTGCGACACGACCACGGCCCCGACGCAGGCCGCCCGCCGCGCGCTGGAGGCGCGCGCGACCAAGCCGTTCCGACGGCCGGTCCAGGTGATCCCGAACGGCATCGAGCTGGACCGGTTCCATCCGGGCATCTCCACGCCGGATTGGCGCGAGCGCTGCGGGCTTCCCGACGCCCCGCTGGTCACGTTCCTGGGCCGGCTCACGGCCGACAAAGGGATCCACCGATTCCTGGACGCCATCGAGTCCATCCCGCGGTCGACCTCGTTCTCCGCCCTCATCGCGGGGAGCGGCCCGGAATCGACCGCCGTCCGCGCGCGCCTCGCCTCCGAATCGCCGACCCTTCGGCGGGCCCGGTACATCGGACCCGTCGCGGAGGAGGAGAAGCCGTCGCTGCTCGCCCAGAGTGACGTCTTCGTGCTGCCGTCCACGGCGGACACCTCGTCCGTGGCGCTCCTGGAGGCGATGGCCTCGGGGGCGGCGTGCATCGCCTCGACGGAGGGTGGGCCGGCGGAGATCGTCCGCGATGGGGTCACAGGCCGCCTGGTGCCGGTCCGCGAGCCCGGCCCGCTCGCGGCGCGGATCGCCGAGCTCGTCGAGGACGCGGCCGGGCGGCGCCGACTCGGCCAGGCGGGCGTGGAGTACGTTCGTCGGACCGCTTCCATCGAGGTCGTGGCCCGCCGGTTTATCAGCCTCTACGAGGTACTGCTGTCGGAGCGCGCAGGCGGTGCCGTCGGTCCCGGTCGATGAACTGCAGGGGTTCGCCCGGCGCGCCGCGGGGGACCGCCACGATGCTTACTCCGAGGCGGCGCTTGTCCAGGCGTACGACGAGTACCGGGCCTCCCGCAGCCCGCCCCTCGCTCCGCTGGAGATCAGCGTAGCCGGCCGGCACTACGACACGCTCTATGCGGCGCTCGCCGACCCCGGGGCGACGTTCTGGGACGCCGAGCTCACGGTCGTGAACCCCCCGCCGGCGGGGCCGGCCTGGGAGTGGACGTTCCCCTTCCGCTCGATCCGGTTCAGCTCCGACGGGTCCGCGGAGGTCCAGCCGGTCGATGGCGGAGCGCCCGTCCGCGCCATCGGGCGCCTGATGCGACGGGACTACTACGTCCCCCGGACCGCGAAGGCCGCGGAGACGAGCCGGCCGGATTCGGGCCCGGATCCTCGGCCGGGGCTGCTCCCGCTGGGGCCGTCCATCCAGCTCCTTCGCAAGGCGGGGTTCGTCCCCTTCTCCGTGGCCGTGCTCCTCTACACGGCCGACGGTCGCCACCGCTACGAGATCGACCTGCTCGACACGGCGTTGCTCCGTGATGCCCGGGCGGGGCAGCTCCCCATCCAGCGGCGCGTGCGGCGCACGAGCCGCGTCGCGTTCGACGTCGATTCGTTCGTGGCTCGGGGGGAGCTCGCCGTCCGCACCGCGCGGGTGCTCGAGATGCTCGTGGAATCCCATGGCCTCACACCGATCGAGGTCTCCCAGATCTTCGGAGGCGTCCGTGAGTTCGGCATCTCCGCGTTGAGGACCCTCCAGTCCCGTGGCCTCGCCACGCTGGACCGGCAGACCGGGATCTATCGGCCCCGGTTCGAGCCGTTCCGAGCCGCCCGTCGCTGGCCGGAGTCGACCGGGCTTCTCCCGAATCCGGCGCTCCGCACGAGCGTCGCCGAGCTGCTCGCCGCGGCGGACTCCCGCGCCACGTGCCCGCTCTGCGGCGACCCGCTTCCTCCGGGTCCTCACGGGATCCTGTGCGACCGTTGCGAGGCGGAGGTCGGGGCGGCGGGCGCCTCGCCACCGTGAAGGCGGGCCTGTCGGGAGTCTCCGCCCCGGTGGCTTCCCGCCGGGGCCTTTGAACCCGAGAATGCTGGCTTAGAAGGCCAGTACTTTGTCCAGGCTAAGCTACAGGCCCGCGGAAGCCAGGTCGGCCGGGGCGATAATGGTTTTTCCGGTCCCGCGCTTAGCGACGCCGCTCGTCCCAGCAGCGTGCGCGATCAGGTGGGCGAGGCGCAGCGGCTCGGGCCAGTAGCCGCGGACGGCGAGCCGCTGCACGAGAGCGGTCGCTTCGCGTCGCGTGCACCCGACGGCCGACGCCAGGATGGGCCGCCCCAGGGTCGGGATCGGGAACAGAGGGAACGCGCGGATGCGGCTCCAGCGTCGTCGGAAGTCCCGGGGAAAGTACTTCGCGAGCGCCGCGCGGATCCGGGGAAAATCCGGCGGTCGGCGGGTGACGGAGACGACGGGGAGCCCGAGGCGGCGGGAGAGCGCGGCGAGGTCGAGCACGTTGAAGCCGCCCACGGCGACGCCGTCCACCAGGAGGGCGCGGGCGCCCACGAGATGGGAGGAGCCCTTCAACATGCGAATGATCGTCGCCGTGGCGTCGGTGCCATCCACGGTGACCTCTCCCAGGAGGACGGCCTCGACATCCTGGGGCGACGAGAGGACGACGGCCGCGAGCGGCGCGGTCCGGTCGGTGCGGCGGAACGCCCCGTCGTCGACGCCGATGACCCTCAGATGGGGCTTCGCGAGCGCTCGGTTCAACGATAAGACGGGCGACGGTCTCCCCACGCGCCGATGGCGGGCACGTGGGCGACGGGACGCTGCCCGAGCTGCGGGACCCCGCTCGCGGCGATGGTCCCGGCGGCCCCGGGTGCCCGATGGTTTCCGTGCGCGCACTGCGGATCTCCCGTGGCGGTCGTCCCCCCGACGAATCCGCCCCCGATCTTCTCGTGGGAGGTGTTCCCCCTCGTATATCCGCCGCTCCCCCCGCTTCGGGTCCCGGGGCGCTCCGTCGGTCGGCTCGCGGCGGTGGCCCTTGTCGCGAGCACCCTACTCCTCGCGGGTCTCGCGGGCGCGCTCGTGTACAGCGGGGTGAGGGCGCTTGGCCCCACGACGTTCGACCTCTCCGGCACCGTGATGAACGCCGACCTCTCCGCCCCCGTGGGAGGAGCGAGCGTCGTCCTCACCTCCGAGACGGGCGCCGTTAGGACCGGGCTCTCGTCCCCGAACGGGGCGTTCGCCTTCTCCGGGATCTCGGCGGGCGGAGCCACGCTGAACGTGTCGGCTCCCGGATACACGACCCTGACCTACGACCTGTTCTTCTCGCCGACGTACTCGGCCACCGGCGGCGGAACCGGGCCGCTCCAGGTGGCGCTCGTGCCCGGCGCCTCGGCGAATGCCACCGTCGTCTACGAAAGCCCGTTCGCGACGCTCGAGTCGTTCGTCTCGAGCGTCTGGTCGGCCGCCGCCCTTCTGGGGATCGCGGCGATCTTCGCGGGGATCGGGGGCGTCGCGGCGGCGCGGCGACGCCACGCACCGTTCGGGGTCGCGGGAGGGCTCGGGGCCGCGCTCGCACCGGTGGCCCTCACGGTCCTCGGGATCACGGCCGCCTTCCCCCTCGCGAGCGCGCCGGCGGCGGCCGTCGTCTGCCTCGGCGTGGTCGGCGCGAGCCTGCAGCTCCTTCCGATCGTCTGGTCCGGACAGGCCGCGGAATCCGGCTAGGCGCGCCGTCGGCCGACGGGCTCCGGTCCGTCGCCGGACCGGTGGGCGCCGCTCTCCCGGAGGGGCCGGCGGCTGCGGTACCCGCCATCCAGGGTGTGGTAGAACTCGACCGAGTCCTCGCCCCGCTGCCAGCAGAGGAAGACGACCTCCCCGTTGATGAGGGCGTAGAAGTCGATGAGCCCGCTTTCGAGGTCCTTGATCTCGATCCCCTCGGCCTGGAGACCGTGAACCTCGCCCTCCAGCCGCTGGGTGAGCTTCTGCCACTCCTCGGTCAGCCGGTCGCGCATCTCCCGGTCCGGGTTGTCCGGCGCCTCGAGCTCCTTTCCCCAGAACGCCGAGAGCCGATGCAGTTCGTCGTGGACGGCGCGGAGGCGGACGACCCACGCCCGGAGCCGGGGGAGCGTCTCGCGGATCCCGTCCAGCCGCCGGTTCGCCTCGTCCACCGTCCAGATGTGGCCCGGTTGGGGCAGCGGCGGCTCGGAAAGGTCCGTGTCCTTCGGCATCGACGCGCTGACCGATTCATGACGGGCAGAGTATATACCCCTTGAACGGGGGGGAGCGGCCCGGGAGGGCGGGCCACCGGCCGGAGGCGGGCGGGCTCTTGCTCTACGCGCGCGTTCGGGAGAGCCCCGGCCGCTCGGCCCGATTCACCTCGAAGAACGGGAGTTTTCTGAGGGCGCTCGAGGGCGTTTATCCCAGCCGTTATATAGGCCACCTTTCTCCCTCGGCCCCACCGGAGGCACACGACCCCATCGACCCATGGCCCGTCGTCATCGTCCCCGCCGAGGCTCCCTCGGCTTTTCACCCCGCAAACGCTCCGCCCGGCCCGTTCCTAGGATCCGGTCGTGGAGCCCCGCGGGCAAGGCGCCGGCCGTGGAGGGGTTCGCCGGCTACAAGGTCGGCATGACCCACGCCTTCATCGTTGATTACCGGAAGCGCTCCACCACCGCCGGTCAGGAGGTCAGCGTGCCGGTCACCGTGGTCGAGGTCCCCCCGATCCGCGTCCTCGCGGCGCGTCTCTACCGCTCGAACCCGTACGGCTCCCAGGTCGTCGCCGAGGTCTGGGCCGGTGGCCAATCGGAGGATGTGGAACGCCGCATCCCCACCCACCCCGCGAGCTCGGCGGAGGCGCGAGGGCGATTCGAATCGACGCCGGGCGACGAGGTCCGTCTGGTCGTCCACACCCAGCCCGCCCTCCTCCAGGGGGTTCCGTCGAAGACCCCCGAGCTGTTCGAGGTCCGCGTGTCGGGCGAGAAGGCCGACGAGCGGCGCCAGTACGCGCTTGGGCTCCTCGGCCAGGAGCTCCGCGTCGACCAGGTCGTCAAGGAAGGGGAGTTCCTGGACGTGCTCGGCGTCACGAAGGGGAAGGGGTTCGGCGGGCACACCAAGCGTTGGGGCGTGAAGCTCCAGCCCCGGAAGAACTCCAAGCACCGCCGCATGATCGGAACGCTCGGGCCGCACAACCCGAGCTTCGTCACCTACCGGATCCCCCAGGCCGGTCAGATCGGGTACCACCGACGCACCCAGTACAACATGCGCATCCTCAAGATCGTGAAGGACCCCCGGTCGGAGCCGATCACACCGCACGGGGGATGGCCCCACTATGGGGAAGTCCGGAGCGCGTGCGTCGTGCTCCACGGGTCCCTTCCCGGTCCTGCGAAGCGGCTGCTGCGGTTCCGGACGCCGATCCGAAGCCAGGTCAGCTCCGTCGAGAAGGTCGACATCCGATACCTTTCCACCGCCAGCAAGCAGGGAACATGAGCCCGGCCGAGCGGTCGGGGACGCCCCCCCCGGAGCACCACGCTCCCCACCACCGGGTGCCCCTCCTCACGCTCAAGGGAAAGCCCGGCGAGACCCTCTCCCTGCCCCTCGCTTTCTCGACCCCCCTGCGCCCGGACCTGATCCAGCGCGCGGTCGTCGCGGCCCAGTCGCGTCGGCGGCAGCCGCACTCGACCTCTCCGACCGCGGGCGTCCGCCACAGCGTGGAATGGTCGGGGAAGGGCCGGGGAGTCGCCCGTACGCCCCGTCTTATGGACAGCATGCGAGGCGCCCAGGCGCCCAACACGGTCGGGGGCCGACCGGCTCATCCGCCCAAGGTCGAGACGATCTGGGCGAAGAAGGTCAACGCGAAGGAACGCCGCCTCGCGTTCCGCAGCGCGCTCGCGGCAACACGGGAGCCCCATCTCCTGAAGGCCCGGGGCCATGACGTTCCCGACGGGCTCCATCTCCCGGTGGTCGTCGAAGACCCGATCGAGTCGGTCTCGAGCGCCGCCGAAGCCCGCGCCTTCCTCGCGACGCTCGCCCTCTGGGACGACGTCGAGCGCGCCCAGGACGGTGTCCACGTCCGGGCCGGCCGCGGAAAGCGCCGGGGCCGCCTGCGACGGGGGCCGAAGAGCCTCCTCGTCGTCACGAGCGGCCCGGGCCAGGCGCGCGGGTTCCGCAACCTCTCTGGGGTCGATGTCGTCGCTGCTCCCCGGCTGGGCACCGAGGACCTCGCCCCCGGCGGCACCCCGGGCCGTCTCACCGTGTTCTCGAAGGCGGCGCTCACCGCGCTCGGGGCCCGGGCAGGAGGCGTCGCGGCATGACGCAGCTCCGGCACCGCATCATCCTCCACGCCTACGTCACCGAGAAGTCGATGGACGAGATGGAGCGGCTCAACAAGCTCGAGTTCGTGGTCGACCGGCGCGCGAACCGCGCCGAGATCCGCCGGGCCGTTGAAGAGCTCTACAGCTGCAAGGTGGCGCAGGTCAACACCAAGATCGTGCGCACCGGCAAGATCGCGACGGTGAAGTTCAAGCCCGAATACTCGGCCGAGGACATCGGCAGCCGGGCCGGGGTGTTCTGATGGGAAAGCGGATCGGCTCCCGGCGACGCGGGGCCGGGACGGGCGCGTACACCTCCCCGAGCCACCGACACCACGGCGCCGTCTATCTCCCGAGCCCCTCGCTGGTCGGCGAGGCGACGGTCGTCGCCATCGAGCAGGCTCCCGGTCGGACGGCCCCCGTGGTCTCCGCCGAGACCAGCTCCGGTGAGAAGATCCGGCTCCTCGCTCCCGAGGGGATCGCGACCGGCGACAAGTTCACGCTCCACGATGCGAGCGTGCACCGCGGGAGCGTGCTCGCGCTCCGCGACGTCCCCGACGGGACGCTCGTCTCCAACCTCGAGGTCAACCCCTTCGACGGCGGCCGGCTGGTCCGGACGGCGGGCGCGAGCGCCCTCGTCGTGGCCCACACCGGTCGCGAGGTCACGGTGCAGCTTCCCTCGGGAGCGTTCAAGCAGCTGCTCGCCACGTGCCGGGCCCAGGTCGGTGCTATCGCCGGCGGAGGCCGGCTGGAGCGCCCGATCATCAAGGCGGGAAAGCGCGTCCTGATGGTCCGCTCGCTCGCCCGCGCCGCGTTCAAGGTCCGCGGGGTCGCCATGAATCCCGTCAACCACCCGCACGGCGGGGGTGCCCACCAGCACGTGGGGCGCCCGTCGACGGTCTCGGCCGGCACCTGGCCCGGCGCCAAGGTCGGACGATTCTCCCCCAAGCGGGGCAAGCGCCGCGCGCGGGCCGGAGGGGCCTAGATGGCGAAGGCACGGAAGGCCCGAAAGGTCGAGGTCCGCAAGAAGCGGGAGTTCTCGATGCGTGGCCGCTCGCTCCCCGAGCTGCAGGCCATGAGCCTCGCCGACCTGTCTAAGGTGCTCAGCGCCCGCGCCCGTCGCTCGATCCGCCGGGGCTTCACGGTCGAGGTGCAGCGGTTCCTGGAGAAGATCGTCGAGCACCCGAAGGACCGCCCCATCCGCACCCACTGCCGCGACGCCCTCGTCCTTCCCGTCCACGTCGGGCACCGTGTCGCGATCCACTCGGGGAAGGAGTTCAAGGAGATCGAGGTCCGGCCGGAGATGATCGGCCACTACTACGGCGAGTTCGCGCTCACCCGCCGCTTCGAGAAGCACTCGGGGCCGGGCGTCGGGGCGACGCGTTCGTCGAAGTTCATGCCGCTCAAGTAGGGGAAGATGCGCGGGTACACGTTCACAGCGAAGGCGGGCGAGACGGTGGCGCGGGCCCGCGCCATCGAGCTGCCGGTCTCGCCCAAGAAGACCTACGAGGTCCTGAACGCGCTGCGCGGCCGCTCGATCGAGTCGGCCCGCGCGATCCTGGAGGACGTCATCGCGAAGCGCCGGGCCATCCCGTTCCGACGCTACAACCAGGAGACCGCGCACCACACGGGCACCGGGCCGGGCCGGTTCCCCCAGAAGATCGCGAAGCAGCTGCTCCAGCTCCTCGCCAACGCCGAAGCGAACGCGGAGTACGAGGGGATGGACACCGACCAGCTGTTCATCAAGGTCGCCTCGTGCGCCCGGGGCCGCATCGTGCGGGCGAACATGCCCCGGGCCCACGGCCGAGCCACGCAGTGGAACGAGCAGACGACCAACGTCGAGATCGTGGTCGCCGAGCGGGAGGTGTCCTAGGCATGGCGAGCGAGCGGCGCATCATGCAGGAGTCGATCCGCCGCGTCCTGCTCAAGGACTACCTCGTCCAGGAGAGCGCCCGCGCCGGCTTCGGGGGTCTCGACATCCAGCGGACCCCGATGGGGACCCGCGTCACGCTCATTTGCGAGCGCCCGGGCATTCTCATCGGCCGACGCGGCGAGCTCATCAAGCAGCTGACCCAGGACATCCAGGCCCGGTTCAAGCTGGACAACCCCCAGATCGAGGTCCAGGAGGAGCGCCAGCCGGCGCTCAACGCCCAGCTGATGGCCGAGAAGCTCGCGTCCACCCTCGAGCGGGGCTGGCACTTCCGCCGCGCGGGCCACTCCACGGTCCGGCGCATCATGGAGAGCGGCGCCCGCGGATGCCAGGTCATCCTCTCAGGAAAGCTCACCGGCGAGCGCCACCGGACGGAGCGGTTCAAGGCCGGGACGATCAAGTACTGCGGTGAGGGCGTGCGGCTCTTCATGCAGAAGGGGTTCTACCAGGCCCGGCTGAAGCCGGGCGTCATCGGCGTCAACGTCTGGATCATGCGCCCGACGGCGAAGCTCCCTGATGAGATCCGCGTCCGCGGCGTCGAGGAACGGCCCAAGGTGGTCGTGGAAGAGACCCCCTCGCTCGAGGGCGTGCCACCCGCGCCGAGCCCGGAGGCGGTGTGACGCTCCTTCGGATGAAGGAACTCCGCGCGCTCAGCGACGCGGAGCTGCGCGAGAAGATCGCGCAGATCGAGAACGACCTCCTGCGGGAGCGCGGTGTCGCGGCCATGGGCGGTGCGCCGCCGAGCCCGGGCCGGATGCGCGCCCTTCGCACGAACGTCGCCCGGTCCCTGACCGTCCTCTCGGAACGAGAACGGGGCGCGACCGCGGCCCCGGGGACGGCAGGCCCGTGAAGCCCCGGCCCGCGTCGGCTCCGGCCACCGCGCCGACGCCCGAGGAGACCACGGCGCTCGCGGGAGAGATCCTGGGCGCGCCGGTCGTCGTGGATGTGGCCCCGGGGCTCACGCGTCTTCCGCTTCGCGGGACGCTCGTCGACGAGACGCTCCACCTTCTCCATGTCCGGCGCGACGGCGACCACCGGATCATCAAGGTCCCCAAGGCCGGCCTCTCCGGCGCCATCTTCCTCGGCGACCGGGAGTTACCGTTAAGAGGCGACCTCCTACGCGTCCGCCCCGAAGACCGCACGAAGCGGCTGCTCGACCGCGGCCACCGGAGCGCCCGATGAGTCCATCCTCACCTCCCCGCAAGCGACGGGCCCGCGACGTGGGCCTCGACGTCCGCGCGCCGAAGACGGCGTGCGACGACGCGCTCTGCCCGTTCCACGGCCACCTCTCCTTGCGGGGCCAGATCCTCGAGGGCACCGTCGTGTCGACGGGCATGCAGCGGACCGCGGTCGTCGAACGGACGCTGCTCCACTACATCCCGAAGTTCGAGCGGTTCGAGAAGCGCCGCCGGCGCTACCTCGCCCACGCGCCCCCCTGTCTTTCTCTCACCCTCGGCCACCGGGTCCGCATCGCCGAGACCCGGCCGCTTTCGAAGACCGTCTCCTTCCGCATCGTCGAGGACCTCGGCGAGGCCGCGCGCCGCGTGAAGGGCGAGGAGCCGCCGGCGACGGCCCCCGCGGCCCCGGCGCCGACGGAGGCGAGCCCATGAAGGGCCTACCGGGACGCCGCGGACGGGGGCTCCCGAAGGGCGCTCGGCTCGACTGCGTCGACAACACCGGCGCGAAGGTCGTCGAGATCATCGCCGTGCGCAACTGGCACGGCACGCACCGGCGCTACCCGAGGGCCGGCATCGCCGACCTCGTCATCGTCTCCGTGAAGAAGGGGACGCCCGAGATGCGCCGCCAGGTGCTCCACGCCGTCATCGTGCGCGCCCGCGCCCCGATGCGGCGCGCCGATGGGATGCGGCTCCAGTTCGAGGACAACGCGGCCGTCATCACCACCGAGACCGGGGAGATCAAGGGATCGCAGATCAAGGGGCCCGTCGCCAAGGAGGCGGCGGAGCGCTGGCCGCGCATCGCCGCGGCGTCGTCCATCATTCTGTAGGAGGGAAGAGAGGTGTCGGTGGCTTCACGGCAGCCGCGTCGGCAGCGCAAGGCCCTCTTCACCGCGGACACGTTCGAGCGGCGCCGCCG
>DASQHP010000097.1:0-5909 GCA_035632035.1 Thermoplasmata archaeon | reverse complement strand
GTGGTCACCGAGCTTGACCGCACCGATCGATTCGGAGGGGAGGCCGATCTGCTGGATCGTCGGCCAGTCGAGGACCGAGAAGACCGCGCTCGTCAGGAGGAAAACCATGGCGAACACGCCCACGAGCCCCGCGAGCCACATGCCCCTGACCCGCATCGAGCACCGAGGGCATCGCGGGAGCCCGGTCCGCAGCATCGAGCACGTAGCACAGACCACAACCCGGTCCGCGCGGCACCAAAGAGCATTGGGAGCCCCCCTCCCGCGCAGCGACGTGCCGCATCGTGCGCAGGCCCGCCCTCGAGCCGGTCGCTGCGGAGTCGATCTCCCAGCCGGGACGGCATTCCCGTTCACGTTACTCCTCCATTACCGGGATTTCTTTGCGTACACCTGGAAGACCCTCGGGCCGCAGAAGAGCGATCGCGGATCCTTGGTAACCTCCTGCAGGCTGGTCAGGGCGGCGGTCACCTCATCCGCCGTGGCCAGGTTCGACCCGGTGATCGACTCCGAGATCGACTCCAGGGTCAGAAGGGCCATGACCTTCCCTTCTCCGCGGAGGCGGAGGGGAGCGACGAGCTTCACATGGGGGTTCGCGATCCCGGCTTCCAGGAAGTACCGATAGAGCTTGCGGCCGATGGTCGAGTCTCCGCCGGCATGGTGCAGCACCTCCCGGAGGTTTCGGTAGAAGAAGTCGAAGCCGGGATTGGGAGGATCGACCGCCCAGGCGTCGTGGTCCGCGTCCTCGATCACGAGGACTCCGCCTCTTCGCACCGACTGCCACATCCGTTTGATGACGTCGACCGGCCCCGGGAGGTGCTGGAGCAGGAACCGCGAGTACACCAGATCGTAGCTCTCCACCTCGTTCCACTGTTGCACGGATCCCTGGCGGAACTCTACATTGCGGAGGTACCGGCCGGCGGCCGCCTTCCGGGCCAGGTCGAGCTTCACCTCGTCCCGGTCGATCCCCAGGACAGAACCGGAGGTTCCAACCATGTTCGCGATCTCCATGGTCACCTCTCCACCCCCGCAGCCGAGGTCGACGCAGCGATTCCCGGTCGCGACGCCGGCCTGATGGAGCAATCGTTCTGTGTCGGGCCAGCGCTCGCGAGAGAGCACGAGCAGTCGGTCGTAGCCCCATTGTCCACCCCTCAGGGCGTACCGGCTCTCGGGGAGGCCCATCCAATCGCCGAAACCTCCCTCGATAATGAACATGCGCACAGGCAGGCTCGGTGAGCCGGCCGGTCCTGAGGGAGCCGGCTGCCCTGCCCGCCGCGGGGGGTGGGTGCAACGCGGATTTCACCCACCGGGGGCCACGAATGTCCCAAGTGACCTCTTGAAGGCCGGAAGTTGTGGGGGACCCAATCTCCGATGAACCGAACCGGCGTACTGAAAGGACTCCTGGAATCGAGCGATCCTTCGGTCCGCTGGCGTGCGCGCGTGCATGTCCTGGACGAGGACCGTGATTCTCGAAGGATCCGGCGGCTGGAGGACGAGATCCGAAGCTCGCCGCGCTCCAAGTCTCTCCTGCAGTCCCGCGAGCGGCTTACGAGCACCCACGCCGGATGGGCGGTCTATGACAAGTGGAGGGGCATCCATTGGGCTCTGTTGAGCCTCGCCGATATCGGGTACCCTCGTGGCGAACCCGCACTGTTCCCTCTGCGAGATCGAAGCTACGCACTCTGGCTCGGATCCCACTACTTCACCGAGTTCGAATCCCGCTCGAAAGCCGAGGCCTATCGAAACCGCGGGAGGCGGGGGGTCCCCCTAGTGAATGGAAGGTACCGCCGTTGCGCCTCTCAGCAGGCGGGATCTCTCTACGCCACGACCCTCCTCGGGCTGAACAATGCTCGAACCCCTCAGCTGGTGGAGAGGCTCCTGCACTGGGAGTGGCCCGACGGAGGGTGGAATTGCGACATTACCCCCTCCGCTGACACGTCGTCATTCGCAGAGACCTTACTCGCAACTCGAGCACTGACGGAGTACGGGAAGCAGTTCCGCAACAGCGCCGCCACGGAGGCGGCGCGCAAGGCGAGCGAGGTGTTCCTACGACGTCGTCTGTTCCGACGAGTTTCGAACGGACGAATCATGCAACCTGATTTCACGAAGTTGCACTTCCCTAGGTACTGGCACTACGATGTGCTGGGCGGGCTGACCGCCATGGCTCGTCTCGGCCGGGCGAAGGACCCGCGCTGCTCCGAGGCGCTGGACCTCCTCGAGTCCCTCGAGCTTCCTGGCGGAGGGTGGGGGGCGCAGGCGAAGTACTACTCGACGGTGAGCCGCTCTACCTCGACCCGGATGGCGGAGCGAGTCCACTGGGGCGGAACCGGTCGGAGGCTCAACCCATGGGTCACTACGGAAGCCCTCGCCGCTCTTCGGTCCTCCAGGCGTTGGGACCCCTAGGCTCGGGTCGCCCCCGCGAACTGTGGTTCAGAGCGGCTGTTCGCCAAAGAAGTTGGCCTCACCGGGGGCGTGCCGGTCCGGGGAGGTCGGGGCGACCGTCATCCCGCCCTGCTGGGCCCACTGCGTGGACGCGCGATTCCGCGCGAGGAAGATCGCTGTCAGGAACCGCGCGCCATGGGCACGTCCGACCTTCTTCGCCTCGGCCAGGAGCGACTTTCCCACTCCGAGACCCCGGGCCTCGGGGGCCACCAGGGTGCCGAACAGCGCCTTGCGGACCCGATCCGGGGAGCGTGGGAACCGAACGGTGCAGAAACCGATCGGGCGCGCCGTCCCGGACTGGTGGGCCACCAGTAGGACGATCGTGGCCTGCGGGAGGATCCGAACCAGCTGGCGCGAGATCGGACGCTCGAGGACAATGCCACTGAACAAGGCGACCAAAAGCCAACGCCGGAACGGGAACGGATGGTACAACCTTCGATCATCCGCCGATTGTCCGAGGTAAAGCTCGACCAATGGTCGGACGTCACCCAGCTCCGCGGGGGAGACCGTCAGCGCCGGTGCGGGGGGGTTCGAAGCCACATCTCGACCCTCAGAGGAGGGACCGTCGGGGCCGACTACGCCCATGAAGTCGGAGATCGCTGTCCCTCTCCGCCACGATAAACCCACGTCCAAGAGGACCGCTCACCGTCGCCCTTCTTGGTGAACCTTCCCAGAGCACTACTCCCCGTTCCCCTCCGGCTAGCTTGGCCCATCGGACTTTATTCGGAGCGAGGGTGCGGGGTACATGGCGGCTGAGGGAGAGAAGCCCGGCTCAGACACCCCGCCGAATCCCCGACAGGTGCGGATGGGCTCCATCGTGGTCGATTGCACCCGGCTGGAAGAGATGGTCCGGTTCTGGACCGGCGCCCTCCACTATGTGCCGAGGGGCCCGGTACGTCCGGACGGCGTGATGCTCCAGGACCCCGAGGGGAAGGGGCCGAACCTCAATCTGAACGTCTCCAACGAAGGTCCCCCGAAAGAGTACCGGCTTCACCTCGACCTGTACGTGACCGATCCGCTGGGGGAACTCGACCGGATGGTGAAACTGGGCGCGACGGTCACCTATCCGCCGAGCGCCGGCCATGATTTTGTTCAACTGGCCGACCCCGACGGGAACCCGTTCTGCCTCATCGACATCGACTGGCCAAATGACCGGACCTACTGGGGGGACAACTGGTCCTACGGACACCGGGAATGACCGCCTCAGCACGCCTGACAACGGCCGGTTCCGGGGGGCCATACCCGCGAAACTATGCTCGAATCGGAATAAACGAGGCGTAAATCGGTCGCGGCTTTAAGAGGCTTCAGCACGGTCACTGGCCCGTGGCTTACATGGCGCGCCTCTCCAAGCCGACGGTTCTAGAAACTCGGTCTCTTCGGCCCGCGGCCCAACACATGGGGCAGCTCGGGCTCGCGGTGTTCGTGGTTCTGCTCGTCGGAACCGGGTTCACCGTGGGGAACACCATCGCCCCGCAGGCGGGTCAACCCTCAGCACCTGTGAACGGAGGCGTCGGCGGGATCCTCTCGGCACTCTCCGACTCAGTCCGCGCGCATACCAGCACAGAGTCACCCCTCTTCGCCGGCTGGCATCCAGCTTCCGGAGTCGCCAACCCTCTGCAGATCAGCTACCACCTGTTCAGCGTGTCACGACTGACCGGAGCATGTTCGACGTACATCTACCAGCCGGCCTGGATGGCTTATGATTCGAAGGACGGCTCAGTCTGGGTAGCCGGCCCCTCGCCGTGCGTCGAGCGGATCCAGCCGGCGGTCACGGGGTACTCCTGGAACATCACCGCAAGCGCGGCCGTAGGCTCGGACCCGTTCGGGGTCGCTTACGACAACGCCACCGACGACGTGTTCGTGACGAACACTGGCTCGAACAATGTCTCAGTTATCTCGGCGGCCACCAACGCCTCAGTCGGTTCAATCGGCGTAGGCTACCAGCCGTACGGGATTGCGTACGACTGGGCGACGAAGGAGCTCTACGTTGCGAACGGGGGTTCGGCCAACGTGAGCGTGATCTCTGGATCGAACCTTTCGGTCATCACGTCTATCCCAGTTGGAGGGGACCCAATCGGGGTCGCCGTCGATCCCGCTTCTGGCCAAGTGTTCGTAGCGAACCACGGGTCCAACAATGTATCCATTCTGTCCGATACTTCTCACAAGGTCGTCAAGGCAATCGCGACCGGCACTGGCCCATACGGAGTGGCCCTCGACAACCGGACGGATACGATCTACGTCACCAACAACGGATCGCAGAACGTCTCCGTGATCAACGCAACCACGAACACCCTGGTGACCTCGATAGGGGTCGGTAGCCCCTCGTGGGTTACAGTGACCCCAGAACTGGAAGGGATAGCCTACGATCCGCAAACCAACTTGGTTTGGTTGGGAGCGGGGTGGGCCTACGCTGCGGTGATCGATCCCACTCAGCAGGTGGTGGTGGGCTACGCCGGGACCGATCCATCGGGAGTGCTCTACGACCCCGCGAACGGGGACATCTGCCTCACGAACACGGGGAATGCGACTTTCGAATGCGTCGCATTCACCGGTTACGTCCTGGGCGATCCGCTCACCTTCCACGAGACGGGGCTCCCTGGGGGGTACAGCTGGAACGTGACGGTCACCTCGAACTACTACTACCCTCAGGTCATCACGCGGTCTTCCACGAGTCAGAACATCACCGTCCGACTCCTCGCCGGGGGGGTGTCGTCCTACGTCGTGAGCTATAGCGTCGCGCCCCCCCTCGGGTATTCCGCCGTTCCTTCCCACGGGACGGTGAACTACACCGCCACATCAAACACGACCGGCCCCATCGTGGTCAACATCACGATCTCGGTCATCCCGAACACGTACGTCCTCTCGTTCGACGAAACCGGACTACCCTCGGGGACCGATTGGACGGCCGTCCTGAACGGGACGTACAATCACTCCGTTTCCCCCAGCAACTCGTTCCGGGTGCCGAATGGGAGCTACTCGTACTCCATCGGCCAAGCGGGACAGTACGTCCCGCATCCCTCGTCCGGACTCGTCAACGTTTCCGGCGCCGCGGTCGCGGTTCCCATTACCTTCTCTCTGCCGCCGGAGTATCCTGTGGTGTTCAACGAGACGGGCCTACCCTCGGGGACCCAGTGGTACGTCTGGCTAGGGGGCGCGTCGGTGTCGGGGAACTCGACGTCCCTCCGATTCAACATGACCAACGGCACATACGCCTACGTCGCGAGCGCGACGGGGTACTATTCGTCGGGGGCCATCGGGAATCTGACGGTGGCGGGCACGGGGGTCACGGTTGTCGTCCCCTTCGTCGCGGCTCCGTACACGGTAACGTTCCAGGAAGTAGGATTGCCCAACGGAACGTACTTCACCGTCTTCCTCAACGGCTCGGGTCAAAGCGGCGTCCACGCGGTGGCCTTCTCGGTGCCGAACGGTACCTACCACTACTCCGTGTATCCCGTACCGCACTACTCTCCATG
>DASQHP010000096.1:0-11652 GCA_035632035.1 Thermoplasmata archaeon | reverse complement strand
CCGCGACGATGCGGGTGGAGATCTCGAAGACCTTGAATTCGAGGGCCTCGGTCATGATGCCCTCGACGCAGAACGGTCCCACCATGCCGCCGAACAGCTCGATCGACCGCTCGACGATCCGCTGGCCCGCGTCGAACACCTGCGGAAGGAGCGACTCCCGGAGCACTACCGGGACGTTCCCCGTCACGACGAAGGTGGGGCGGATCCCCGCCCGAAGGAGCTCCTCCTGGGCGCCCAGCTTGTACAGCTCGTCGATGTTCGCCTCGTCGCGGCGGTCCATCCCGAGGAGCTCGAGCGACCCGTGGCCCACGCGATAGCCCCGGTCCGACAGCGGGGAGTAGAAGAAGTGGACGTAGTACCGCGGGCCCAGGACGTACTCCTGGATCACGTGGGGCCCGGCAGGGACGAAGTCCTCGAGGGCCTCGCGGTTCTTCGCGAGGAAGAACCCCTTCCCGCCCTTCGCCCCGTAGTACTTCACGATCACCGGCCCGTCGACCTCGCTCGGGTCGGCGAACCGGCGGGGCATGGGCACGCCGGCGGATTCCAGCCACTCCCGCTCCTTCTCCCGGTCCGATTCCCAGCCGATCACCGCCCGGTTGCCGAAGACGGGGACGTCGAGGTCCATGAACGCCTCGGGCCCGAGGTACTCGACGAACGACCCGTGCGGGACGAGGACCGCGTGGGCGTCCTGGAGCTGCGCCACGTGCCGCGGAAGCTCCTTGACCGCGCGCACCGATAGGAAGCGGTCCGGTCGCCCGAGCGGGAACGCGTCGTAGAAGCGGGCCGGCGGCCCGACGGAGATACCCAGCGTGGGGAACCCCTCGACCTTCGCGCCATGGAAGATCTGCAGCGACGAATGAGAACAGAGCGTGGTGACGGTCGGAGTATGGTCGGCGAGCGGTGCGACGCGCTCCGCCGAGGCGAGCGGGACTCCCATACCGGCCGGACCCGGGCGGGAAAATAAGCGTTACTCGGAGCGGCGGGATTCCCCTCGGCCGGTGGTCTCCTCCAGCACCCAGTACCATCGCACGGCGCGGCCGCCGGTCCGCTCGAGCTTCAGCCGGACCCCCTCGTCGACCCGCGTATCCCTCAGGAGCCGGCGAACCTGGTCGGGGTCCTTCGGGTCGACCGACCCGTTCAGCCCACCCGCCGTGAGGACCGTCTCGACCGCCTCGGGAGCGTACGACCAGCTCTCCTCCCGGCGCCGGAAGGCGGTCGAGGCGCCCCCCGCGATGCGGTGGACGCCCAGCTGCTCCGCCTCCCGGTGGAGGGCTTCCGCGGTCCGCTTCAGCTCCTCGCCCAGCCGGTCCTCCTGGGCCCGGAGCTCGGCGAACCGGTCCACGAGCGTAGCGAGCCGCTCGCGGTCGGCGCGCGGCACCTCGCGGAACTCGGGGCATCTCACCTTGAACTCGCATCGGGAGCAGTGGCGCCCCGGCGTCGGGTCGTACGCCTGCGAGCGGATCCCGTCGCTGACCGCTCCGACCCGCTTTTTCAGCCGGTCGAGGGCAGGACGGTCCCGGGGGGGCGACCGGAGCGGCGTCAGGCTGCGGAGGTGGTAGAGCGTGAGGGACTGGACCGGGTCGGGGAAGTTCCGCTCGACCAGGACCTGGTAGAGGGCGAGCTGCTCCGAGCCGAGGGCGTCCTCGGCGGAGAGCTCCCTCGAGGTCTTGTAATCGACGATCTCGAGGCCGCCGGCCGCCGTCCGGTCGATCCGGTCGATGTAGCCGTGGATGGGGATGCCGTCCCACCGCGTCTCGAGATGCATCTCGACCCCGATCGGGACCGGCTGCGCATCGGCGAGCGTGTTCCGGTATCGGAGCAGGAGGTCCGCTCCCAGCGAGCGGTACCGGTTCTCCTCCTCCCGGGAGACGTATCCGTCCGAGACCCAGAGACGCTCGTACGTCGCGAGCACTTCCGCGGGCGAGAGAAGACGGGGAGCCGAAGGGCGTCCGTGGGCCCACTCGTCCAGCGTCCGCTGCCGCTCCCCTTCCTCGGTGAGCCGGCCGCTCGGGACCACGAACGGGCGGAGGAGCTCTTCGAGGACCGAGTGGACCGTCCGTCCGAAGGAGAAGTAGCCCCGGGGCGCCTCGGGGAGGCGGTCGATGTAGAGAAACTTCCAGCGGAGGGGGCACTCCGAGTACGTCTGCACCGAGGAGTGGCTCAGCGCCGGGACCGCCGCCATCCCGTTGGGGAGCGGGCGGGGATTAATTAGTCCGCCATCCGGGCGCGGCCCCGAGGGCCGCCCGCCTACGGGCCGGCGACCGCCGAGACCTCGTCCGGTTTCGCGTCCAGGCGGCCCGGCGTCGGGCGCGTGAGCGCGGGCAGCTGGCCGCGGGCCTGGGGGTTGGCGAGGTTCTTCGGCAGCCCGAGGAGGTCGAGGAGCTCCTTGTAGTGGTTGCGGATCGTGACCGGCGTCACGTTCGCGACCGCGGCGATCCGGTCCTGGCTGCGGGGCTCGCCCATCAGGTTGGAAGCGATGTAGATGATGGTCGCGAGGATGCCGTTCGGGAGCACCCCGCTCGTCGAGTAGACCTGCTCCACCTGCTCCAGGAGGCCCAGAACCTTGGCGCGGACCTCCTTCGAAAGGTTGAGGTCCTGGGTGAAGCGGACCAGGTAGTCCCGCGGCTCGACGGGCTTCAAGCCGAGCTTGAGCTCGCGGGCGAGCAGCGTGTAGGCCCGGCCGACCTCGATCTTGCTGGCCTTCGAGTGCGCGATGATCTCCTTCATCGTGCGCGGCACGTGGCACTGTCGGCACGCCGCGTAGACGCTCGCGGCCACGAGTGCCACGATCTTCTTGCCGCGGGTCGCCTTGTGCTCGAGGGCCCGGCGGTAGATGTACGTCGCCGACTCCTTGACCTCGCGCGAGAGCCCGAGGACTCCCGCGAGCCGGTTGAGCTCGCCCAGCGCGACCACGAGGTTGCGCTGGTGCGTCCGGGCCGCGCGCAGGCGGTGGTTCAGCTTCCGCAGGTGGTAGAACTTGAGGGAGGTGTTGCGGGAGAGCGAGTTCCCCTGGAAGTCGCGGGTGGGGACCCCGATCTCGCTGAACAGTCCCTTGTCGGGCATGAGGGGGCTGATGACGGGGCCCCAGCCGCGCGCCTCCCGGCCCGTGTCCTCCTTGCTGCCGCGCGTGCCGCGGTCGGAGACCAGGGCGCTCGCGTCGACCACGAGGCCGCAGTCGGCGCAGACGATCTCACCCCGCACGTCATCGCGGGTGAGGTGGGGAGATCCGCATTCCGGACAGACGTCCGACGCCGGGGGCGTCGGCGAGGATTCTGTCGGCTTCCGCGCCTCCGTGACCGGAGCGGGGCGCGCCGAGCCCGTGGAGTGAGCCTTCATGTGTACAAGGAGCAGCAACCGACCAGTCGTATATATAAGTTGGTCCGAGTCCTGTTACGGTTGTTCTTACAACATTTACACCGTGACCCGCGCTAACACGGGAGCGTCACGCCGGTGTGGCGACGAAGAGGCATCCCTTGGTCGCGTGTCGCCGGGGGTCGGGGGTCGAAACCGCCCAGGAGGACCCCATCCGCTGCTCGAGGATCGTCTGGAATAGCTTCGGACAGAGGACCCGGCCGATCTCGGTCCCCTGGGGGGTGCACGCAAAGCATTGCGTGACCCGCACCGTGAGGGGGCTGTTGCGGAGCACCTCGAGCCGGCCCGGGGCGTGTCGCTCGTAGTGCTCGGCGAGCGAGCGCATGACGGCCTCCGCGTCGCTCCCCGTCACCGACTGGGCGACTTCGGTGCCCATCTGGCGACCGAGGGCGCGGATCATCTCGGGGAGGTCGAGGTCCAGGTTGGTGAGCCCGCTCGCGCGCATGCCGAGCTGGGTGATCTCGCGCAGCCGACTGAACGGTTCGGCCTCCTTCCCGCGGACGACGGGTAGGACGGCCGTGGGCGGATGCTCGAGCTCCAGCAGCCGCCGGTCGATCGAGAGGGCCTGGGTCCACAGGCGCTGGTGGTAGTTGCGGGCGAGAAGGAGCACGCTGGGCGACGACGTCCACAGCGCCACCTGGTCATCCCCGGACTTTCCGAGGCCCTCCTCGCCGGAGACGAACACGAGCGCGCCGCCCCGGTCGATGACGATCGCCCGATTGGTCACGGCGCTCTGGGCGTGGCGGAGGTCGCCGATGCCGGCGAAGTGTCTCGCCTCGGGGAGGTTGCTTCCCGATACCTCGGTGACAAGGCGGACGCGAACCCCCCGCGCCCGGGCGGCCCGGAGGGATCGATCCACGCCTCCCTCGATGGCCGGAGCCAGGGAGAAACCGCTCACGGAGAGCAGGATCTCCTTCTCCGCGGCATCGATCCGACGCCGGAGGAATCGCTGGATGGCGGGTCGTCCCTCCAGGACCGCGAACTTCCGGCCTTCGCCCGGGTCCGCGGTGGCGAGGTTCTCCCGCCACTCGGCCAGGAGCTTCTCGCGATCCCCTTTCCACCGGTCGAGCTTCTCCGTGCTCCTGCGGATCCAGCGGTCCAGGAGCTGGTCCAGCGGAAGGGCGACGTAGCGGGCCGGCCGTCCGCCCGTGGATCGCAGTAGCCCGCGCGCCAAAAGGACCTGCAGGCACCGGTACGCTTCGACCCGATGGAGCCCCGAGGCGCGGGCGAGCTCGGCCACGGTCTGGGGACCTTCGCGGCAGGCGCCGACGTAGAGCCGGGCCGCCCTCTCGGGGATGCCGTGCTCGAACAGAAGCTCGGTGAGGGAGGCGCCAGCGCGGGCCACGATTTTGGACCGGCGGGTTGGTTAAAAGCTCGCCGTGACGAGACGAGCGACTACAGCGCCGCCTGGAAATCTTCGATGGTGAGCGTGAACGGCGCCTCGGCACTGGCGCCGCCGCGCGCCTTCAGGATCTCGCGGGCGAGAAGCCAGTAGACCGTGGCCAGTGCCACTCGCCCCTTGTTGTTCGCGGGGATCACGAGGTCGACGTTCCGGGTCTCGTTGTTGACGTCGCAGAGGCCCACGACGGGGATGCCGATGGAGACCGCCTCGCTGAGCGCCTGCTGGTCGGTGGCCGGGTCCGTCACGACGAGCACCTTCGGCTCGAAGTAGTCCTCGAGATTGGGGTTGGTGAGGCAGCCGGGGACGAACCGTTCCGAGAACGACACCGCCCCGATCGTCTTCGAGAAGATGCGGACCGGCTTCTGGCCGTACTGCCGCTGCGACACCGCGAGGATCCGCTCCGGCGGGTAGCGGGCCAGGAACTTCGCCCCCAGACGGATGCGCCGGTCGGTCTCCCGGATGTCGAGGACATGGAGCCCGTCGAACCGCACCTTGTAGACGAAGCGGCGCATGCTCGCCGACTTCTGCTGGGTGCCGATGTGGACGCCCGAGGTGAGGTAGGTGTCCTCGGGGATGAGGAGCTCACCCGGCTGGGTGTCCTGGCCCTCGCTGGCGTCGGGCGGGGGCATCTGCTCGAGCGCGTCGTCGGGGGACATCACGGGGTTCCGGTGGCGGCGCCGAGACGCAGGAGTTCATTTAGCTTTGCCACCCGTTCACCGCCGAGCAGGCCGCATTTCAGGCCGGCCGAGCCGAAGCCGACGGCGAGGTGGCTCAGCCACGCCTCCGGCAGGTCCCCCGAGCGGTGGGAGGTGATGGTCGCCAGGCCGCGCCGACGCGCCTCGTCGACGGTCCGCACGGTGTCGGTCAGCGTGCCGACCTGGTTCACCTTGATGAGGATCGCATTGGTGGGAGTCCGTTTCCCGCGCTGGGTGAGGCGGTCGAACGCCGTCGTGTACAGGTCGTCCCCGACCACGAGGGTGCGCCCGCCGACCGCGGCCGTCAGCCGGTCGAACAGATCGAACGCCTCCTCATCGAACGGGTCCTCGAGGTACCTTAGCCCGTGGCGGTCCACCAGGTCGGCGAGGAACCCCAGTTGGCCTTCGCCGTCCAGGGTCTGCTCCCGGTACCGATATCTGCCGCCCTCGTGAAACTCGCTGGCTGCGAGGTCGAGCCCCGGGTGCACCGGGATGTGCAGGGTATCGGTGACCGAATGGCAGGCCTCGACCAGGATCTCGAGGGCCTCGAGGTTGCCGACGGGCGCGACCCACCCGCCCTCGTCCCCCCGGCCGAGCGCGTGCTTCGGGTACTTTCGATGGAGCGTCTCCCCGACGGCCGCGTGCACCGCGAGGGCGGCCCGAACCGAGTCCACGGGCCGAGGCGCGGGCGAGAAGGCGAGATACTCCTGGATCTCCGGTCCGCCGATCGCGTGCCGTCCGCCGTTGAGACAGTTGCCCACGATCGCCGGGAACCGCCCGGCTTCGACTCCCGGGCGCCGCACGGTCTCCCAGAGCGGTCGCCCGGTCTCGGCCGACCTCGCGAGGGCGGCCGCCACCGACACCGCGGTCGCGACGTTCCCGCCGATCTGGGAGAAGTCGGGCGTTCCATCGAGCTCATGGAGCACGGGGTCGACGAGCGAGGGGTCGGCTTCGACTCCCACGAGCCGCGGCGCGACGAGTGTCGAGAAGCGTTCGAGCGCGGCGGCGACCCCGCCGTCGGGAAAGGCCCGCACTTCGTGGCGGCCGGTCGAGGCACCGCTCGGGGCCCCGGCCTCCCCCACGGCACCGGATGCGGTGGTGATGCGCGCCTCGACGGTCTCCCGGCCGCGGCTGTCGTAGATTCGCCGGAGCGAGGTCGACCGGATGGCGCTCAGGGGCCCTCCACGAACTCCACCAGAACGCCGTGGTGGGCCGAAGGGTGCGCGAATCCGACGCGCCGCCCCCGGGCGCCCGGTCGTCCCACCCGGTCGACGAGGCGTCCGCCGCGCTGTTCGACGGCGGCCAGGGCGTCGTCGACGCGGGGAACGGCGAACGCCACGTGATGCATCCCCTCGCCACGGTCCGCGAGGAACCGCGCCACGGCGGACCCTTCGGCGGTCGGTTCGAGCAGCTCCAGATGCGGCTCCCCGGCCTCCAAGAAGGAGACGCGGACGCGCTGGGAAGGGACCTCCTCCGGCGGCGAGCCCCGCGTGCCCAACGTCGCCTCCCAGACCGGAAGGCTGTCGCGCAGGCTCTTCACAGCGATGCCGAGGTGATCGACCTTCATGCCGCCCCTAGTACGCCCTCGACGGCCGATGCTCGCCGAACTCGGCCCGCCAGACGTCACCGATCTCGCCGAGTGTCGCCCCGGCGCGCACGGCCGCGAGGACGATGGGGAGCACATTGCGGCCCGCGTGGGTCTCGGTCGCAAGATTCGCGAGCGCGTCGCGGACCCGGCTCGCGCTGCGGCGGCGTCGCCACCGCCCGACTTCCTCGCGCTGACGCGCCTCGTCCGCCGCGGTGACCTTGAGCAGCCCCGACCCCTTCGGGGATCTGGTGGGGAACAGGGCGAACCCATCGCCGGAGTCGGTGAACTCGTTCACGCCCACTACGATGGCCCGCTTCGCCTCGAGCTCGCGCGCGTACCGGTAGGCCTCCCGCGCGATCTCCGCCTGGTAGAACCCCTTCTCGATCGCCGGAAGCGCACCGCCCATCTCCTCGATCCGGTCGAGGTACGCGCGCGCCTCGGATTCGATCGTGTCGGTCAGGTGCTCGATCTCGTAGGAGCCCGCGAGCGGGTCGATCGTGGAGGGGACCCCGGACTCCTCCGCGAGGACCTGCTGGGTCCTAAGCGCGAGCCGCGCCGACTCCTCCGTCGGGAGGGCGAGGGCCTCGTCGAGCGCGTTGGTGTGGAGCGACTGGGTCCCGCCCAGGATGGCCGCGAGCGCTTCAAAGGTGGTCCGGACGACGTTGAGCTCGGGCTGTTGGGCGGTCAGGGACGATCCCGCCGTCTGCGTGTGGAACCTCAGCTGCTGCGAGCGGGCACTGCGCGCCCCCAGCGACTCGGCGACCAGACGGGCCCACAACCGTCGGGCGGCGCGGAACTTCGCGATCTCCTCGAGGAAGTTCCGGTCGGAGGAGAAGAAGAAGGACAGCCGCGGCAGGAACTCGTCCTGGTCGAGGCCCCGCGCCACGGCGGCCCGGACGTAGGCGAGAGCGTTCGCCATGGTGAACGCGACCTCCTGGGCCGCGGTCGCCCCCGCCTCGCGCATGTGGTAGCCCGAGACGCTGATGTAGTTCCACTGCGGCATCTCGCGCGTCGCGAACTCGATCAGGTCCACCGCGAGCCGCATGGACGGCTCGGGCGGGAAGATGTAGGTCCCGCGCGCGACGTACTCCTTCAGGATATCGTTCTGGACCGTCCCGCCGAGACGCGCCCGGGGCACCCCATTCTCCTCGGCCACCGCGACGAGGAGGGCGGTCAGGATCGGCGCGGTCGCGTTGATGGTCATGGAGACCGTGGCCCGGTCGAGCGGCAGGCCGCCGAAGAGGTGCCGCATGTCGCCCAGCGACGAGATGGCGACCCCGCATCGGCCCACCTCCCCCCGGGCGCGGGGGTGGTCCGAATCGTACCCGATCTGGGTCGGGAGGTCGAAGGCAACGCTGAGGCCGGTCTGGCCCCCGGCGAGCAGGTATCGGAACCGCCGGTTCGTCTCGCGGGCGCTGCCGAACCCCGAGTACTGCCGGAACGTCCAGAATCGGCCGCGGTACATCGTCGGCTGGACACCGCGCGTGTAGGGCGGAGATCCGGGGAATCCGACCTGTTCGAGATAGTGGGACTCCCGGTCCTCCCGGTCGGGGGGCAGCAGGGGCACGGCGCCGCCGTCCACCTTGTCCCCGATCGCCGCGCGTGCGGCCGCTTCCCACTGGGCGCGGCCCTCGCGCGAGCGTCGGCGGGCGGGCATGTTGCCGCCGAGCCGGACTCCGTCTTAAGGCCTTTACTGCCGCCCGAGGAGGGGCCAGAGCCGGGTGAGGTCCAGCTCGGCCCACGCGACCGGAACCGGCACGGATTGGGCCTTCAGGATCTCGGGGTGGAGCTCGCCCACCTCCGCCACGGTCTCCCCGGCGAGGCGGACGCGCGCCCCCCGGCCAGGGATCATGCCGGGGATGTCCGTCGGCTCGCGGACCGCGACGGTTCCGAGCGCCCCCAGCACATAGTCGACGATGGAGGCGGCGTCGGCGAACCCGGCGGCTTCGGAGGCCACGAGGAAGCCGGCGTGGTACCGGCTGTCGGCCCCCGACTCGCTCGCCGAGTTCGGCACAACGACCGGGCCAACCTCGCTGAACCGCTGCGGGTATCCGAACCGGACGTTGTGGCCCAGGGCGGAGACGAGGCTCACGCACAACCTGTCCCGAAGGTGTGAGTACAGCTCGGAGACGGGGTTCGCGACCTCGATCGACTCGTGCCGGCCCAGCTGGTGGACGAGCGCACCGGGAACCAGGACGGTCGAAGAGAGCGGGGCGAAGCCGAGCCCGAGGAGCAGGTCCGCGACCCGCATGCGAAACCGGCTCTCCGGCCGACGTCCGCCACGGGTCCGGGTGGGCGGCAGGATGCCGCTTTCCGCCTTCAGGCCCCGCGCGAGCAGGACCTCTTCCACGAGGTCGACCTCGGCGAGAAGGTCCGGCCGCCAGGGGGGCGCTTCCACCCGCCAGCCTCCTTCGGAGGGGTGGGCCGCGAGGCGGACGCTCGAGAGCGCGTGGCTCACCTCGTTGGCGGGGATCGCTTCGCCGGCGATCGACCGGAGGGTGGATTCACGAAGCGGGACCGAGCGCAGGGCCAACGGGTCGGGGCCGATCTGTTCGCCCGCTTCGGAGATGACGGGGACGGGGGCCGCCTTCCAGCCCCGGGCGATGAAGACGAGGGAGAGGAGCGCTAGCGCGTCGTCCACCCGGCCCTCGAGGGTCCCGGTGGATTCGATCAGGAGCCGACGATCGCCCACCCGGGCCTCTCCCGCCGACCGGGAGTTGAGGACCGGCGGGAGGCTCAGGATCTCCCCGGCGGCGTCCCTCAGCGTCAGGCATCCCGAGTCCGTCCGTCCGTACGGCCCGTACTGGGCGGCCATGGCGTGGCTCTCGAAGAACGCCTTCCCGTCCACCGGCGAGTCTGCGTCCAGGGGCGTGAACCGGATTGCATCGAGGGGCTCGAGGGCGTACGTGACCGGCGGGCGAACCCGCTCGAGCGGGTAGATCCCCAGGCTGGCCAGCCGACGGTTCCGCCCCACCGTGGCGTGCAGCAGCTCCTGGAAGCGGATCGCCTCCGCGAGAAGCGGGGCATCGAGACCCGCCCCCTCGGGCGACTCCACGATGACCCCGTTGATCACGGGCCGGAGCGGGGCCACGCCTCGCATCCGCCGGAGGGTGAGGGCGGGATCGCCCCGGGGGGGTTTCCAGGCGATGAGGCCATGGGCGAGCCCGAGCGCCCCCGCCAGGTGGAGGCCGAGGCCGGCCTCCGAAAGCAGGTCCAGACGGTCGGCGGTGACCTCGAGCTTGAGGTCGTCTCCGGCGATCTCCTTCACCTCGGCCTTGGACCGGAAGAGGACCTCCTCGAGCTCCTCGGCTCCGATCGCGCGGCCGAGGACCCCCTCGACCCCCTTGTGCGAGAGCGTGCTCTGGGGCATGGCTACCACCGGCCCGACGTGAGGCGGTCGAGGTCGTCGAGGTACAGTTCCCGGATGTCGCTCACGCCGAGCGCGACCATCGCGAGCCGGGTGCTCCCGATCCCCCACGCCGCGACCGGCACGTCGATGCCGAGAGGCCGCACGACCTCGGGCCGGAAGATGCCGCCGGGGAAGACCTCCATCCAGCCGAGACGGGGATGCTTCACGTACCCCTCGATGGACGGCTCGGTGAACGGAAAATAGCTCGGACGCAGCCGCAGTGTTCGGATCCCGATCGCCTCGGCGAGGGACTGGAAGACCCCGATCAGGTGGCGGAGGGTGATCCCCTCCTCGGCGATGATCCCCTCGCACTGGCCGAACTCGAGGTGATGCGTCGCGTCCAGCGCCTCGTAGCGAAAGTTCCGATCGAGGCAGTACATTCGGGCGGGCAGTGTCGGGTGGGCGGCCAGGAATCGCGCCGACACGGCCGTCGTCTGGCTGCGGAGGACCGGGCGGCCCGCGAGCACCCGGTCGTAGGGCGCCCGCCACCCGGGAGTGATCGGGTCCGAATCGCCGGGGATCGGGCGGCCCTCGTGCACAGCGGCCACCCGCTCGAGGAGCTCCGACGCCGGCGGGCGCCCGCGGACGCCTTTCACCGTCAGCACGTCGTGGATCGACCGGGCGGGGTGTTCCTGCGGCATGAACAGGACGTCCCCGTTCCAGAACTCGGTCTCGAGGAGCGGTCCCTCCGCCTGCTCGAACCCGAGGCCGATCAGGATCTCCTCGAACTCCTCGAGCCACGCCGCGTAGGGATGCGGTCGCGCCCCGGTGACGTAGGGAACATCGGCCCGGACGTCGTACGGGCGGAACGCGCCCGACTCCCAGGCCCCGCTCGCAAGGAGCGCGGGCGTGAGCTGACCGAGGAGGGGCCGGTCGGGCGCTTCGAGGACGATGCGCTGACCCTCTTCTGACACCGACCAACGGCGGGTCGTCTCGTGCCCGGTGGCCAAGAGGCCGCGCCGCTGGAGAGGCGCCACTGTCTCCTCGACCACCGCGTCCGACCGGCCGTCGGCCACGGCGGTCACCGTCGTTTCCTCGGGGAGCGGCTCGGTGGCGGGGGGGGCGCCCGGCGCCAGCCGCAGCGGAACCCCCGGCGCCAGGTACCGGCGCCGTCGCAGGATGCCGATGGCGGCCGAGCGTTCCTCGGCATCGAACCCCTCGGACTCGAGGGCCGCGGGGTCGAGCG
>DASQHP010000095.1:0-5867 GCA_035632035.1 Thermoplasmata archaeon | reverse complement strand
TGCAGGCCGTTCGCGGCCGCGCAGACGTTGACGAGGACGTCGGTGGCCGCGAGCCGTCGATTCCAGCTGGCCGCATCGGACCACCAGTACGGCTTGCGGCCGAACACGAGGCAGAGCGCGGTGGTCCGCTGCTGGCCGTCGACCAGCCACCGTTTCGTCGATTGCGCGTCGGCCGCACTTCGACTCTCGCCGTAGCCCGGACGTTCCCAGGTCAGGATCTGGCCGATGGGGTAGTCGCGGTGCAGCGAGTCGACGAGCGCGCACACCTGGTCGGGTCGCCAGACGAATTCGCGCTGGAACTCGGGAACGTCCAGGTCGCCCCGGACCGCCTGGTCCACGATGGCTAGTACGGTCTGTGTAGAGAACGGCGGCATCGGAGGCCCCGCAGACTATCTCTCGATTCTTCTAGTGTTAAATCCTGCCGCAGGACCCGTGAGACGGGACGGGACCGCCTCTCAGCCCGCGGCCCGAGTAATCCGGGGCGGACGACGCGGAAGACCGGGGTCAGAGGCGTGGGTCCGGAGTAATGAGCTTTTGATTCTCTCATTAATGCCCGGTAAGTGAAGGCCCCCGCCCATTCGAGATGCGAGGTCGACGAGGCCTACTCCTACAGCTACTCCGAAGATCCCGCGATTGGAACTCTGACCCCGACGCTCTGCAGCCACTTCCCGGCGTTCGCCGTCCGACTCCACGGCCGCGCGAACTCGCCGGAAGCCCCGGCGCGGCCGCCGCGTGAGTTCACGCTGTGCGCAACCCACCGCGCGATCGTGGAAGCCCTGGACCGGAGCATCCAGCATTCGGGCGGCAAGCCCCGAGTGATCGAGGTCGTCGCCCTTCCGGGCCCCTCCTGACGCCATCGCCCGGCGGGCGGGGAAGTGCAGCGCGCTTGCCTTGCCGATCAACCGGACGCATCCGGGGGGGTTCCCCCGGTTCCTCCGCGCGGACCGGTAACCCGGGAGGGGGTAGTCACCGTCAGTGGCTACGGTGACGGGCGCTGAGGCTTCCGACGGCGGATGACGATCACGGCCACGGCGACGACCACGACCAGGACGATGACCCCGATCAGGGCGTAGAGCAGAACCGGGTCGATGCCGCTGTTCGAGGAGGTCGAGCCCCCGCTGGACGAGACAAGCGTCCCGTGCATGCCCGACTGGAAGTGGGTGGGCATGAGACAGAGAAACTCGTAGGACCCCGCCGGCGGCGCGGTGAAGTTCGCCCAGTGGTAGGTCCCCGGTGTGCTGCCCAGACTCAAGTTCGCCACGAGGGGCGGATTGGAGGAGAAGTAGGCGAGCAGCTGGGACTGGCTGTCGGTCGTCGGCAGGGTGAAATTGGCGACGGAGGACAGTATGAACGAGTGGTTGAAGTCCGCCCCTTGGAGGATCCGGAGATGAACCGACGCCCCCGGTGTCACATCGAGCTCGGACGGGGTGAACGAGACCGCCTCGGTCGCGGTAAGATTGAGGAACTCCACGGAAGACAGTGGCGCCGGCGAGAGGGCTACCGTGAACGCGCTCGATCTCTCGCTGGGGCCGCTCCCGAGAGACGCGCCCGCGATGGCCCAACCGAATACGAGGACAATGGCCAGCGACGTCGCGACGATTCGGACCCCGATCCCATTCCCTGAGCTCATCGTGCGCCTCGAGTCGTGGTCGGCGCACGCCTATTAGACCCGCTCGATGATTCCCCGTCGCGTGGGGCGGCTCGCCCAGTCCGTATGCGAGCCACCCGAATCCTTTCCTCCCAAAGTCGGCGAGGAGGGGGATCGACCCCCACGCGTTGCATCAACGCAACGCTAGCCCTTGTTCTGCATGCCCATGATGCGGGGCATCTTGGAGCAGTGCATCATGGCGTTCCAGCCCATCGCGCCACTCGCTTGATAGGGCGGCGGCGTGGCCGTCGTACCGCTGCCGGTGGCCCCGCCGGGTGCGCCGGATGCCGCTACGTGGCCGGACGACGGGGATGCGGATAGCGCGGGGGAGCGGTAGTTGAGCGCCGGCGGCCCCCAAGCCAAGAACGCCGAAGTCGCGAGGGTGTGCGTCGGGGTTGCCAGCCCGGGTGCGGTCAAGCCCGGCGCCGGCCGAAGGGAGGCGAAGCCCGGGACCGCCAGGATTGCGATGACCACGAGCGCCGTGGATATCGTGAGGGATCGAACGCGGCCGTTGGGTTCCGCAGAGGACCGGCAAACTCGGCGCCCGGGGATTCCCATCGCTTGACCTCCCTCGTCCATCCGCATGCCATATATTAACACGGTCGACCGCTCTCATATGGGCTCTGCCCGCAGTCTCTGGGTCAGGCGTCCCTGGGCCACCGGGTGTCAGGACACGAGTTTGTATAGGTCCAATTCGAGCCATACACAGGCATAACCGGATCCCAGCTCGTTCCGGCGTCCCGAGAAGACGGGGTGGGGAGAGCCGGGAACCTGGAGTCAACGGCAGATGAGAGGCCCGGGGCGGACCGCGAAGGTGGCGGGTGCGTGCGGACTTCTGATCCTGCCGGTCCTCCTCGGGTTTGGGCTCGGCTGGTATGGTCTCGACGGCTTGCAGGAGGAGCGAGTCGAACCCGTGGCGGCGCTCTCGCACGAACTCCTCGCGTCATTCCCAGACGGGACGCTGGTGGTCGAGATCGCCGCGCCGCCTGGGGAGCTTCCCGCGGCCTCAGCGGTGAACATCTTGTGGGCCAGAATGAACGAGACGCTTTCCAAGAACCTCATTCGATTCCAGCTCGAGACCTACTCTCAGTCGTCGACCGGCGCCCTCGGGACGTCCGAGTTGTTCAACCTGGAGGCGCAGGTGCGCACGACCTGGCCCACGCTCGGGACGATGTCGCTGTTCTACCTGTTCGTGGACGGGTCGTACAATCCCGACCCGTCCGTCCTCGGGCTATCGTACGCCGCGAGCTCGATCGCGGTGTTTCCCCGGGTCATCCCCGGTGGCCCGGATGCCGGCGTGGAGGCCACCGTGCTCGTTCACGAGTTCGGTCACGAGATCGGTCTGGTCGGACTCGTAGGTGGGGCGCCCAATGAGGACATGGCACATCCCGGCCATTCCACCGACCCTTCGGACGTGATGTACTGGCAGGTCGAGACAACGGGGGTCTTGTCGGGCTTGCTCGGCGGGCAGGGTCCACCCAACCAGTTCGACGCGGCTGACTTAGCCGACCTGCAGACGGTCCGCGCCACACCCATCCCGCAGGAGATCCTACCGTGGGCGGTGGCCGGGGCGTGCGCCGCGGCTGCCGTCGCGGTCGTTCTGTGGGGCCGGCCGAAGCGGCCAAGGCGACGGGCGACTTCTCCCTCGACCCCCGGAGAACCGGGGGCCAGCGTGGCGACGGAGCCCCGACCGGCCCGTGACCCGAAAGTCGGATCCGCGCGGAATGGTTGACCCCGAGAATCGGGGGTCGCCGCTAAATCCCACCCGTTCTTGGTTGGCCACCGATTCTCCTTGTACGTCCCGCTGTCCCGCTCTGCGAACCGCCTCCCCGACTCCGTAAGGACTCTCCGCTCCTCGCCTCCACATCGTTCCCGGGCCTGGCTGCGACTCGCCGGAGTCGGGCTGGTGTTGGCCGTGCTCTTGATTCCGGTCGGGGCGGGGCTCAGTCGAGGAATCGGTGTCCCGGGTCCAGTGTCGTCGCACCTTCCGGCTGTTCAAGCCGACAAGTCACCGACCGCTCTGGGCCTTTCGGCCCCCGCCGGGGGTGCGGGTCCCAAGGTTCTCCCCCCCTCCGGCGGGAGTGGGGGCCTGAACCGGGGCGCCACCGGTCACCTCCCATTCCCGGGGGTGACGACACATGGTCGAGCGCCCTCGCTGTCGGGACCGGGTCTGCACCACCCCGCCATCACACCGTCCACCGGCGGTCGGCACGGGAACATCTCCAACCCGATCGCGCCCTCCGGGGATTGTTTCGGGATATGGCCCCCCGGCGGACAGGAGTACTACGCGAACGGATGCTACGGCCACGACGAGCCGGGGATCCAGTTCTACTCGTCCCTCGCTGGCAGCGGCGGGAACGTGTCGTGGAACGTCACTCTTCCGGTCTCGCGCGACCCCGCCGATACCCAGTCCGACCTGTACACGGCGATCTGGTTCGGAATGACGTTGAGCGACCCGTTCGCCTGGATGGACCAGTGCTTCCTCGAGCTGCAGTTCTACCCGGATTCGGACTGGTACTCGTCCGGCTCCGTCTACGGCAGCTGGGTCGGCGCCGCCGTCGCCTGGCAGATCGAAGCCCTCACGGGCTACGAGGACGCCTGCTACTACCAGCAACTGGTCCAGGCAAACCAGAACGAGCTACTGATGACCCAAGGGGACCAGATCTTCGTCACGATGTCCGGCTGGGTCGGCGACCCGTACGGAGAGAATATCACGATCGAGGACCGGACCCAGCACGAGTGGAGCAATCTCACGATGTTCAATTCGGCCCAGAACTACCCCCTCGACCCGGCCTACGTCACCAACTCGTACCCCAACGGGCTGCAATGGACACCCGGCGGAGAGTACCCGGTCGTCTTCGCCTACGAAGTGGGCCACACATCTTCCCCCTTCCCGAACAACAACAGCTACGGGGGGTGCAGCGCCGGAACTCCTCCGTCCACCATCGTGGACCCGGCCGTCCCCTGCCCGTCATACGACCCCACGAGCTGGGCGAACGACACGGTTCGTCCCTGGCGGATCGCCCCGCCGGTCTTCTTCAACGCCACCCGGCGCGAGCAACCGGCCCAGGTTGCCTTCACCCAGGACCTCGGTGGGATCTCCCTCGTCGATTGGCTGAGCAACTACACGTGCGTGGGGCGGGAGGGGAGCGCGTTCTGCAGCTACCCCTGGTACAGCTACTCGTGCGCCGACCGGGCCTTTGAGTTCGGGGCGACCGATTGGCCCACGACCAGCGTCGACTTCGGCGGGTACAACGAGTACTCCCGGACGTACGAGAACGATGCCCTTCAGCAAGGGTTCTACCCGCCGACCAATTTCAGCATCCCTGCCTGCGGCCAACCGAGCTACTCCGTGACCATCGGTCCCGGTTCATCCTCGGGTGGGGCGCCGTACTTCCTCTCGCAGGCTGTGCCGGTCAACCGGACCTTCTCGGGGCTCGCTCCGGGAGAGTACGCGCTCGCGGCCACCGTCGCCGGGTCCGAGAACTTCCTCGGCTGGGTTTCGCAAGGGAAGATCTGGGCGTCGGACAACGCGAGCCCGACGACCACTCTCTGGGTCGAGGGCAACGGCAGCGTCTACGCGACGTTCACGGCTCTCCCGATCCAGAAGACCTCCGTCTCGTTCGTCATCTCGCCGACCAGCGCGAAGGTCGTCATCCTCCCGAGCCTCTACTACACGACGGGTGTCCCTATCGCCACCGTGAGCAACGGGGGATCCGTGACCCTGGCGCCAGGTACCTATTCGATCCAAGCGTACCCGCCCGCCGGCTACAACTTCTCCTCCTGGACGATCCAGGGGCCCAGCAACGCCGCGATTGCGGCGCCGGGGTTTCCGTACACGTGGCTCGTGGTTCCGGGGACCCCCGTCGACCTGACGGTGCACTCCACTTCCGTCACCTCGAGCTCCACCGGCGTGGTCTACTATGGCACGTACTATGGCTCGGGGAAGGTGTCGTTCGACGGGGGCCCCGCGTCCTCGGGCTCTTCGAAGACGGTCAGCGTCGGAACCTACACGCTGGTCGCCACTCCGGGGACTGGGTATGCCTTCGACGGCTGGTACGTTTCGTCCAGCGGGGTGTTGAGCGACTTCCGGGCCCAGTCCAACGTCACCATCGAGAACGGGACCACCTACTACGCCTACGCGTTCTTCGAGCCGTCCGTCGAGATCCGAGCCTCCCCCAGCGCCGATGGACGGGTCTCGCTCGACAGCGGACCACCC
>DASQHP010000094.1:0-4664 GCA_035632035.1 Thermoplasmata archaeon | reverse complement strand
AGCGGCCCGGCGGCCGACGAGCGGATCCGCTCGCTCACCCTCTTCGCGAGCTGCGGCGACCGGGTCACCGCGGATGCGATCCGGCTCGGCCATCCGCCGCTGATCGGGATCGTCGATTACAAGACCCGCCGCGCGGAGCCCGTGGACCCCGAACAGTTCGCGGCGCTGCGGGCGCGCGGGACCCGGTGTGTCCGGAATCCGCCGGGAGTCCTCACGGGAGCGCTCCGGGGCGCGGTGGCCGAGATGGTGCGAAGCGGCGGCGGGCTTCTCGAGGTCGAGGGCGAAGAGGACCTGGGGTCGCTCGCGCTGGTCGAATCGCTTCCGGCCGGAGCGACCGTTATATACGGTATCCCGGGTGAGGGGGTCTCCTTCGTGACGGTCGACGCCGACGCCAAGGCCCGCGTCCGGTCGCTCATCGACGCGATGGAACCGGCCGGAGGCCACCATGGACGTTAGAATCGTCGAGGAACGCGCGAACCCCCTCCTCCAGCGCAAGGAGTACCGGTTCGAGGTCAGCCACCCCACGGGAGCCACCCCGACCCGCGACGCGGTCCGGGGCGAGCTTGCGAAGCTCACCAAGATCCCCAAGGACCGGATCATCATCGAGCGCATGCAGGCCAAGTTCGGGACGGCCACCAGCGTCGGGGAAGCCGCCGGCTACCAGGACGCCGAGTTCCTGAAGAAGGTCGTCCGCGAGCACATCCTCGTGCGGAACGGCCTCAAGGAGAAGGCCGCCAAGGGCCCCGCTCCCGCCGCCGAGCCGGAGGCCGCTCCGGCCCCTGCACCCGCGCCCGCTCCGGCCAAGAAGAAGGAGGAGTGAGCGTGGGCAAGGGGAAGACGGGCCTCTACACGGTCAAGGGCGACGCCCTTACCCGAACCCACAAGCCGTGCCCCAAGTGCGGCCCGGGAATCTTCCTCGCCGAGCACCCCGACCGTCGGTCGTGCGGCCGATGCGGATACTCGGAGTCCAAGGAAGCGCGCGCTCCCAAGCCGAAGCCGACGAAGGGATCCCCCGCCGCGCCCGCCCCGAGCTAGGGGACGCGCACGAAGGAGCCCCGCGCGACCCCCTGCAAGCGCGGGCCTGCGAGGTTAAGCTCGCGGCACACTGTGTTTCACCTCGGTCCGGCGTATCCTGCGGTTTGCGGTGCAGAGGTGATTAATTCGGCGTGGAGTATTTATGCCGCCGAGGGCTCAGCCGGTTGGCGGCGCCGCGGGGCCGCCATGAGGCGATCGTCGTGACGGGGTGTACATCACCCTATCGTCGCATTCGTCGGGCCGCCCCGTCCGGGAGTCTCGGACGAGGCGTCCTTCTGGCCATTTCCGTTGGGGTCGTGGTCGTTCTGTTGATCCCAAGCGCGGGCAGCTCGACCCGTTCGCTCGGTCCCTTGGGTCGGGGCGGAACGGCCCAGTTCCAGCTCGCGTCCTTGGGCACGAGCCCCTCCGAACTATCGCTCAGTGCGAGCAACTCGCCCACCAGCATCTGCGCGCAGAGTGTGAGCGCATGCGTGGCTGGCGTTGACCAGTCGCGGGTCCTGCTCACGGCATCGGCCCCTACCCCGATACTGACGTGGCCCGCCGTCCAGATCGCCTTCGTGGTCGAGACGACCGCGTATGACGGGGTCTACGACCCGCACGACCTCACCACGTTCGAGAAGCAGCAAGGGTCGGGCACCGACAAGTGCGCGAACGCGGGCGGGGCGCTCTGTGAGGAGTCGAACGGTGTGCCGTTCTTCGTGGCGAACGCTCAGGGGATCGCGAATGCCATCCAGTCGTCCAACCCCCACACCTCGGTGTCGTTCGCGATGGTCGACTATGCCCCGACAAGCGACGCGTTCGACGACTACGGCGACCAGATCATGTACCACGTGGATTCCGCGGCCTTCGTCCCGGCGACCGCGTTCGGATCGATGGTCCAGAGCCAGTTCCAGGGACCCGTCCTCTCGGGCGGGTACATTCTCGGGGATGAGGACCTCGCGGACAACTTCCTCCACTCCTCGAGCATCCACGCGTTCTACGGGGTGATCCAGGGGAGCGGCCTGCGCTGGCAGAACAACACCCACCACGTCATCGTCTGGATCGGCTCGACCGCCCCGCGCGACCCGAGCTATCCCGAGAACTACTGCGTGAGCCCCACGGGGATGCTCCTCGACTCGTATCCCGCCTGCCACGGCGCCACCTGCGAACCGTCCGGCTCGTTCTCGACCGGCATCATGCCGAACTGCGAGGGGTGGGTCCGCAGCCAGGACGGCAACCCCGCCGACTCCATCGCGGCGCTCGCCCATTCCTCGCCGAGCTGTGTCAACTCGGTCGGCGGCGTCTGCACGATCGACATGATCGACCTGTGGGACACTCCCACCGACCCGTACTCCTCGGGATGGCCCACGGGGTCGTCTCTGTTCGGGAACCCCTATCCCGGTCCCGGCTCACCCGCCGTCGTCCAGAACTCCATCAACATCCTCCAGGCCGGTTGCGACCTCGCCGCCGCCACGGGTGGGACCTGGGATGGCCCCTCGTTCTACGCGTGCCCCGGCGGCGCCGCGGGGACGCTCCAGTACGTTAACCACGGCCCCCCCGCGTCCCCTAACACCAACAATCCGAGCCTGATGTCGGCGCTCCGCTCGATCGGCTTCGGCCCCGTGGAATCGACCGCCGTCGCCGTGGGGGCGGGTGTGCCGATGTTCAGCTTCGTCCCGTTCGGGAACATCGCGGTCTCGCCGATGCCCGAATTCGCGACGTCCTGCCAGGCGAACGGCCGCTTTATCCCGGATTGTCCCACCCAGCCCACGATCTCGAGGGCGGGAGACGCGATCACCTACGGCTGGAACTGGAGCTCCGACCCTGGGCTCAATGAGTTGTTCGTGGGAGACACCTGGTCCGCCGCGTTCAACGTCGTCGACACGGGTCCGCCGTACTCTCGCGTGCCGGTGGACGCCTGCGTCACGCCGGCCTGCCAGCAGGCGGGAAGCGGCGCGTTGTTCGGAGCCTACACTTGGGCGACGTACCTTCTGCCCAACACCACTCAACGGGTCACGCAATCGTTCCCGTTGGTCGAGGTCACCGTGTCGATCGCCGGACTCACGATCGGCTCTCCACCGCCTCCCCCCGCGCCTCCGCCGCCTCCGGCGCTCCCGGTCCTCGCTCCGGTCCAGATCAATCTCCCCCAGCCCCTGGGCATCCCGATCCAGAGCCCGCTCGGTACCCTTTCGGTCCAGGCCACGGCGGCCGGTCTCCTCATGGCCGGGATCACCCGTATCATGATGAAGAACAAGCCCGTCGCGATGCAGATGGCAATGAAGAACGGGCCGACCCAGTCCCAGTTTGAGAAGAGCTCCCAGACCGGGCCCGACATAGGCCGATTCGAGTAGGGGGTGCGCCGGGGTGGACGCCCGCGCGGGCATCGTCGTCGTAGCGCTGTCGTTCGCCCTCCTCATCGGATGGGTCGCCGCTCCGCTGACCTCCCCGTCGATCACGCCGAGAGTCACGGTTCACGGTGCGGCCGCCCCGCCCACGGGGGTTTCCCGCTTGGCCACCCCCGTCGCGGCGCCCACCGGGCCCGTCGGGGGCCGCCTCTTCCAATCGATCCAGACTCTCCCCGACGGGGACACGAACTCCGCCACGGGGGTCGCCGTCGACCCCACAACCGGAACGGTGTTCGCCGCCAACAAGTTCGCCGGCTCCATCACGGCGTTCAACGAGAGCTCCGGCACCATCGAAGCCTCCCAACGGGTCGCCGAGTTCGCCGCGGGCTCGTTCCCCGCCGGCCTCGCGATCGACCCATCCCACCACCGTCTCTTCGTCCCGGTTTCCACGATCTATGCCCCGGGTGGCACCGGCGGATGGCTCCTGGTGCTCGACGAGTCGACCCTCGCGACGCTCGCGAACGTGTCGTTTCCCGGAGCGCCCCTGGGGACGTTCGAGCCGACATTCCTTGCCTACGACGCGCCATCGGGCCAGCTCTTCGTCGAGAACGCGACGCTCGGTGAGGTCGCGGCCGTCAACCTGACGACCGATTCGGTCTCCACGTACCTGCCCTGTCCGGTCGCCCTGTGCGCCATGCACGGGTACGGTCTCCTCGACATACCGGCCTACCATCTTCTCCTGCTCCCGACCTGTCAACCCCAGATGTGGTTCGTCAACACCTCGAACGACTCGACGGCGGCGGTGGTGACTGGACCACCGGACACGATCATGGCCTGGTCGACGTTCGACACGGTCGACAACACCCTCTGGGTGGAGAACTACACCTACTACGGGCCGACGGGGTCGTTCCTCCGCTACAACCTCTCGACGTTCACCCTTCTGGGGAACGTCGTCGGCGCGCCGCCTCGGGGGGCGGCGATCGGATACGACGCCGCCGACAATCTCCTCATCGCCACCGACCTCAACGGCTCGGAGCAGATCTCGCTCTACGACGCGGCCACCGCGAACCGCACGGCATCGTACTCTGGGGCCGGCGGCACCGGCCACCCGTTCACGGCTCTCGCGTTCGACCCGCGGACTGACGTCGTCGTTGCCTCTGGCTCGGGGAATGGAACGACCCTCGCCTTCCGGCTTCCCGCTCTTACTCTCACTCGGACCTACGCTTCCTTCCCGGTGAGCCAGGTCGCTTCCGCCGCCGACCCGACCCTGAACGAGGCGATCGTCCTCGGAAGTCAGCCGGCCAC
>DASQHP010000093.1:0-6927 GCA_035632035.1 Thermoplasmata archaeon | reverse complement strand
GTGGCCGCGGAAAAGACTAGGACGAATGAGCCATAGATGACGACCGACAGCGCCGCGGAGCCGCGCAGCCGGCTCACGGCGGGCCGAACGAACGGAAGGCGGGTGAGACGCTCCCTCCAGCTCCCCCCCACGGATTCGTCACCCATCCCTACCTCCCAACCCCCTTTCCATGGGCAAACGAGGACTGGCCCGCTCGCTGGCCACTTCGCACTTAACCCCTGCGGCGGGCGCGGGCTGCCCCGGGCGCATCACCGGCATCGGCCGAGCCGGCCCTATCGGATCCGCTCGAGAGAGAACGACCCGACGATGAGCGCCTTGTTCGTGGCGCGGCACTCGATCCAATCTCGGGTCGCCACTTCCCCGACGCCCGCGACGGAGAGGAACGTCTTGTCGCGCTCCTGCTTGAATCGAATGGCGCCGTCCATCCGCGACAGGAGCCGCTCGACCTGCGCCTCGGTGAGCGCTCCCCCCTCGAGGCTGTAGACCGCCGTCGCCGGTCGGGGCTTCAGTATCCCCACAAAGTTCTGGAGGAACACGAAGCCGGCCTTCTCGTCCGAGTGGGCCAGCGATGCCGCGAGCCCGAGGAAGCCGACGCGGACCCGGCCGCCGCCGCCGTCCCCCTTTGAGCTCGCCTGAGCGACCAAGCTCTTCAAGATACCGGCGTGGTCGTCGGGTCCGTTCACGACCGTGGCACGGTGGGACGAACTGCCCGCCGGCACCGCTGAATCGGCGGCCTTGGAGGCATCGATCCACCGGACCCGGCCCCGTTTTTCAAAGTCGGCGAAGGTCGGGAGAACCTCCGTCATCTGCTGGGCGATCTCGTCCGGGCCGCGGGAGCCGGTGATGAGGACGGCGTCCTCCCCGCGCTTCAAGCCTTCCGCAATGTAGGCGTACAGGACGATCTCCTTCCCGACGAACGGATCCCCCACCAGCAACAGGTGGCCGGAGGGAGGCAAGCCTCCGAGGAGCAGGTCGTCCAGCCGGGGGGTTCCCGTGGGGATCCTGTCCGCGAACCGGCGGTTCGTCGCGGGAGAGAGGGTCTCCTCGGACGGGCTCATCGTGGCGAGGGTCGGGCCGGCCGCACCGGCGACAGCCGGACGAGTCCGGGTCCCCTCCGCGACGGCCGTCCACCGCGCGTGCACCTGCTCCTCGCGGGATTCGACCTCCTTCTGGCGCTCGATGAGCGAGCGCTGCAACCGGTCGAGCGAGGCCCGGTCCTGGGCGAGGCGGTCCCCGGCGTTCTTGAGCGCCGCCTCCCGCATGTCCAGCGTCTTCTGCATCCGCTCCATCTCGCCCCCGCGGGTGCTCATCTCGGCCTCGCGCTTGTCGAGCACTCCGACACGGGTCTCGAACCGGCGCAGCGCTTCCTCGTACTGCTGCCGGCGCTGGTCCGCGGTCGCAAGCGTGTCCTTGGCGCCTTTCTCCTGCTGGTCCACGCTGGACGACCGGTTGGCGAGAGCCATCTCGCGCTGCGCCAGCTCGGACTCCTTGGTCTGGATCTGCGCTCGGTCCTGCTCGACCTGTTTCGCCCGGCGGCCGAGCAGAAGGTTCTGCTCGTCCAGCGTGCTCTTGAGCTGGGCCAGCTGGGCTTCGCGCTGCTCGACCTCCTGGAGGCGGGGGTTCGACTGTCCCCGCTGGGACGGCGGTTGAGCTGCCATCGCCTCCCGGGTCTTGAGCTGGCTCTCGTACCGGAACAACTCCGATGTCTTCCGGTCGAGGTCCTGCTTGCGGGCGTCCAAGCGGGCCTCCGCCTCGGGGATCGCCTCGACGCGCCGCCCGATCTCCTGCTCCCGCTGGGTGACTTGGAGGCCCTGCCTCCGCAGATCGGTCTCTCGGTCGGTGAGCTCTTGCTCGCGGGCCGAGAGTCGGGCCCGCTCCTGCTCGAGCTCCTTCTGCTTGAGCGCGATCGAGGACTCACGGTCTTCGAGGGTCCGCGCGAGGGTGTTGGTCTCCGCGGCGCGGGAGGCGAACTCTTCCTGCTTCTTGTCAAGCTCGTCCGACAGCAGGGCGAGCTCCTGCTCGATTCCGGCGAGCTGGGCGCGGGCCGTGTCGTTCGCTTCCGTCTTGCGGCGCAGCCCGGCCTCAGCGGCCTCGACGTCGGCCTCGCGGGCCACGAGCCGTTGCTCGCGGAATCGGATCTGTTCTTCCTTCTGACGGACCTCGTCCGCCACCTGGAAGAGCCGGGTCTGACCGGAGTTGATCATCTCCCGTTCGTGCGAGCGCGTCCCCGAGGATATCAGGTGCAGGAAAGAGCCCGAGGTCTGGAACATGAACGCCGCGACGAACAGGCTCACCGCGAGCCCGTTCGCGACCTCCCGCGGCCCGACATTGGGCACGTACAGCACAAAGGAGAGCAGGGCGGGAAGGAGGGCGCAGGCGACGCTCACCGTCTTGCGCTGACTCCACTCGGACCAGGTGAGAGCCATCCCGGCGAGCGGGAGCCCGACCCCGAGCAGCGCGGGTGGGTAGAGCCACGGGATGAGGGGCCATGTCGACGTCGGCCCGTAATGGAGGGTCGTGAGCAGGTAGACGATTCCGAGCCCGACGTTCCAAACGACGGAGAGGACCGTGACCCAGAAGTGCGTCTCCCACGGCCACAGCTGGTACGCTTCCCACTTGATCTGGAGCGCGACGGCGGAGAGATAGACGCCGGCTCCGAGCGTGAACGCAAGGAAGAAGCTGCTTTGGATCGATCCGGAATCCCCGGAACTTAACGTCGGCTGGAGGAAGAGTACCAGGAACGCCGCCACGGCGAGGGCGATCGAGACCATGACCGAGTAGTAGTGGGCCGACCGGCCGATCTTGAGCTGAAGGAGGGCATCTTCGCGGACCTGGTCGAGGTCATCCGCCGTCGGGACGGTGACCCGACGCGCGGCCCGGCCGGCGGTCGGCCGGGCGCCGGCGGGCTTGGCGGCTGGATTCTTCTTGACACATGACGCCACGGGGATCCCCCTGGCTACCGATAGATGGGTGGGCGCGGTTACTTAATTGTACCTCTGGCCGGCTGCGCACGGGCGCTGGCGGTCGCGATCACGACCGTGTCCGCTCGGCGGCTACGAGAAGCGCCGCGGCGCGGGCCCGCCGGGCGGGGATCCGCCCCAGGACCTCCTCGAGCTCCAGGAGGTGGCGCCACGCCGCGGGCTCCGTGCGGGCGGCGGAGATCCGATCCGGATCCGCCCCGAGGGCAGGCGCGACAGCCATTGACTCGGATACGTCGAATCCCGCGGCGGACAGGCGAGCCGCGAGGTCATCCTCACGCATCCGCTGGAAGGACGAGGCTCCTCCCACGGCGGGCTCGGCCCGGAATCCTTCCCTCTCCAGGCGGGGGCGCACCGCGTTGATGGGGGCGACCAGCAGACGGCGGACCGCGCCCGGAGGCAGTCGTCCCAGGTAGCGCGATCGTTCGCCGGAATCGACGACGCTCTCCAGCACGATCATCCCTCCGGGCTGGACGAGCTCGATCGCGCGATCGAGAACGCGTCCCGCGTCGGGCCCGGCGAATCCCACCACGTTGCCAAGGGCCACCACCAGCGAGAAGCGGCCACCCCGGAACGGTGGGTACGCCGCATCCCCCCGGACCAGATCGGGACCGGGCTCGTGCGGAAGGGCGACGGCGAATCTCCGACCGGCCTCCTTCAACATGTTCACGGAGAGGTCCAACATCACACGCCGGCTGGAGGAACGGCCGAGATGTGGAGTGAACCGGCCAGGTCCTACTCCCACGTCGATCACCCAACCCGCGGGCGCTGGGTGGCGTTCGAGGAACCTCACCCGGAGCTCCCGGAACAGGTCCCGCTGGGGAGTCCCCTCGTACCGCTTCCATTCACGGGAGACCCGGTAGGTGTCAAGCGTCTCGAACCGCTGTCGATCTGCGACCGGGGGAGTGTGGGCTCCAGGCGTCGGGGGAGCCCGGCCCTCCCCACGATGCACCGGCCGGGGGCGAGCCCCGGGCTTCTCATCCGGTCGGTCTCCCAAGCGCCGGCGGGGAGGAGCCCCATGGAGCTCCGCGCGTCGAACAGCGCTCCGTCGCACGCCGGACCGTGACCGTGCCCCCTTATATACCGTGGGTATAGGGGACCTCAGAGGTGGGCATGCCTTACTACGAGTGCCCGAAGTGCGGTGGCGGGTACGTGATCGACGTGACGCCCGGACAGCGTCCGATCTGCGACCGAGACGGCGCACGGCTGAAGCGCACCAGCGATGCATCCTACGAACGGAACGCTCGCGAGGACTAGCGCCCGCCCCGCGACCTTGCGCCCATGACGACGCTCGGTCCGCTCGTCCGGCGCTCGGCCCGGTGGGCCGGCGCCCTGTTCGTCGTGGGTTCGCTCCAGTTCATCGTGGCGATGCTGTTAGTCGAGCTCCTATGGCCTTCGACTCACGTGGCGTCGGGACCGTTCCCGACATACAGCCCCGTGTCGAACTACATCAGCGACTTCGGGAACTATCACTACACCCAGCTCTACTGGCTGTTCAACGCCTCGATCATCGTCCTCGGGCTATTGGGGATCGGCGGTGCCGTGCTCGTCCGTTCGGCCTTTCAGCCGAAGACCTCCGCGCGAGTGGGGCTCGCCCTACTCGCGATCGCCTCGTTGGGCGCGGTGCTCGTCGGGATCTAGCCGGAACCCTCGCCTCAGCTCAATGGAAACTTCCACAGCCTGGTGAGCCTAGTCACTTTCCTCGGGTCCGCCTTCGCCCTGCTCTTCCTAGCGGTGGGAATGTTCCGGGACACCCGCTGGGAGGGGTTCCGCGGATTCACCTTGATCCTGGGGTTGGTGACCCTGGTCGCCCTCGTCTTGTACGCGCCGTTTGCGGTCAACTGGTCGACGGCCGGCCTAGTTGAGCGCGTCATCGTCGCTCCAATCCTGCTCTGGGCGATCGTGGCGGGGACCCACCTCATGCGCCTGCCCACATACGCGCCAATGCGGTTTGACTCGCGGGAGCCGGACTAGGGCCCTCGCGAACGGTCCCGCTGTCGGATCGCGTCCGAAAGGATCTGGGCGTGGTCGAACGCGAGCGGCTTGGCCTCGGCGATGGGGACCCAGGCCGCCGACGATGCGTCCGACCCTCCCCGCGGGAGGCCGGGCCGGCCCCGCATGAGGAACGCTACCGTCGCCGTCGGCTTCCGAGGGTCGCGGTCCGGCCCCGAGTAGACCCCAATGATCCTCGCGGGACGCGCCGTGAGGCCCGTTTCTTCCCGGAGCTCGCGGACGACGGCAGTCTCCACTGATTCCTCCGGCTCGACGAATCCGCCGGGCAGCGCCCAGTGACCTCGGAAGGGCGACCGGCCCCGGCGCACCAGCAACACGCGATGGCGATGTATCCACACCGCGTCGACCGTGAGCGCCGGTCCCCGAGTGCGGGCCACGCCAGCCTCACGCCACGCCCGTCTTGGAGCTTTCTGGGGGCCGGCGCCGCGCTCCTTGAAACCGTTCCCGCTGCCTCTGGATCGGCCAGCGATAACCGTTTTCCGCTCGAACCCGTGCCCGCCACGGGTCAGTCGGACCTCCGAGGCAGAACCACCATGGCCCGAGAAGTTCCACTGGGCGCCTGCGTGCTCTCCGCGATTGGAGGGGCCCTCATCGCCCTTGAGGGGGCGGTGCTGGTGGCCCTCGCTTCGCCCCCGATCGTGCCTGCCTCGAGTGCAATCGCGAACGCCGTCGGCGCCACGGGCGGCATCGATATCTTCGAGGGCGTCGCAGTAATCCTGCTCTCCTTCGGCCTTCTGTTCGTCCCCTCCAGCCACAAGGGGATCGGAATCGGGATCCTCACGTTCGCTCTGTTGAGCCTCCTTACGGGAGGGGGCTTCTACCTCGGGGCGTTGTTCGGTTACTTCGGAGGTGTCCTGGGGATCCTCTTCGTGCCCTCGCTGAGGATCGCGCCAGCGACGGCGTCGGCGACGGCCGAGGAGTTCGACGATCCTGTGATCGAAGCGGACCTCGTCGACGCGGGCCAGCTGCCGCGGGCGGAGCCTTCCGTGGCCGGCCCCGCACCCGCCGAGACGAAGTAGCGCGGGTCGGCGCATCGGCACCGTTAAGCCCATCCATCCAACTCGGTGCCGCGCCGTGAGCGCGATGTTCCGCAGCAAGGCGCCCCTCCGGGTCAGCCTCGCGGGCGGTGGAACGGACGTCTCTCCCTACCCCGAGGAGAAGGGCGGCGCCGTCCTCAACTGCACGATCGATAAGTTCGCCTACGCCACGCTTCGGGTGGACGAACACGGTCCCCCCTCCACGCGCGTCCACTCGCTCGACTACAACCTGACGGTGGACTACGCCCGGCCCGAGGACCTCACGTACAACGGGGAGCTCGACCTGGTGAAGGCCGCGGTGAAGTACCTCCGGCCCGGCGGGTCCAACGGTGGCGGCGGATCCTACGAGCTGTTCCTCCACTCCGATGCTCCGCCGGGCACCGGGCTGGGGACGTCGTCGACCATGTGCGTCGCCCTCGTGGGAGCGTTCCAGAGGTACCTGCGCGAACCGTGGACGCCCTATGAGATCGCCGAGATCGCCTACCGGATCGAGCGGCAGGAGCTCGGGTTCAAAGGCGGACGACAGGACCAGTACGCCGCCGCCTTCGGGGGATTCAACTTCATCGAGTTCTTCCGGGATCGGACCATCGTCAACCCCCTCAAGATCGGGTCCGACATCCTCAACGAGCTCACGTACCGGCTCCTGCTGTGCTACACGGGCACCGGCCACTTCTCGAACGACATCATCGAGCGACAGCAGAAGAGCTACAGCGACAAGCGGCCCGACACAGTCAGTGCGATGGACGCGACGAAGCAGCTGGCCATCGACATGAAGAACGAGCTCCTGCGGGGCAACATCGACGAGATGGGCCGCCTTCTCGACGCGGGCTGGGAGCTCAAGAAGCGGTTCACGGACGGCATCTCCAACCCCCGGATCGACGCCTTCTACAGCCGCGCCC
>DASQHP010000092.1:0-5378 GCA_035632035.1 Thermoplasmata archaeon | reverse complement strand
GCAACCGATGTCCAGGATCCGGGCTCCTCGGCGCCACCAGCCGCCCTTCGCGGCTTCCACCACCCAGGCGTAGGGCTCGGGCGAGAACCACGGAAGGTCGCGGTACGGCGTTCGGGCATACGTCGTGTTCCAGTTCTTCCGGATCTCGGAGGGGATCCCCGGGCCTTTTCGGGTCGGCCGAACGCTGCGTCCCGTCACGCAGCACCCGGGGCTGACCGGATCGCTCGTCGGCTCGGGAGCCTTCCGCGCGCTCGTGGACCCAGGACTCGGCCCCGCGTCACGGTGAAGGGAGGAGAGTCGGGGGTTCCTACGGCTTTCCGGCTTCGAAGAGCCCGACCGTGTTCCCTTCGGAGTCCTTGAAGTAACCCGTGAAGCCCATGCTGCCGTCTCCGATCGGCTTTCGTTTCTGCAGCACCTTGCCGCCGTTCTTCTCGATCATCTTCTCGGTCTCGGTGATGCTGTCCACGATGATCGTGATGACCGGGTGCTGCAGCATCGCGTCGCGCTTCCCCAGCCCGCCGCCGATGTAGCCGGGGTCCTTCGGCATCCCCTGCTCGTTGGCGGGTCCGGTCCCGACCATGGTGTAGTCGAAGCCCGGCATTTCCTGCATCGTCCACCCGAACGTCTTCGAGTAGAACTTGCGCGCGCGGTCGGTGTTGTCCGCAGGGATCTCAAAGGGGCCTACTTCTCCGGACATGGGATTCCGCGACCCCCCACAGTGGGACCCCTCTTATCCCAATGGGGGGGGCGGGTCGCCCCATCCTTCACGGTTCGTCTCGGCCCGCGGGTCAGGCGGTGGGGGGTTGTCCCGCGAGCGCGCGGGCCAGCGCAGGGACCGCGGCGACGCGGACCGTTTGTCCCGAGGCGAAGCCGGAGCCCTCCGGAGCCTTCTCGCAGAACAGGATACCGTCCCGCCACTGGTCGAGCGCGGGGATGCGCACCTCGAAGACGAAATCGAACGCCAGCCGACCCGGCCCGGGCGGAGAAACGGCAGCAAAGATCGGAAGCCCGCCGGATCTGAGCATCGAATCGATGATCGGGCGCACCCCTGCGACGCTGTTGGGGTAGACCTCGCGGACCCGGTCGGAGTTCGCGATCACGAAGACCCGGGGCTGGTCGGTCCCGCCGAACCTGCCCAGCGCGCGCTGGACCGACTCCGGCAGCTCGAGGAAGTGCACGAGTTCAGAGACCACGTGGCTCGGTTCATCCGGCCGGACCACGTTCCAGATGGCGGAGGGAGGGACCGCGCTGTGGGGGGCCGCCTCCTGCCGCGTCACGACGAACGCCTGCTCCTTGGGGAGCCATCCAAGCTCGAGGGGGCCGGGGATCGGGACGGCATCCCCCGGGTCGCGAATGCTGAGCCAGAAGGGGGCGCGGTCGTTCGCCCGCGCGAGGGCGTACGCGACGCGCAGGACGGCGGCCCGGGACGGACCGTGGACGAAGGTCGCCCACGACCCCCGGGAGAGGGCATCCAACCGGAGCCCACCGCCACCGGATCCGGCCGACATTCACCAGAAGCAGGTCCGGGGTGCGATAAAGAGTTGAGCCGAACCCGTGCGAGCCGGGCGGCGGCTCCCCGGAGCTGCACAACGCTCCGCCGGCACCGTCTGCCGGGGCGGGGGAAGGGGTTGGGCCCGCACGGGAGGGATAGACCGAGACGGCAACGCCGTCGGACTACGCCTTGCGCTTCGGCTGGTAGATCGCCTGCATGACCCCGCCGGGGACCATGTAGGTCGCGAACCAGCCGACGTTCGGGATCTCCTGCTTGTCCATGAGGATCGTCCCACCGGCGGCCTTCACTTTCTTGACCGAGGCGTCCACGGAGTCAACGAGGACGTAGTTGAGAGTGCCCGGCTCGCGTCCTTCCATCGGCCCCATGAGCCCGCCGCCGGGGCCGTTGCTGGCCTCGAACGTCCAGTACTCCATGTCGGGGCCCATCTCCTCCTTCTTGAACTTCCAACCGAAGACTCCTTCCAGGAACTTCCGGGTCGAGGCGAGGTCGGTCGACGTCATCTCCACGTGGCACACGGCGCCGGGTTTCGGGTCCGTCATGATTCTCTCACTCGTCGGCGATGCCGACGTGCCTCCCCACCGAAAGGCTCCAGATGAACCCCCGACGGAGGGGCGGAAACAGTCCCTCGTCCCGGGTCTCCCCTCGCTGGCGATCCACCGCGGACGCTCGAGGGGGACATGTGGACGACTCGGGGGACCCGCGTCCCTGTTTCCGGCGGAAAAGAAGGGTGGGAAAGGGTTGGGCCTGGTCTCAACGGCCGACTACGTCCACTGGGTCGTGACGGAGCCCGTGGGCAGCGCCACCGTGGCCATGCTGAGGTTGTCATGGCTGAACGTGTTCGCGAACAGCGTTACGTCCGTCGGTCCCCCCGCGCCCTCGGAGACCGCCTGGATGGCGGCCGTCCGGATCGACAGGGTGGTCGCGCAGGAGAGATAGCTGCCCGTTCCGCACACGACCTGGCTCGCCCCATTGGTCCCGGTCGCGGATGTGTGCGAGATAACGTTCTTGCTCACGTTGAACGTCCCATTGTCGACGAGGATGCCCGGGGCGCCCGTCGCGAGCTGATTGACGGTGTTGTTGGCGATCAGGGCCGTGGTTCCCGGTGCGCCGTTCACGACGATCGCGTAACCGGTCGCCCCCGTGATGGTGTTACCGGTGATGTAGACCGAGCTCGCGGCGGTCTCGTACTCCGCGATGGCGAAGGGAGACTGCGAGACCACGGACTTGAAGACCGTGGTGGCCGACCCGGGGTTGTAGAGCAGGATGCCCGCTCCCTGGGTTCCCGTGCCGAACCAGTCGAGGGTAGAGCCTCCGCCCGTGTAGTTGTCCGCCGACACGTGGTTTCCCGTGAGCTGGCCGACGGCGCCGAACCCGATCTGGATCCCGTTCTGCGCGATCGCCGAGGTCCCGCCGATCCCGGTCGTCGTGTCCGAGGTGAGGACGCAGGTGAGGCCGGGGTCGTTGCAGGTGATCCCGTTCTTCCCGTAGCTCGTGACCACCGTCTTCGTGACGGTGACCTTGAGCGCCGGCGACGGGACGAAGCTCGTGGAGAAGAAGCCGGTGTAGGCGTAGATCCCGAGCTGGGACTGGCAGCCCAGGAGCGAGGGAGCAAGCTCGATCCCTCGGACCGCGACGCCGCTGACCGTACCGGACGAGTTCTGGTAGTCGATCCCCACGAACCCGGGCGAGCAGCCACTGATCGAGCTCGCGGCGGCCGTGCCAACTACGGCGAGGTTCGTCAGGGAGACGCCGGTCGTGTTGTCGACTAGGACCACGGTGTCCAGGGCCTGCTGCGGGAACGAGGAATCCCAGTCCACGGTGTTGCTCACCACGGAGGCGGGGTCGATGCTAGTGAGGCCCGAGCCGGCACCCCGAAGGGTGAGTCCCGAGGTGGCGATCGTCAGCTGCTCAGGGAACGAGCCCGCCCCGAGGCAGATGGTCCAGCCGGGATTCGCGCTGTTGATGGCGCTCTGCACGGAGGTGTTGGCGGAGTTCTCCGTGTTGACGCTGATGTTGCACGTTACCCGCGCGGCGGCGACGCCCACCGCGAAGACGGAGGCGAGGGTGCCCACCACCGCGAGCACGGCGACTGCGGCGATGACGGTTCGGCGAGTTGACGTGGCTCTTCGTTCATCCATTTCCTGTTGCTCCTTGGCCCGGCCGCGCAATATGGCGTGTCTACGAAGACGACGACCCGGAAACGCGACCCGGCTCAGCACGGCGGACCATTCGGTGCCATAAGGCACTTGGGGTCCCTGCTCCCCGCCGCACGATACTGCGAGACGCGACATCCTACGGTGTCCGCTCATCGGTGCTCGAGGAAACCCAGCTCGACCTCGAACCGGGGGTGGACCTCGCCGTGCATCCCCAGACGTTCCAACCGGGGTGCGAGCCGTCGGGAGAGCGAAATCGAGCCGGTCGCAGTCCCCGGCGCGTCCCGCGAATGCGCCCGCGGCCGGCCCTCGTCATTTATCTTATGGGAACTTCTCGGGGGAACCGACCGTGACGGGCCGGCCGACCGCCCCAACTCTTCGCGGGTCGGGGGGTCGCCGGTCGTCCGACCGAGCCGGCCGGGTGCAGAAGGCCGCCTGCCTCGTTCTGGTCGCCCTGGTTCTGGTGGAAGGGATTCCAACCGCATTCGCCCCGATTTCCGCGAGAGCCCCGCACGGCCCCACGTTCTCGGTTCGCCCGGCACCTTCACACACCGCTCCGGCCATCGCCCCCCGATCTTCGGCCACGCCGACGGGTTCGGCGGCCTCACCACTGGGCAGAACTCCCGGCCTCTGTACCGTCGATCCTCTTCCCTGGTGTCCGCGGTTCGACCGGTCCGCGCCCCAAGTTCCATCACCCCTCGCCGACGCCACCTCGTCGTGGAAGAATCTCTCTCCCATTCCGTATCCCGCCTCCTATCCCTCCCCCCGATCCGGCGCCTCGCTCGCGTACAGTCCCGACCTTCACGGCAGTCTCCTCTTCGGCGGTTCAGCGACCGGCGGGCTGGCCCAGGACACATGGCTGTACTCGGGCGGCAACTGGTCCGAGCTCGTTGCCCCGACGACCTGTACGGTCACGACCTGCCCCTCGCCGCGAACCGACGCGATGATGACGTACGACCTGACCGACCACGAGGCGGTCCTGTTCGGTGGCCTCAATCAGTACGGGTTCCCGGCGGGCGTACTGGGCGACACATGGGCGTTCGCCGGGGGTTCCTGGAAGAACATCACCTCGACGGTCGGGACCGCCCCGTCCCCCCGGTACGACGGCAGCATGGTGTTCGATAGCGGCGACGGCTACGTCCTGCTCTTCGGGGGGGCCAACTCCACGGGGGTCCCGGTGGGTCAGACGTGGAAGTTCACGGCCGGGCATTGGACGAACCTCACCGGCTCGCTCACCCAGGCCCCCGAGGCCCGGGAGGGCGCCGCGATCGCGGACTCGCCACTGGGCTGGGTGATGCTGTTCGGGGGGCTCGGCGTGACCTCAGTGATCCAGAACAACTACTACTCGACGGGCGGACCGTACGTGGTGTGGTGGTTCCACAACGGCTCGTGGCTGCCGGCGGTCACCCCCGTCGCGCCCCACGCTCCGACCGGCGCGGCCGGGGCCTCGGAGTACTTCGGGCCGTGCGGCCGGTTCGACGCGGCGCTCGCCTGGAGCCCGAAGAACGACCGGTTCGTGGTGTTCGGGGGCCTGGGGACGCCGGGAACCACGTACTCGTGCGCGTCATCGATCTTCTCGTTCCCGCTCAACGACACCTACGTCTACACGAACACGCTGGGCAGCGGGTTCACGTACTGGTACAACGACACCACGCCCGGTGCCCCCTCGCCGCGCTCGGGGATGGGCTACACCAGCGACTACTCGGCGGGGT
>DASQHP010000091.1:0-5052 GCA_035632035.1 Thermoplasmata archaeon | reverse complement strand
ATGAATATCGGAAAGATCAGCGGAAGCCCGGAGGTGAACGCCGCCGGGGATGCTGCTCCCAAGCCGATGCCCAGAAGCGAGGACATCACCGTGCCGTAGACCAGGTAGGCTCGGCCCGTGACGAAGGACCGCCGGACCGTGATTCCGAGAAAGGATTGGGGCGCCTCCACTCGCGCGGGTGAATCCATGATCGTCCCCAAACGGCCCCCCTCCTCGGGCGTAGCGGGGCGTCGAGGGTGGGCAGCTACTTGGTAGGTTCGGTGGAGCGCGCTACCGGTCCGCGGACGTTCGTCGCCGGTCTTCGGGCGTGGCTATCCGGCGTCCCAGTACCAACTGGATGGACGACCCGCCTGGTTCCGGAGCCTTGACCGGTCAGCACCGAGGACCTCGTTCGGCGGTCTCCCCCGAGACCCGCGGGTTCTCGAGGAAGGCGCGATCTGAACGCTGTTTGATGTCGATCCAGGGATCCGCCCGCGGGCCGATTCCGGGCTGGCCACCCTCGACGAACCCTGCCTTTCCTTCACGCATCGATCGCCCCCGGGGTCAGACATCGACCGGTGCTTCGAGGGTTACCCTGAGTCCCCCTCGAGCTCGTATCTGCCACCGGGAGCAGGGGCTGAACTAGGCGGGGACGCCCGCAGTCCCCACCTGGAGCGACGGAGCTGGTTTGCCACCGGTGAGCCAGTCGTCGTAGGCTCCAAGGAGCTCATTCGAGCCGAGGACCACGAACCCCAGGGAGACGATCGCGCCCGCAGTGAACGCCCATGAAAGGGGTGCGAACGCCGCGCTCAGGCCCACGAGCGCACCGACGAGGAGGAGATTCCGCCCGCGCGTGAGACGTTCCTGGCCCAAGGGGGAGCTGAGCTCGAACAGCGTCCGGACGAGACTGCGCGAACCGAAGTGGTACGCGAAGACGAGTCCGATGGCTCCGGCCAAGCTGGTGGCGATGGATACGGCCGCCGCCGGCAGAGCGGCGCGGCCGCTGATGTCCAGCGAGATGTTCACGCTGGATGCCACGACGCCCACCCCGATACCGGCCACCGCGGACAACAGGACCGCCCACAGGGTCAGAGAGTGGTCTTCCCGAGCTTCGATGGCGGCGTGAACGTGGCTGGGATTCTCGATCGGGGCGGCAGCGCGGACCTCGACAACTCCTCGGCGCCAGGCGAAGACCCCCGACAGAGCATAGATGATTCCCGCGATGCAGAGCACGGCGATGGCGATGCCGAACGTGACGAGAGTGCCGACCTGAAGGCCGAATCTCCACCAATCGGTGAACGACTGGAAGCTATCCAGCGGTGGCCAGCGGAGCAGGCCCGCGCTGTTCAGCCCGTCCAGAATAAACACAAGGGTGACCGCGGCGAGGGCGACCGTGGCGAGGCTTCGAAGTTGGCGGAGGGCTCGACGGATGTTCTGCACTCCAGACAGCGTGCCGTCCATCCGACCCGACGGCGCGGACGACGGGAAGGGCATGTTTGCCGACATGGGTAGCTCCTCCCACCGAATCGAGCTGCTTGTAGAAGTCCCGGGGGTCAATCCTAATGGACGTGGCCCACAGGCCCGGCGCGGCAAGTACGTCGGCGGAAGCCAGAGTCCGCAACAGCATGCCACCATCTCGGGCAGTCCCGGCCCGAGCGCAAGCCGGCCGCTTCCACGACGACCGCCTTGGGGTCGACCGGAACAACGGCCGGCTGCAGGGCGATCAGGATGCTCCCAATCTGGAACGGTCGGGGCCTCGCCTCGGCGAGGTTCACGCCGGAGACAGGCCCGCGTGAATGGAAGCGCGTGGTCTGCCCGCAGCGAAGAGTAGCAGGATCACGGCACCGTAGGCGACCAGGACAACCGCGAGGAAGACCCCCGCTCCCGGGCCTCCCGGGACGGGCGACGGGGTCGATGGGGGCGTGAGAACCGCGAACGCGGCGACGGTGGCGATGCACCCGATCGCGATCGAGAGCATCCCGGTCCAAGCCCAATCCCGCGCGCGCAGGAGTGAGTACGCCACAGCAACTCCGAGGGCCGAGACAACAGCGCCGATCGCGGAGACGACCGCCAGCATCTGGCCGGTGGCGAGGTCTTGGTGATTCTGGGCGTGGTAGGGAACAAACGTGACGGCCCCCGATACCCCGGCGAATCCCCCCACGAGGCCGAACAGGATCCCGAGGGCGCCCGCGGTCATCAGAATCCTGCCGAGTGGCCGCGGAGATTCGACCATCGGGCGCTCCGTGGGGTGCTTCGACTTCCCGGCTACGCCGTGGGCGCCAGCCGGACCCCTTTCGTGAACGTTCCCCGCCCGACCAGCAACAGGCTGATCACGAGCGCGTAGGCGGCGGCGACGACCACAAGGAACCCCCAACGTACGGGCCAGAACGCGATTAGCGCGCCCACGCTAGCCACGGCCGCCATCGAGCTGCCCGTGGCCCAGTTCCACGCCCAGCCGCGGGAGCGGAGCAAGCCCCAGCCGGCCACTACGCCTACGACGCAGACGGCCGCGCCGATTGCGGCGATGACGGTCAGAGCGGCCGTCGACGACGCCGGGTAGTCCGACTGGCCCTGGAAGTAGTAGAAGGTGGACGCCGCGAGCACTCCGGACAGGACTCCGAAGATCCCGAAGAGTTCGGTGAGGTAGCCCGCGACCCGGATGGTGCGCGTCGGGCGGGGCGGTTCGGTCATGCGCCGACCTCGCCGCGTGGCTCACTCGGGCAGGCTGTGCTGGATGCCCCAGCTGGCCCACGTGGCCCCATTGAGGGCGACAAATGCCAGGATCGAAACGATGACCACCACCGCGCTCTGCGCTCCATTGAAGTTCGTGGCCCAGAAGGCGAGGTAGAGCAGAAGGAAGCTCACCAGGCCGAAGACGGAACAGATGCTCACTGCGACGCGCCAGCCCATGCCGTGCGTCGTCCCCATCCGGGGGATCGCCACCGAGGTCGGATTCACGGTCGTCATGGTCGAACGAATGCCGAGCGGCATGGGGACCGATATATCGTCCGTCAGGAGATGTTGACTTCCGGCGCGCTCTCGGGTGGCGCGGTGGCGAGAAATCCCCGGATCCCGGGTCCAAGATTGAAATACGGGCACGTCTGAGGGAGGGTCACCCCATCCGGGTGGGGCCGTTCATGACCGCAACCGAGGACCTGTTTACACCGATTCACAAGGGACTTCGCTCGATGATCTACAGCCTCTCGAGCCGTCTCCAGACCAACGACTTCGCCGACCTCTCGGCCACGAAGGCCCTGGCGACCGACCTCGAGAACGAGTTCGAGGTAGCCCGGTCGGCAGGCTGCGTGCTCTGCGTTCTCGCCCACCACGCGACCGACGAGGAATCGGTGATCTTTCCGGCGGTCTCGGAAGTCGGCCGGAATCTGATCGTGAATCTCATCCAGGAGCACCACGACCTGACCCGCCGTGAACTGGCCATCGGGAAGGCCGCCCACACGCTCCTCGGCCTGGAGTCGCCCGCCGCCCGCATCGAAGCGGGAATCGCCTTGAACCGCGCGGCGAACGAGCTGTTCGCCGCGTACATCACTCACATGAATCGGGAGGATGCGGAGCTGGTCCCGTTGATGCGGGAACACTTCAGCGTCCCGCAGATGGCCGCGATGCGAGGGACGATCATCTCGAACATGCCCCCCGACCGACTCTTCAACATCCTCGGCTGGATGCTGCCCTCCCTGAACGTGTCCGAGCTCTCCGAGGTTCTCTCGGGGATGAGCAAGGGAGCTCCGGCCCCGGTCATCAAGGCCATCGTCGACCTCTGCTCGGCCAAGGTCGATCCGACCCGCTGGAAAGAGGTCCGGCTTCGGACTGGCCTGTAGGCTCTGGGTGCAGAACTCCCTGAACCGGGCGCACTAGGGGATGCCGAGAGGTGGCTGCAATGGCCGTTACACCTCTGCCGCCGGGGCGCGGGTAGCAGCTCTCCGCCGGAGCAAAGCGCATGCTCTCGAGAGCAAGGACCCCAAGCCCGCACGCTTGAAGACGCCAAGCCGTGCTCGACTCAGGTCGGAGCCGCGCGGTAACGGAGATTATTTCCCGACGGGAGTGGGTGACCAAGCGAGGAGGGTGCTTCCCCCGGGATGGCGAGAACCGATGCGGCCGCTGGCGTTCCACCGGGGAACGCGTTGGAGCCTCCAATTGCGAGGCCCCGGGGACGCTACAGGCTCGTGATTGTCGTCTGCCTGGTCGTGGCGGTCTCCGCGATCGGGGTGATCTATCTCCTTGGATTCGCGGGCAAGCCCCTCGCCAATGTGAGCCTGAGCATCGACTCGACGAGCTCCGTCGTCTCCGTCAACTCCGACTCATGCCCCCTCCCCGCTTCCGCGTCGGTGGGTTCGTCGCACGCGTGCGATCTCCTCGTGAGCAACGAGGACTTCGGCCCCGGTCCAGTCCCCTCGAGCGTGAACCACACTCTGCTCAGCATCTACGTCATTGGGGCACCCATGTCCACATCGTTCAGTGGGCTGCCGCATGCCCTGGCGCCCGCCGGGACGTCACAGTGGGTCAACGGAACCGTATCGTACCCTGTTGACGGCGGGACGTACCAGGCAGTCCTGATTCTCTGCGTCGACGTCCTCTCGAACTGCCCGTCCTGATCCTAACGACACTCGGTCTCGGCCACGCGGCCAAGTACCGCTCAGATCGAGGAACGGTTGGCCGGCACGGCGGACCGCGCGCTGAGGTCCCGCATCAACTGCGAAGTCGTCCCGAAGCCTGCGGATACTGAGGTTCGGCGAGATTATGACCCGACTTTGCCTAGGATACCTCCGGCACGACAGGGTGGTCTGGTGGCGATCTCGAGGCGGGCCCGAATCCTTGGAGTCGTCGTGGCCGTCGTGGTCCTGGCCGTGTCCGGACTGGCGTACACATTCGTCGTGCTCCAATCTGCCGGGCCCCGCCAGGTCATAGTGACCGACCTGTGCTCCGGCATCGTCAGTTACAACCTGACCTATGTGGGAGCCCAATCCGGGTTCCTGAGGGACTGGTACATGCCCACACCGGGCCCGCCCCCGCCCTATTGCGTAACGACGACGCTCCCCCCCGGCACGACTTTGAACG
>DASQHP010000090.1:0-7878 GCA_035632035.1 Thermoplasmata archaeon | reverse complement strand
CGGATGTCCCCCTCGTTGGTGATCACGTCGGCGACCAGCATGAGGTGGCGAATGTCGACGCCCAGCCCCTGCTCCGAGAGCGTCCGCGACGCCTCCTGGATGAGCGCGGCGCGGGCGGCCTCGACGCCGAAGACCTTGTAGATCTCGAACACCGAGTTCGTGGTCGTCCGGGCGGCGTCCACGCCGGGGATCTCGAGGACCCCCTCGAGGTTCGACCCCTCCGTGTAGATCACGTACTCGTCCTTCTCCTTCTTGATCAGCGCCCGCTTGATGCCGGTGACGCCCTTGATGCGGATCCCCTTCGCCTCCTCGCTCGCCTCGAGGAGCTTCTTGAACGGCATCTCCTCGACGGGCTCGTCCTTCTTCGCCTTCGGGGCGGCCGCGCCCTCGGCGAGATGGACCTCGAAGCTGCGGGACTCGCCGCCGCCGCTTCCCGGCTGGAGCTTGAAGTAGCGGTCGTCCAGGTTCTCGAGAAGCGCCCGCTCGATGTCGGCGCGTTTGACCCCGCGCGCCTGCATGAGCGCCGGCTGGGGGGTGATGACGACCTTGAGCTCCTCGACCACCGTTCCCACGGACGCGACGTCGGGGATGGTCGTCACCTCGATCTGGAGCGCGATCCGCTGGACCGCCTCCCGGTCCGTGCGCAGCTTCCGCTCGACGTTGACGGTCATCATCGGCGTCGAGGGGACGCGGCGGGCGTCCACGAGCTCGATCAAGCGCGGGAGGCCCAGCGTGACGTTCATCTCCGCGACCCCGGCGTAGTGGAACGTCCGCAGAGTCATCTGCGTCCCGGGCTCCCCGATCGACTGGGCCGCCACGATCCCGACGGACTCGTGGGCGTCCACGGACGCGCGCCGGAACCGGGCGATGATGGCGTTGGCCGCCTTGTCGACATCGGCGGGGGAGAGCTTGAGCCGGTTCAGCTTCTCGGCGAGCTCGGTCACGAGCATCGGCGGGAGGTCGACGGACTCCTTCGCGGCGAGGCCGCGGATCTTGTCGGCCATCGTCTCGCGGGCGCTGCCCTTCTTCTCCTCGGCCGGCATCCTACTCCCCTCCAAAGTCCGGGCCCTCTTCGGGCGGTCCGAACTCCTCGGTCTCCTCTTCCTCGCCCTCTTCCTCGAGCTGCGCCTCGGCGAGCAGGTCGAGCTCCTCCTCCCCGACGGGGGGAGCGCCCACGAGCTCGCCCTTCGAATCGACGACCGGCTTCACCCGGCGCCCGAGGACGGTCGCCAGGATCTCGTCCATGGGGACGGGCTGGCCGCCGAACGAGCGCGTGGGGTCGATGCCGTCCTCGCCGTACTTGTACTCGATGACGGTTCCGGCCGTGTTGCGGACCGTCCCGTCCTCGGCGACCTTGAGGTCCTCGAGGGCGTTGATGAGCCGCCGCTGCATGTACCCCGACCGGCTCGTCCGCACGGCGGTGTCGACCAGACCCTCCCGGCCGCCCATCGAGTGGAAGAAGTACTCCGTGGGCGAGAGCCCGCGCTTGTAGCTCGAGGAGACGAACCCGCGGGCATCGGCGCCCAGATCGCCGCGCGCGAAGTGCGGGAGCGTGCGATTGAAGTAGCCCCGGAGGAGCCGCTCGCCCCGCACCGACTGCTGTCCGACGGCGCCGGCCATCTGCGTCAAGTTGAGCATCGACCCGCGCGCCCCCGACTTCGCCAGAATGACGGCGGGGTTCTCGAGCCCCAGGTAGCGGCCCGCGATATCACCGGCCGTGTCCCGAGCCTTTCCGAGCTCGCGACGGATCATCACCTCGAGCGTTTCTTCGAGCGAGCGCCCGGGCATCTGCTCGAGCGTCCCCTCGCGGTACGCGTCGACGAGCTCGGTCACCTTGAGCCGGGCCTTCTCCAGCCCGTCGTCGATCTCCTTGCGGGCGCTCTCGGGGACGTCCTCGTCATCGATCCCCGTCGAGAGGCCCTTGAGGCCGATCGCCGTGATGGAGAGCCGGCTCATCTCGTCCAGGAACTTCCGGGCGCGGGACATGCCGTCGTTCCGTGCGATGGCGTCCAGGATGGCACCCTTCCCGAAGGCGATCGCCTTCGCGTCGATCGTGCCGGCCTTCAACTGGCCGTTCTCCACGATCACGTAGGAGTCGTGCTTGCAGCTCGCGGGCGGGCAGTCGCAGCGGTTCCAGATGTTGGAGCGGAACTCGATGGAGAGGTCCGTCGGCAGCGTGAGGGAGAACAGCTGCTTTCCCGTCCAGTAGGGCGTCCCGTCCTTCTCCTCGCCGGCCGGCGGCGGGATGGGGTAGTTGACCTTCGAGAGCAGGTAGGTGACCTCCGCCTTCGTGAACCTCGGGTTCTGGTACGTGAGGAGGAACGCCGCGGTGATGTGGTCGTGGAGCATCCCGATGATGGGGCCGCCGTAGCGCGGCGAGAGGATGTGCTCCTCGACCTTCATGAGGACCTTCGCCTCGGCGCGGGCCTCCTGGCTCTGGAGGACGTGGAGGTTCATCTCGTCGCCATCGAAGTCCGCGTTGTACGGCGGGCAGTCGCAGAGGTTGAACCGGAACGTCTTGTGGGGCAGGATGCGCACGAAGTGCGCCATCATGCTCATCCGGTGGAGCGACGGCTGCCGGTTGAACAGCACGATGTCGCCGTCGATCAGCTGACGCTCGACGATGCAGCCCGGGGCCACGAGCTCGGCGCAGGCCTCGGCGTTCTTGTCCATCACCTTGATCCGCTGGCCGTCCTCGCGGACGAGGTAGTTCACGCCGCACTGGTACTCGCCGGTCGGGACCGGCGTGGGGACCGGACCGCGGCGCACGAGCTCCTTCGCCTGCTCCTGGTTGTACGCCGTCACCTCGAGCGGGACGGTGAGGGCGCGCGCGACCTCGGTCGGGATCCCGACCTCGTTGATCGAGAGCATCGGGTCCGGCGAGATCACCGTGCGCGCGGAGAAGTTGACCCGCTTTCCCGACAAGTTGGACCGGAACCGGCCATCCTTCCCCTTGAGGCGCTGGGCGAGGGTCTTGAGCGGGCGGCCCGAGCGGTGACGGGCGGGCGGGATCCCGCTCGTCTGGTTGTCGAAGTAGGTCGTGACGTGGTACTGGAGGAGCTCCCAGAGGTCCTCCACGACGAGCTGGGGGGCGCCCATGTCCCGGTTCTCACGGAGTCGCTGGTTGATCCTCAGCACATCGACCAGCTTGTGGGTCAGGTCGTCCTCGCTCCGCTCCCCCGACTCGAGGGTGATGGAGGGTCGGACCTGGACGGGCGGCACGGGGAGAACGGTGAGCACCATCCACTCCGGGCGGCCGAACTTCGGGTTGAGGCCGAGGAACCGCACGTCCTCGTCCGGGATCCGCTCCAGCCGGGCGCGGACCTCCTTCGGCGTGATCTTGTGGCCGTTCTCGCGGAACGTGGTCGGCTTGTCGAGGACGATCCGCTGCTGCACCTCGTGGCAGTGGGGACAGACGCGCTCCTCCTTGGCTTCCCGATGGCGCACCACGGGGGCGGCGTCGTCGCTGTCGCTCGCGGCCTCGGCCCGGGGGCTCGGGGCGTCCGGAAGGAGCCGGCCGCAGGCCCGGCAGGTCGACTGGAGGAGCCGCTTGATCTCCTTCGCGTAGCCGACGTGGATCACGGGCATCGCGAGCTCGATGATCCCGAAGTGGCCGGGGCACTCGTTGACCCGGCCCCCGCACGTCCGGCAGCGCAGGTTGGGCTCGATCACGCCGAGATGGAGGTCCATGAGGCCCATCTCGATGGGGTAGCCGTCGTCATCGTAGGTGTCGGCCGTGATGATCTTCACGCCGCTCATGCGGCGGATCTCGTCCGGCGAGAGGAAGGCGAACTGGAGGCTCTTGATCTTCTTGGAGAGTCCCTGCGCCATGGTGCCCTACCTCATCTCCTCCAGCTGGAGCCGCATGACGACCCCCAAGCTGATCAGCTCCTCCAGGAGGAGCTTGAACGAGTAGCTCATCTCGACGGGATAGATGGACGAGGTGTTCCCGCACGAGGGGCAGCGGAGCGAGCCGGCCCGCGTGTCGGGGATGGCGATGTGGCCGCACTCCGGGTTCCCGCAGACGTACTGGATCGTGCCATCGGACTCGTCCAGGAGCCGGTCCTTGATCACCATGGCGACGCCGTGGCCGATCAGGCAGTCGCGCTCCATCTCTCCGAAGCGGAGACCGCCCTGGCGGGACCGACCCTCCGTCGGCTGGCGCGTCAGGATCTGGACCGGGCCGCGGGAACGCATGTGCATCTTCCCGGCGACCATGTGGTGGAGCTTCTGGTAGTAGATCACGCCGACGAAGATCTCGGCCTCCAGCCGGCGGCCGGTGAGCCCGTCGTAGAGCGTCTCCCGCCCCGAGGGGTGGAGACCGAGCGCCTTCAGGCTCTCGCGGAGCGCCTCCTCGCGCTCTCCCGAGAACGCCGTCCCGTCGATCGTCCGCCCCTCGAGGGCGCCGACCTTGCCGCCCAGCATCTCCAGGACGTGGGCGACCGTCATCCGCGACGGGATGGCGTGCGGGTTGATGATGAGGTCCGGCGTGACGCCGTCGCGCGTGAACGGGAGGTTCTCCTGAGGGACGATGAGGCCGATGACGCCCTTCTGCCCGTGGCGGGAGGCGAACTTGTCGCCGAGCTCGGGGACCCGCTGGTTGCGGACCTTGACCTTGACGAGCTTCGAGATGTTCTCGCCCTCCGTCAGGATCACGTTGTCGACCCAGCCGCGCTCGCCGAAGCGGACCGTGACCGACGTCTCCCGCCGCTTCTGCGGTGTCAGAAGGTCCGTCTTCTCCTCGAGGAACCGGGGCGGGGAGGTCTTGCCGATGAGGACGTCCCCCTCCTGCACCTCGAGCTCGGGGAAGATGAGGCCGTCCTCGCCCAGGTTCCGGTAGGCGGTGTCGACGCGGGCGCCGGCGACATCGGGCCGGGGGATCTCGAACCGGTCCTCTTGGCCGCCGGGGTACTTGCGCTCCTCACCGCGGTACGTCCGGAAGAACGACGAGCGGCCGAGGCCGCGGTCGATCGCGGCGCGAGAGAAGACGAGGGCGTCCTGCATGTTGTACCCCTCGTAGGAGAGGACGGCGACCACGAAGTTCTGGCCGGCCGGCCGCTCGGTGAAGTGGACGTAGCGCATCGTCTGCGTCTGCAGGAGCGGCGCCTGCGGGTAGTGCAGGAGGTGGCCGCGGGTGTCGGGCCGCCGCCGGTAGTTCACCGACTCGACGCCCAGCGCCTGCTTCGCCATCGCGCTGCCCATCGTGTTGCGCGGCGTCGAGTTGTGCTCGGGGTAGGGGATGAGGCCCGTGCACACGCCCAGCATCAGGTTCGCATCGATCTCGAGGTGGGAGTGGGCCGGGGTGAGGAGGTTCTCGGTGGGGAACTCGTTGCCGCAGCGGCCGCAGCGCACGAGCGGCTTCTCCGTCTTCTCGCCCGCGGTGAGCCAGCGGATGTCGCTGCGGCTCAGCGCGCGCTCGCACTTGGGACAGCGCTCGGGCGGGGTGAAGGCGTCGACGGCGATGAGGGTGTCCTCCTCCTCCTCCGCGTCGATCCACTCGACCTTCCCCTGGCGGATCAGGTCGGTGTAGGAGAGCGTTCCCTGCTGGAGCTCATCGAGATCGGAGCGCGTGACGCGGGGGACCGCGTCCTTCACGACGATGAGCGGCCGGCGCAGCCGGCCGGAGTCGCAGTTGACGATGACCTCGTTCATCTCCTCGTCGTAGCGGACGTTGATCTCGTAGGTCTTGTCGCCGAGCGTCGGGGAGAGCGTCCCCGTCCGCCGGCGTTCCCGGATCTCCCGGACGAGGTCGATGGGGGTCGAGTGGAGCCCGATGAGGTTCCCGTTCACGTACACCCGCGCCGCGCGCTTGCCGCGCGACGAGGTCTCCTGGAACACCTCGGGGCCGATCTCGCGGGTGTTGAGGTCGCGCAGGATGAGGGTGACCTCCTCCTCGTCGCACCCCTCCGAGACGTCCACGCAGAGGGCGTAGTTCTTGACGAGGCCGCAGTTCTGGCCCTCGGGGGTCTCGTTGGGACAGAGCCGGCCCCACTGGGTGGGATGCAGATCCCGCGCCTCGAAGTGCGGCTGGCTGCGGGTGAGCGGGCTCGTCACCCGGCGCAGATGGGAGATGGCCGACATGTGGCTCGTCCGGTCCAGCACCTGGCTCACGCCGGCGCGGCCGCCGACCCAGTTGCCGGTCGCGAGCGCATGGACGAGCCGCTGGGTGAGGAGGTCCGGTCGGATGGCGCTCGCGATGCGAAGGTCCTTCTTGCGCGCGAACGAGCGCTCGAGCTGGTATTTCAGGTCCTTGAGGAGGAGCGTGAACGCCACGCGGAACAAGTCCTCCATGAGGTCGCCGGCGAGCTTGAGTCGCTTGTTGGCGTAGTGGTCCTTGTCGTCCTCGCCGCGGACCTTGAGGTGGAGCTCGAGGACCGTCCGCGCCATGCGCGCGAGGTAGAGGGCCTTCTTGAGCCGGTCCGGTTTCGTGTCGCCCAGGTGCGGGAGGAGCGAGCGGTCGAGGATGCCGTCGACCTTCCGCTGCCGGTACTCCTTCGCCTGGCCGGTCGCGAACTTCTTTTCGAGATAGAGGAGGGCGTCCTCCGTCGTGAGGATCCCCTCCGGCGGGTAGAGCTTCTTGGAGACGCACTCCTCGAGATTGACGTTGAGGAGGTGCTTCATCGTCTGGACGAACGGCTCGTCCAGCGGCAGGAGCTCGCCCAGGACCGCCTGGAAGATCTCCTCGTCGTTCTTCATCCCGAGGGCCTTCATCAGGATGACGAGCGGGATCTGGCCGCTCGCGGTGGGGACGGAGACCTGGAGGATCCCGTCCTTCTTCTTCTCGACGACGGTGAGCGACCGGTACCCGCCGCGCTGGCTGAACACCTTGGCGCTCTCGATCGGGGTGCCGTAGCGCTCGTTGAACTCGGCGAAGATCCGGTTGGGAGCGAGATCCTCGAGGCTGATGATGACCCGCTCGGTCCCGCCGATGATGGCGTACCCGCCGGGGTCCAGCGGGTCCTCGCCATACTCGACGAGCTTCGCGCGGTACTCCTCGTCGGAGAGGGGGAAGTTCGAATCCCGCTCGATGTTGGAGCGGTGGAGGTTGCACGGGCGGCTCTTGACCATGATGGGAAGGTCGCCGATGTGCACCGTCTCGGGTGCCCGCTCGACGCCGTTCTCGACGACGGTGACGTTGAGGTAGATCGGGGCCTGGTAGGTGAGGTTGCGCAGGCGGGCCTCCATGGGCGTGAGCGTCGGCTTCGAGCCGACGGGCTCCTTGACGAACGGCTGCCCGACGAAGATCGTCGGCTCGGCGGTCGGGGTGACGAGCCCCGTCCGGGGGTCCCGGCGGCGGCCGACGCGAACGAAGATCGAGCTCTTGGTCTTCTGGACGTCCAGCCGGATCACGCCGCGCTCGTTGGAGTCCTCGCTGACCCGCGACTCGTCGACGATGCGCTGCATCCGGGAGTTCGGGTTGTCGTTGGTCGGCAGGAAGTCGTTGAAGCTCGCCAGGTGATGATTGACGATCGACCGCTCGCGGAAGAACGAGTCTACGATTTCGCGCATGGACCTTGATCACTCCCCCAGCGACGGCACGAGGACCCGGTAGGCCACGGCCTCGCCGGCGGTCTGGCTCGGTCGGCGGATGCGGACGAGTCGCCCCGCCAGGGGCTCTCCGGACTCCTTGGCCGCGACGAACTTCGGGTCGGTCTTGAGGCCCGGGTCGGAGACGAGGATCTTCGGAAGCCGCTCCGCGCTGGTCGCGAGCTCGCGGAGCGCGGCCGCACCCTCGGCCTCGCTGAGGAGCTCGTGCGGCGGCACGAGGTGGTGCGCCACGAACGGCCTGGGAGGCGCGGGGGCGGCCTCGGCGGCCTTCGCGGCCTTGGCGGACTTCTTGCTGCGCGGGCGCGTCGGACTCATGGTTCCCTCAGGAGC
>DASQHP010000089.1:0-6225 GCA_035632035.1 Thermoplasmata archaeon | reverse complement strand
GCCGGAGTGGCTCCTTTACGGCCACCTCTTCCTCGGGTTCGGGGTTGTCGCACTCGCCTACAGCAACTCCTCGTCGCTGCGCGACACGCGGGTTCCCGGCCGGTTGAAGCGGATCGCGGCCGCTACCTTCAGCCTCTCGATCCTCATGGTGGTGCTCGGATTCCTCATCTGGTTCCACGTGGGAGACGCGTGGGCGACGCCGGTGCCCGGCTACTCGGTCTACACCGTCCTCATCGTCTTCCACGCCATCAACGCGTTCGCGATCCTGGCCCAGGCCGCGGCCGTGGCGATCGCGTACGACATGTGGGAGGACCACGAGTTCGAGCAGGTCACGGAGCCCGGCGAGGTTCCGCCGGCTCCGTCGTCGGCGCCCACGTCCCGGGCGGTCGGATAGGGCCCTCGGCCGGCCGGGGGCCGGCGACCTGGGAGTGGGACCGAGTCTCACGCAGCCCGTAAGGGAGGGAAACCGAGGGGGTTTCAGTCCCCGAGGGCATCCGGGGAATTTGAGATAGGCTTAAGGGCCATCCCACTGCCGACGGAATGAGGTAGACGTACGGCGGCAGCATTCACCCGGGCCGAGCCCCCGCGAACGCCGCCTCGCTTCAACTCGGCCCGGTTTCTGCCCAGAGGCCGAGCCGGTGTCCTCGCCTTTCTACCTGTGGTAGGCGCCCTCGCGTTGACCGTTCTTCTGGTCGCCGGCCCCGGTTTCGCGTCGGTCACTCCCGTTCGCATCACGGGGAGTCCCGCCTTCCACCTCAGCGCGAACGCAACCTATACCGTAGTCCCGTACGCCTCCTCCGTTGACAAATGGAACCTCTCCTACGAGGAGTTCCTCCCTGCGGGGTTCAACCCCCGCGCGACGTATCCCCTGGTCGTCTACCTTCACGGAATGCAGCCGACGGGCGCCAAGTGGGTCAGTGGAGGCGTGCCCAGCGACATCGTCACGCTCCTCAATCAGACAAACGGGGCAGGCATCGCCGAGCGCGGCCTAGTTGCGAACGCGTCGTCGAACGGGTACATCATGATCGCTCCGAATACTCGCACGGGGGATGGTTTCTATCAGAACACCCCGTGCGGGGGCCCCCAGGAGCAGGACATCCTGGACGCGATCACGCACGAGGTCCGTGGCCGTCACGTCTCGGGCATTTTCGGGATCGGCTTCAGCATGGGCTCGGACGGGATCCTCATCCTCGCCGGTCATCACCACTCCCTCTTCCAGGCGATCGCCCTCGCGGGCACCGCGACGGACCGGTTTGCCGGGTACGCGTACCGGATCCAGGCGATGAACCAGGGACAGGCCTGGGCTAACCAGTCCCTGTTCGCCGAGACCACCGGGACGTGCGGCAACGGGCCGGGCGCGGGCAACGCCACCACGAATGCGGTGTATGCCTACGGCAGCGTTGCCCGGCTCGACCCGCAGAACTTTTCCGGGATACCCATCTGGCTCGCGGCGGGTGGGGCCGACGTCCGAGTGCCCACCAACTTCGGAATCTTCCCGTACTCCCAGGTGAACAGCACCTGGGTGAACTCCACCTGCCTCACCTTCCCCGGCGAGCCCGCGAATTGCACCACCACGTTCTGGTCGCTGCACAACGCGACCCCTTCCTTGTTCAAGTTCCGGTACATCTACGAGGGCGGCGCGCCCCATTCGCCCGGCCAGTTCGACCCATCGGACATCTTCGCATGGTTCGCGGGCAAGAAGGCCTGGGGATTCTACACCTCGGCGACCGTTCCTCCCACAAAGATCCTGCCGAATCCCCATCCGGGAAGCTGATCCGTCCGGCGTCTCCGGCGAGGGTGATCGAAGTCGGCTTCGCCACTTCTGGGCCGGCGGTTTATCCGGGTTCACGCCGAATTCGATGCGGATTGTCGGTTGGGACACAAGGCGGTGACGTTCGAGGAACAATCGCCGAACCAACCCCACCGGGGCGTTCGTCAGCCCGCCTCAGCCGGTGAAGCCTGTCGGCTCCCACGCCGGACATGTCTGCATAGTTCCGGCGCGGAGAGTCGAGCAAGACATGGCGGTCGATGTGGCCCTCGAACCGCAAGCGGGGTCGACCTCCTGCGAAGCTATGGGGCGATGGGCGATCGGAGGTTGGCATGGGGCCCTTAGTCGCATACTCGCCCGCCCTTCTGCTCCTCGCGCTCGGCGTGCTCGCCTTCGCCATCTTCCCGCCCGTTGTGGAGTCGGTCCCGTGCAACTGCCCGTTGAGTTCACCGAGCCACCCCGTGAGCTGCCTGTGCCCGGTCGGGACCTCGGTGGATATCGTCGGAGTCATCGTTCTGCTCGCGTCGGCCTTTGGAGCGCTGGTCTACACGGTAGTGGTATGGTGGGTTCGTCGCCGCTCACCGATGAAGTAGGGTCCTCCGGTCGGACCGTGGCCGACCCGTCTACGCCGTCCGGTAGGACCGCCGGAGCTCACGGCGGACTTCGCGCGGCTTCGAAGTCGAGGAAGGCCCGAAGAGCGCTAGTGCGCGGCGACGGGAGGAGGGTTTCGTCGGAACGCCGATCCCCGCGGAGGTGGCTGCGCCCACCTCAAGCGGCGGGTTCGTAGTAGTACTCGCCACTCGCGCGTTGTTCGCGGTCGAGCACGGAGCCTTCCTGGTTGATCCGCGGCCGGAGGGTCTCCGCGTCGCGACGGAACGTGATCTCCACCGACCGCAGGAGCCGGTTCATGCCGACGCGCATGGGAAAGGGTCCTTCTCCCTCGCCGGCGCGGCCGCCTTCGCGCTCGTGGAACACCATGAGCCCATCGCTCGCGAGGTCAAGGAAGTAGACGTCGTGGTCGACCACGAGCGCGGTTGCTCCCTGGCGCTCGACCTGCCGGCGGATGAGACGCGCCATGGCCATCCGCTCGTCGGCGTCGAGGTAGGCGGAGGGCTCGTCCAAGAGATACAGCGTCGCCGGGCGGGCCAGGGCGAGCCCCACGGCCGCCCGCTGAAGCTCCCCGCCCGATAGATCGGTCAGCGCACCGTCCAAGATCCCGTCGAGTCGTAGAGCGGGGACGAGCTCCCTCTCGAACACCTTCGCGTCGAACGCGGGGTCCGCGGTCAACGCGGTCATCCGGTCGCGGAGGCTCGCCGTCTGGGTCGCCTTGAGGTACTGGGGTTTGTAGCTCACCGTCACGCCGGGGGGCGGTGTTCCGCTGGTCGCGGGCTCCACGCCCGCGAGCATCTTCACGAACGTGGTCTTCCCCGTGGCGTTCGGTCCCACGATGCCCACGGTCTCGCCCTTGGCGAGCTCGCCGGCGCCCACCTCGAGCCGGAACTCGGGGAACACCTTCGTCAGGGCCGGGAACCGGACAGCGATGTTCCGCTGTGCCGGCGGTTTCGGCGGGTGCGCGACGAAGCGGACCGGCTCCGTCCGGAAACGCACGTTCTCGTCGCGAAGGAATCCGGTGAGGTAGGTGTTCACGGCCGACCGCATCGGGAGCGGGTGGGAGATCACGCCGAACGCCGCCTCCTCGCCGTAGAGGAGATGCGCCTGGTCGGCCAAGTAGTCGAGGAGGGCAAGGTCGTGCTCGACCACGAGCACGCTCTTCGTCTCGCCCAGCCGCCTCAGGAGACGGGCGATGGAGAGGCGGTGGACGATGTCGAGGTAACTGGACGGCTCGTCGAACAGGTAGAGGTCCGCGTCCGTGGCGAGCGCCCGCGCGATCGAGATGAGCTGAAGCTGTCCGCCGGAAAGCTCGGAAAGGGGCCGGTGGCCCCGGTCGAGGAGTCCCACCGACTCCAACGCAGCCCGCCCGTTCCCGCCGGACCGTTCGACGTACTCGAGTGCGGTGACCGGTTCCTCCGCGATCCGGTCCACGTACTGCGGCTTGAGCACGGTCCGTAGCTCGCCCCGCTGGATCCGGCCGAAGTGCGCGTGGAGCGAGGTTCCCCGGAACCGCTCGAGAACCTTCTCCCAGCTCGGGGGGGTCGAGTAGTCGCCGAGGTTCGGGACCTCGGCCCCCGCCAGGATCCGGAGGGCCGTGGACTTCCCGGTCCCGTTCGGCCCGAGCAGCCCGGTGATCCCCTTCGTGGGCGGGAGCGGGAGGCGGTAGAGTCGGAATCCGTTGAGACCGTACCGCTGGACGATCTCGCTCTCATCGGCTTCGGGGGTGTTGAGGATCTTGATGGCGTCGAACGGGCACTTGTGGACGCAGATCCCACAGCCGATGCACAACGACTCGGAGATCACGGGCTTGCCCGTGGGTCCCTCGACGATGCACTCCTGGCCCATGCGAACCGGCGGGCAGTACGCCTGGCACTCCCACTGACATTCCTTCTGATGACAGCGGTCGGTGAGAAGAATGGCGATCCGCGCCATGCTCACTCCGGGGATCGGTCCGCGACGATCCGTCCGTCCAGCATGGTGAGGTGGCGGTCGGCTCGTGCCGCGACCTTCGGGTTGTGGGTCGCGACGATCAGCGTCGTGCCGAGGTCCCGGTGGGCTTCCTCGAGAAGCTTCAGGATCCCCTCGGTGTTCGACTGGTCCAGCTCCCCGGTCGGCTCATCCGCCAGCACCAGCCCGGGGGAGTTGGCGAGGGCGCGCGCGATGGCGACGCGCTGCTCCTCTCCTCCCGAAAGCTGGTAGGGAAACGCACGGCTCCGGCTGGTGAGCCCGACGCGCTCCAGCAGCTCCGCCGCCCGACGCCGTCGGGCATCGGCCGGGGTGCCGAGGGCCCGCATCGGAAGCTCGACGTTCTCCATCGCCGTCAGTGTCGGCAACAGGTAGAATCGTTGAAAGATGAAGCCGATGGAGGTGAGGCGGCGCCGGGCGCGCTCCCGTTCTTTCCAGCCGTTGGTCGAAGTGCCGTCCCAGCGGATCTCCCCCGCGCTCGGGAGGTCTAGGAGGCCGATCAGGTTGAGGAGCGTCGTCTTCCCACACCCGCTCGGTCCCTCCAGCGAAACGAACGCACTCGGGGCGAGGGTCAAGTCGACCTGCCGGACCGCGGAGAGGGGCTCGCCCCGCTGGGCGTAGACCTTCCCGACCCCCGACAGCGTCAGTCGGGGGCTGTGCGACGATCCCGCGTTCACCGAAGCGCCTCCGGCACGCTCAACTTCAGCGCCGCGCGCGTCGCCGCGCCGCTCGCCGGTAGCGAGAGCAGAACGACCCCCACGACCACCAGGCCCAGCGTCAGCGGGTCGAACCGGGCGAGGGAGGTGATGGCGGTCACGTTCGGGGTCCCCCAGGTATCGAGGGCCTCGACCACGAGGTAACCCCCCACCAGCCCGCCCACGGCTCCGGCGATCGCGAGCCGCAGGCCGCGCCCGATCATCTCCCCCGCGATCTGACGGGCGGGGACACCGATCGCGCGGCGGACGGCGATGGACGCCCGGTCCGATTCGACCCTCCGGACGAGGACGAGGGCGAGGAACAGGAATCCCACCGTGAGGGAGACGGAGGACAGGGCGAGGTAGAATCCGTTCAGGATCGCCTGGGATCCCTCGAGCTCCTCCGCCTGCTGGGTCAGGCTCGTGACGCCGTAGTACGGAGCCAGGGCCTGGATCTGACTCGCGACCCGGTCCACCGCCGCGGGACTCGTCGTTGCCGGACCGGTCAAGGCCACCTGGACGGTGTCCGCCTCGTCGAGGAGCGCGTTCCCGCTCCGGGCCACCCCGGTGAGGACCTGAAGGTCGCTCAGCGGAAGGATCACCGCGTCGGCCGCTGTCGGGCCGAGGAGGGCGGCCGGAACGCCGAAGACACCGGTCACTCGATAGGGGGTCCCGTCGCTCGAAGCGGAGTCGGGGGACAGCACCACGGATGCGCCCACTCCGATCCCGAGGGCCCGGGACAGGGGGGAGGACACGAGGACGTCCAGCGTCGCTGCTCCCGTGTACGTTCCGCCGGAGAAATGCACCAGGTCTGTGGGGTCACCGAGGGGGAGAGGGTCCGGCAGAATGGAGCGCTCCGCGGGGGGCTGAGTTGCCGAGAACGCCCCCGGGATGACCCCTTCGGCCAGGGCAGGCGTCGCTCCACCACCGGCATAGAACAGATCGATCGAGGACGACAGGATCGGAGAAGCCCAGGCCACATCGGTGATGTTGGCGATCCCGCGGGCGAGGCCGTGGACACCAGAAAGCCCGTGGACGCCCGCGCCCGACACCGCCACCTGGTAGCCGGATTGCTGCAGCTGGGCGATCTCATGCGCCGCGACCCCGCCTCCGACCGAGAGGAGCGTCACCGGCAGGGCGCCGGCCGTCGCCACCCCGGCGCTGGCGCGCGCGGCCGGGCGGTGG
>DASQHP010000088.1:0-3707 GCA_035632035.1 Thermoplasmata archaeon | reverse complement strand
CGGCCACCCACTCCCCTCGGATCAGCATCTTCTCGCTCACGAAACCACCCAGCGCCCGAACGAGTCCGGCCGTAGAAGAGCCTGCCGTCCAACGTGGAGCCGGATAGGGTTTATCCGTGGGAACGGTGTCCGGGGGTCGGCCGTTCTCGAGGCAGAAGCATGACACCGACAGGATTGCGGATTGCGGCGATTGTGGTGGCTTTGCTGTCGATTCTTGCCGCAGGGGGAGCGTACTATTCGTTCTCGCGGCCGGCGACGAACGGCTGTCATCTCCAGAGCACGAACCCGCTGGTCATCGACCAGCCCGAGACCCCCGACTCCCTCGACCCCGCGGTCACCTTCTCCACACCGGGATGGGCCGCGGTCCAGCAGGTCTACCAGGAGCTCATCAACTACCAGCAGACCAGCACGACCTCGTTCGTGGGCGAGCTCGCCCAGAACTGGTCGGTGTCGAGCAACGGCCTTCACTGGAACTTCACGCTCTTCCCCGGTGCGAAGTTCTCGAACGGGGACCCGGTGAATGCCTACGTGATCTGGTACTCGCTCTACCGAGACCTCGTGATGAACCAGGCGTCCTCGTTCATCCTGAGCGAGAACTTCTGGTTCCCGGGCGAGTGGTACTACGCCCCCGACGGGTCGATCCAGTGGAACAACACGGTGGTCGGCCAGCTCGTCACGTTCCTCAACTCCAACCAGGGCCAGACGTTCTTCAACCCGTCAGCGTCGGACACCGCCTACATGGGAGCGACCAACCAGTCGTTCCGCGTCTTGAGCCCGACCGAGATCCAGTTCAACCTCGGCTTCGGCTACCTCAACAACGCGCCGTTCACGGTCCCGTACGCCTACGTGCTCCCCGAACTCTCGGCGCCGAACTCGGCGGCCGTCGACCCCGCGGTCGTGGACTCGCACGGAGGCGTCGCGGTGAACTCGTCGAACGCGTGGATGTCGGAGAACATGGTGGGAAGCGGGCCGTTCGTGCTGACGTCCTACAGTCTCTCTTCGGGATTCACCCTCTCCCCCTCGCCGGGGTACTGGGCGACCAGCGTGGCGGCGACGCTCCCGTCGGACAATATGATCCAGCCGGCCAAGGCGACCATCGAGACCCTGTTCCAGGGCACCACCTCGATCGACATCCAGAACCTCCGCGGCGGGTCCGCGGCCGCGGTCTCGTTCGCGTACGTCGGCCCGTCGACCGTCACTGAGCTCCAGGGCGTATCCTGCGTGACCGTACAGGCGCTCCCGACGGTCTTCGGGGCGACGGCGGGTTCGTGGTGGATCTACATGAATCAGAACACCTACCCGTTCAACAACCTCTCCGTGCGGGAGGCGATCGTCCACGCCATCAACTACCAGCAGATCATCCAGGACGCCTTCGGCGGCTACGCGGAGCAGTGGGTCGGCCCCGTGCCCCCCTCTTATCCCGACTACAACCCGACCAACCTCCCCAACTACACCTACAATCTAGCGCTCGCCCAGCAGGAGATCGCGAACTCTCCCTGCGCGCACAACGCCTGCGCGGGAACGACCCTGAAGTACTCCTACATCAACCTCGGTGACTGGCAGACGGTCGCGACGATCCTCCAGAAGAACCTGGCCGCGATCGGCATCACGATCCAGCCGGTCCCGATCGCCCTCAATCAGCTCTACGTCGAGCAGGGGACGACCAGCTCGGGGGCGTGCGTCACCTCGACCTCGATCGCCGGTGGACCCTTCCCCATCGGCCAGGAGTTCTACACGTCCGACTACATCTCCCCCGACGACTGGACGACGAACGACGCGATCAGCTGGGGGAGCGCGAACGCCTGCATGAGCGGGTACGCGAACTCCACCGTCGACGGCTGGGTCTACCAGGCCGCGGGTACGGCCAACCCCACGCTGGCCGCGCAGCTGTACGGGAACATCACGAACGCGATGTACTACAACTACACCGACGCGTGGCTCGTCGTCCCGACGAGCTTCGCGGTGTACTCGAGCGCCCTCCACGGGTTCTACGAGAACGCCATGGGGAGCGCCGTGCCCTACATCATGACGTCCAACACGATGTACGGCACCTAGGCCGGTCCGTTCCTTCAGTTCGGGGACGCGAGCGCGGCGGGCTGGCGCAGCGTCTCGGGCGCGATGTCGGCAACCTCCTCCGCCCGGTGGCACGCGACCAGGTGGCCCGGTCGGCCCTCGAACGGACGCAGCGCCGGCTCCTCGGTCCGGCACCGGTCGATGACGAACGGGCATCGGGCCGCGAACCGGCATCCCGAGGGGGGCCGCACCAGCGTCGGTACCTCCCCCCCGATCCGGTAGAACGTCCGTCGGCGCCGAACGTCCGGAACCGGCAAGGCCGCAAGGAGCGCCTTCGTGTACGGGTGGATCGGCCGTTCCAGTACCTCGTGGACCAGGCCGACCTCGGCCATCTTGCCGAGATACATCACCGCCACCCGGTCGGCGACGTAGCGAACCGCGCCCACGTTGTGGGTGATGAGGAGGTAGGCGAGGCGCTGCTCGCGCTGGAGCGCGACGAGCCGGTTGAGGATCTGGGCCTGGACGGCGACGTCCAGCGCGCTGGTCGGCTCGTCCAGGACGACCAGCCGAGGGTGGATGCTGAGGGCCCGGGCCAGCCCGAGGCGCTGTCGCCCTCCCCCGGAGAACTCGTGGGGGTACTGGTCGAGGCAATCCGGTGGGAGGCCGACGGTGGGGAGCAACTCCTGCACCATCGAGCGCAGCCGGGAGGTGGGAAGGTGGGTCTGGGCCCGGATCGGCTCGCTGACGATCTCCCACACCCGCATCCGGGGGTCGAGCGACCCCACAGGGTCCTGGAATACGACCTGGACGTTGCGGCGCCATCGACGGAGCTTCTCGCCCCGCAGGGCCGTCACGTCCACGCCGTCGAAGACGATCTGCCCGGCCGACACGTCGCTCAACCGGGCCAAGAGCCATCCGAGGGTCGTCTTCCCCGAGCCGGATTCCCCGATCAGGCCGAGCGTCTCTCCTTCCTGGATCTCGAACGAGACGCCGTCCACCGCGTGGATGGAGAGCGATTCACCTCCGCTCAGGACCTGGGCCAGCGACCGGGTGAGGGGGAAGTGCTTCACCAGGCCCCGGGCCTCCACGACCGCGGTCATGGACCTGGGGCGCTCACCTCCTCCGCGAAGTGGCACGCGGACCGGTGGTGAGAGCCGACGGGAAGCCCCCGGGGCACACGGAACTCGGGTGGGGGGTCCACCGGGCAGACGGGTCGTGACATCGGGCAGCGGCTCGCGAAGGAGCATCCCGGTGGCAGGTGGGAGAGGTTCGGTACGGAGCCGGCCAGGGAGGGAAGGGGGCCGTCGTCCTTGTATTGGTTCGGGAAGGAGCGCAGGAGCGCCTTCGTGTACGGATGACGGGGCGACTCCAGCACCTCGGCGATCGGGCCGAACTCGATCAGCTCCCCGGCGTACATCACGCCGAGATCGTCCGCCATCTCGGCGACCACGCCCAGGTCGTGGCTGATGAACAGGATGGAGGTCTTCACCTCGGTAAGGAGCTCTTTCATCAGGGTCAGCACCTGCGCCTGGATGGTGAGGTCGAGCGCGCTGGTCGGCTCGTCCGCTATGAGGAGCGACGGACGCCCGGCGAGCGCGATGGCGATCATCACGCGCTGGCGCATGCCGCCGGAAAGCTCGTGCGGGAACAACCGCAGGATGTGGAGCGGGTCGTTGATCCGGACGAGCTTCAGG
>DASQHP010000087.1:0-6539 GCA_035632035.1 Thermoplasmata archaeon | reverse complement strand
TCCCCCACCCCTAGCAGCAGCTTGAGCGTCTCCGTGGCCTGGACCTCGCCGATGAGTCCGGGCAGGACGCCGAGCACGCCGCCCTCGGCGCAGTTCGGGACGAACCCGGGCGGCGGCGGCTCGGGGAAGAGGCAGCGGTAGCACGGACCCCGCCGAGCGTCGAACACGGTCGCCTGTCCTTCGAACCGATAGACCGACCCATAGACGACCGGCTTACCAAGAAGGACGCTCGCGTCGTTGACCAGGTAGCGGGTCGCAAAATTGTCCGACCCATCAAGGACGACGTCGTACTCCCGAAGCGTCTCCAGAGCGTTGGCGGCTTCCAGCCGGCCCGGGTGGCGCCGCACGGTGGTGCCGGGGTTCAGCGACTCAAGGGCCGCGGCCGCCCGCTCGATCTTCGGCTGCCCCACGTCGTCCGTACGATACAGGACCTGGCGTTGGAGGTTGGAGAGGTCTACGGTATCGAATTCGATGAGCCCGATCGTGCCGACTCCGGCCGCCGAAAGATACAGGGCGGCGGGGGAGCCGAGGCCACCCGCCCCAACGACCAGCACGCGGGACTGCCGCAGGCGCTTCTGGCCCTCCATCCCGACCTCGGGTAGGAGGAGGTGCCGGCTGTAGCGCCGGATCTCCTCATGGGTCAGTGTCGGACCCGACTCCGATGCCGCCGCGCCTTTCTCCGAGGGTCCGGTTCCCGACCCGCCGGCCGCCGCCGGGACGACCGTCACGACGTCCCCGGCCCGGAGCGGCGCCGTTGGCTCCTCGCCCGGACGTAGCTCGGAGCCGTTCAGGAAGACGGCCACGGATTCCCGCAGGCGCCCGTCGACCCGGAACAGCCTCGAGCGGAGACGGGGATGCGCGACCGTGAGTTCCCGGAGCGCGTCGCCCAACCGGTGCGCCTCGACCTCCACGACCCGTTCGCCGTTCGCCGCCTCCCGAACCGATGACGGGAGGATGATCTGGATCTTCGGCATGCTACACCTCGCTGTCGGAATCCGACGGGGGGCCGCTACCTTCCACGACGCCGACCCGAACCGGCACGGGCTGAAGTGTCCGCTCATCCACGGTAAACCCCCGGATGTCGGACACGCCCGTTCGGCCCACCGAAACGATCAGGTGGAGGTGGCCGGGCCACGCTTGAAGGGAATCTTCCGGAGACGGCCGGGCGGGTGCGTCCGGGTGCGAATGGTAGAATCCCACTACGCGGCGGCCCAGTCCCTCGGCCGCCCTCTCAGCTCGGACGGACTCGACGGCAGAGATCCGGAATGCGGAGGAGGGCCGGGCCGACTCCGCGTTGATCGCAGGGAGCGCGTCGATCACCGTCTGGGTGGGGAGATCCGCCGGACTGTCATCCGCGAGAAGGAACCCGCACGCTTCGTTGGGGTAGGAGACCGAGGCATGCCTCCCGATGCGACTCGCAACGGTCTTCGCCATCGCGAATTCGAGGAGAGGCGGCCGAGTCCGTACCCCGGTGTGGCCCCCGTCCATCGGCGTGCCTGCGGATCCGGCCTCGAGCGGCTCCAGCATGGGCCGTCAGCGCAGTTGGATGAGATGAGTACAGCGCATCCCGCCGTGGCCGATCGAGTCCTGGAGGTCGATCCCGACCTGGCCCAGCAGCTCTTCCGTGAGGTGCTTGTCGAACACGTCGCAGAGGAGGTAGGAGTGGGTGAGCGCGTTGTGGCGGAAGACGCAGTTGGTCCGCACGATCTTGTACGCGCCCTCCGACGTTCGCTCGACCGTGCACCGGAAGCCGAGCTCGTTAAGCGCCTTTGCCAAGGCTTCGACCCGCTCCCCCAACGGCCGATTCTGGGGGAGCCGGCTCGCGATCTGTCTCGCCATCCTCCGGGCGGCGAGCGCCAGCAGCGAGGACGCCGCGGCCGGACCGTGCTCGGTGAGCATCTCCTCCATGACGCAGTCGAGCAGGAGCTCGTAGCGCCGGGGGAAGAGCTCCTGGCCTTCGGAGGTGAGCACGTACCGCTTGCGCGGTCGTCCGACCCCCTCCCGCCGAAAGGACGGGCTTACGAGCCCGCGACCGGCAAGTCGCTCCAGATGACCACGAGCGGCGCTCTCCTGGATGCCCAACTTCCGAGACAGGTCGCGGGCGGTCTGCGGAGCCAGGGCGAGCTCCTCGATGATCCGACCTCGCGTGCCTTCGCCCACCCTCAGGTCGGCGTTCGCAATCGTCACTACGCCCTCCGGGCCCTACTGGAGTTTAGACACCACGCCATGCTTAAATAACCCTATCGGGTCGTTACCCCGAGACATCCCATGGCGGGTCCCAACGATGCGCCGGCGCATTCCCTTGTCGTCAAGAACCTCCACGTTTCGGTCGCCGGTAAGGAGATCCTGCGGGGGGTGAACCTGACCTTGAATTCGGGCGAGATCACGGCTCTCATGGGCCCGAATGGCTCGGGCAAGAGCACGCTCGCCTACGCTCTGATGGGGCACCCGAAGTACGTCGTGAGCTCGGGCGAGGCGATCCTGGACGGGCACGACCTCCTCAAGATGCCCGTCGACCAGCGTTCCCGCGCCGGCCTCTTCCTTGGGTTCCAGTATCCCCAGGAGGTCTCCGGACTATCGGTCTCCAAGTTCCTGTGGACCGCGTACATGCAGCGCCACACCGCCGAGACCGCGGATGCCACGAAATTCGGAAAGGACCTGGAAGACCACCTTAAGTGGCTCGAGATGGACAACGCGTTCCTCAAGCGCTCGCTCAATGAGGGCTTCTCGGGAGGGGAGAAGAAGCGGGCCGAGGTCCTGCAGATGGCCACGCTCTCCCCCACGTTCGCCATCCTGGACGAACCGGATTCCGGTCTTGACATCGATGCGGTGCGCGCGGTCGGAAACGCCGTCGCGCGGCTCCACCATGCCGACGCCGGCATCCTCGTCATCACCCACTACCAACGGATCCTGAAATACCTCAAACCCGACCGGGTCCACGTGATGGTCGACGGGGTCGTCGCCCTCTCGGGCGGGCGCGAGCTCGCCGAGCAGCTCGAGCAGAAGGGGTACGACTGGGTGCGGGTCGGCGCCAGCTCCGCCGCCTGAGGGACGATCGATCCGACGGGGAGGCGAGGATGGATGTCGAACGGGTTCGTCGCGACTTCCCCATCCTCTCGCGCCTGATCCGAGGGAAGCCGTTCGTCTACCTCGACTCGGCGGCGACGTCCCAGAAGCCTACCTCGGTTCTCGAGGCGGAGAACGAGTTTTACTCGCTCCACAACGCCAACGTCCACCGCGGGGTCTACGCGCTCAGCGAGGAGGCGACGGACCTCTACGAGGCCGCACGGGCACGGGTCGCCCGCTTCCTGCATGCCGCCGACCCTTCCGAGGTCGTCTTCCTCCGAGGAACCACCGAGGCGATCAATCTGGTCGCGACGAGCTTCGCGCGCGGTTTCCTCGCGAAGGGCGACCGCGTGATCTCGACCGTGATGGAGCACCATTCGAACATCGTCCCCTGGCACTTCCTTCGAACGACGCCCGGCATCGACCTGCAGTTCGTGGACATCGACGACGAGGGTCAACTGCGGATGGATGACCTCGACCGCCTATTGACGCGCGGAACCAAGGTCGTCACGCTGACGCATGTGTCGAATGTCCTGGGGACCGTGAATCCGATCCGGGAGATCGCCGACCGGGCCCACGACGTGGGTGCGCTGGTCGTCGTCGATGCGGCCCAATCGGCACCTCACCGACCGGTCGACGTTCAGGCACTCGGGGTCGACCTCCTGGCGTTCTCCGGCCACAAGGCCCTCGGCCCGACCGGGATCGGGGCGCTCTGGGGCCGTAAGGAGCTCCTGGACCGGATGCCCCCGGCGATGGGTGGAGGCGAGATGATCCGCGAAGTGCACACCGACCGGATCAGCTACCGGGAGGCTCCCGCGCGGTTCGAAGCCGGTACACCGAACATCGCGGGAGCCGTGGGCCTGGGTCGCGCGCTCGACTACCTGGAGGGTCTCGGGTGGGACGATATCCGTACCCACGAACGGAAGCTTCAATCGAGGGCGTTCGAGCGAGCCGCCCAGACGTTCGGAGACCGGTTGACCATCGTCGGTCCGCCGAGGCCGGAGGATCGGGAGGCCGTCATTTCCTTCAAGCTCACGGGCATCCACCCCCACGACGTCGCGAGCCTTCTGGACGCCGACGGCATCTGCATCCGAAGCGGCCACCACTGCGCTCAGCCGCTCATGGATCGACTCAACGTCCCCGCCTTAAGCCGCGCAAGCCCGTACGTCTACAACACGGTCGAAGAGGTCGACGCCCTCTTCCAGTCGCTCGAAAAGGCGGCCAAGGTCTTCGCGTGAGTTCAGCCCTGTAGCGACCGCGCCGACAGGTTGCGGGCTCCGCGGCCTGCCCCAGTCGGTGAAGGAGTGTAGCGCGGCCTCCTACGCATAATTTAAGTATCAACGGGTGATGGAATCGGTTGAACGTTCCATGACACCACCGGCGACCGAGGTCACCCCCCTCGATTACACCCGCTACGACTTCAAGAATCCGGAAACGTACAAGGTCCGCACTTCGAGGGGTCTGAGCCGCGAGATCGTCGAGCAGATCTCCGACCTCAAGCACGAGCCGGATTGGTTGCGCGAGTACCGCCTTCGAGCGTACGACCATTTCGTGGCTCGGCCCATGCCCGATTGGGGCCCGAGCCTCGACGAGATCGACTTCGACGCCTACACGTACTACGCCAATCCCCTCGCCGAAGGGGAGACGAAGCGCCGCTGGGAAGACCTTCCCGCCGACATCAAGAACACGTTCGACAAGCTGGGGATACCGAAGGCCGAGCGGGAGTTCTTCGGTGGCGTCGGCGCCCAGTACGATTCGGGGACGGTCTACCACAAGATCCGGGAGGACCTCCAGAAGAAGGGGGTCATCTTCACCGATACCGACACCGCGGTCCGGGAGCACCCCGAGATCCTGCGGAAGTACTTCGGAAAGGTCGTCCCCTACAACGACAACAAGTTCTCCGCCCTGAACAGCGCCGTCTGGTCGGGGGGTAGCTTCGTCTACATTCCGCCGGGCGTGGATGCGGGCATCCCGCTCCAGGCCTACTTCCGCATCAATGCGAAGAACGTCGGCCAGTTCGAGCGCACCCTGATCATCGCCGACAAGGGCGCGAAGGTCCACTACATCGAAGGCTGCACCGCACCGATCTACTCGACCGATTCGCTGCATGCCGCGGTCGTCGAGGTCGTGGCCGAGCCGTACGCCAAGGTTCGCTACACCACGGTCCAGAACTGGTCGAAGAACGTCTACAACCTGGTGACGAAGCGCGCGATCGCCCAGGAGAACGCGCTGGTCGAATGGGTGGATGGCAATCTCGGCAGCAAGATCACGATGAAGTACCCCTCCGTCTACCTTCGCGGCCGGGGCGCTCGGGCCGACATTCTCTCGGTGGCGTTCGCCTCGGGCGGGCAGATCATCGACAGCGGCGCGAAGGCCGTCCACTCGGCGCCGGATACCTCCAGCAAGATCATCTCGAAGTCGATCGCGATCCGGGGTGGCCAGACCAGCTACCGGGGCCTCCTCCACGTCTCGAAGGGCGCCACGGGCGTGAAGGCCGCGGTGCGCTGCGACGCCCTCTTGCCGGATGAGCAGGGCCGCTCCGACACCTACCCGTACAACGAGATCCACGAGGAGGACGCCACGATCACCCACGAGGCCGTCGTCGGGAAGATCGGCGAGGAACAGATCTTCTACCTCATGAGCCGCGGGCTCAATGAGTCCGACGCGATCCACCTGATCCTGATGGGCTTCCTCGCGGAGTTCGCGAAGGAGCTCCCCGTCGACTACGCGCTCGAGCTCAACCGCTTGATCCAGCTCGAGATGGCCGGCGCGGTCGGATAGGCTCGGGCCGCGGCGCGGAGCCTCGAATCGGGGACTAGCGCAGCTTCGCGTCGAAGCGCCAATCGGTCTCGGCGACGTCCGAGGCGAAATCCAGGCGGGGGAGCGCGGGCAGGCTCCCCTCGGTCCACGGGAGGTCCCGGCCGGCCCACCGCGCTTCCAGCAGCGGGTAGAGGAGTTCCCGCAATCCGGCGATCGGGGCCCGGCTGAGCACATGGGCGAGGAACCCCTCGCTGATCATCCGGACCGCGTCGCCGCGAGGCATCCCCCGGGATTCCAGGTAGAACACCTTCTCCGGATCGACGGGGGCGACCGAGGAGGAATGGGTGGCCTTCACGTCCCGGCAGAGGATCTCGAGGATGGGGATCGTGTCCGATCGCGCGCCCCGCGAGAGCAGCATCGCGTGTTCGGAGAGGAAGCTGATCGTCTTTCGCGCCTCCTTCTCAATCCGGACCAGACCGCGGCTCATCCCGCGGGCATCGTCCTGGAACACTCCCCGGGTAACCGACTGTCCGTGAGTGTCGGTCCCGATGTGCGAGATCTGGACCGCGCTGTCGTAGGCCTGCTGGCCCCGGCCGAAGAACGTTTGCAGGTCCTCGAGGTCCGAGCCCGCCCCCACCAGCGCCGACGAACTTCGGGCCCGGGTACGGTAACCTCCGAAGCCGGCCCAGACCCAGCCGAGGCGCGACGCGCGT
>DASQHP010000086.1:0-5231 GCA_035632035.1 Thermoplasmata archaeon | reverse complement strand
ACTTCCTCCTCAACCTCGCGGCTCCCGCGAGCTCCTCCGGAGGCGCGACCAACGTCCCGTACGGGGTCGGGAGCCAGAAGTCGATCGTCGCCTACAGCGGGATCTGCCAGCACCTGGGGTGCCCGGCCCCGGCGCTCTCGTACTACCCGCCCGGAACCTGCTCGCAGTCGTTCAACGGCCGCGACTTCTACATCCACTGCACGTGCCACGGCTCCACCTACGACGTCGCGAACTCGGCGGCCAACCTGACCGGACCCGCCGTGCTCCCCCTTCCCCAGGTGATCCTCGAGGAGGCGTCCGACGGGACGATCTACGCGACCGGCATGACGCCGGGCAGCCCGCCGGTCAACGGGCACCTCGATACCCTCCAGGGCGACTACCCCGTCGGCACGAGCGCCCCGCTGCAGAAGCAGACCCCGATCGCCGGCCTGAGCTGTTTCTTCCCGACGTAGGAGAGGGCGGGATGGCGTTCGAACGGTGGTTCAATCGTACCCTCAACCAGCTCTGGGGGTTCGTCGAGGACCGGACCGGCATGCCGAAGTGGGCGCTTCGCCCCCAGCCGGCGTTCACGTTCAAGCCCTCGTACTGGACCGGCGCCTTCGTCGTGAACGCCTTCCTGTGGCAGGTGATCTCGGGGGCGCTCCTCCTCTTGTACTACCAACCCAGCGTCGCCCCGACGCTGCTGAGCTGCGGCCAGCCTCTCGGGAGCTACTCGGCGTCGCCCGCCGCGTGGTGCTCCACCTACTACATCATCAACAGCGTCCCGATGGGGTCGCTCCTCCTCTCCACCCACCTCTACGGCGCCTACGCGATGATCTTCCTCGCCTTCGTCCACTTCTTCCGCGGCTACTATCTCGGAGTCTACAAGGCGCCCCGCGAGTTCAGCTGGATGGTGGGAACCCTCCTCCTGCTGATGACCCTCGGAATGGGGTTCACCGGCTACCTGCTCCCCTACACTCAGCTCGCCTCGAACGCCACGAACGTGGGGATCGTGCTCGCGCTTCGCCTACCGTACGCGGGACCGATGATCGGCCCGCTCATCCTGGGAGACGGGACCAGCCAGGGGCTTCTTTCGAGGATGTTCGAGGCCCACGTCCTCCTCATCCCCCTCGCGCTGGCCGCGCTCCTCTACGCGCACATCGCGCTGTTCGAGTCCCACGGGATCGCGCCGCCCGCGACCTCCGACCCGAACCAGCGGCGGCGCTTCACCGAGGAGGAGGGGAAGCGCGAGCACGTGCCGTTCATGCCCCACATCTTCTTTTACATGACCAAGTGGGCGCTCCTCTACATCGGTCTCCTGCTCGGGATCGCTGCGCTCTGGCCGTGGCAGCTCCCCACGTTTGTCGGCGACCTCACGGCGGTCGGGGTGGTCACCGAGCCCGACTGGTACTTCCTCTGGCTGTTCAAGCTCGTCGATTTCTACGGCGTGACCCCGGTCCTCGCCGTCGGAATCACGACGGTGTTGATGCTCTACGTCCTGTTCCTGCCGTTCCTGGACCGCTCGAAGCGGACGCACCCCCGGGACCGGCCGTTGTTCCTCATCATCGCGAACTCGCTGCTCGAGTTCTTCATCCTCATGTCCGTCTGGGGAGGCCTCACGCCGAGCCAGCAGATCCTCATTCCCGCCATCGTCGAGCGGCTGGGTCCCTTGCTGCTCGTGAACATCGTGATGGTGGGGCTGTTCTACCGACGCTACCAGAAGAGCTACGCCGCCCGCTTGGCCCGCCGAGAGCCCGGGGGTGTCCGCCTGCCAGGGTCGTACCCGGCGCCCGCGTCCTCGCCGGTCCCGTCCGCGTCACCCGCCGCGGAGGTGGCCGCCCGTGAGTGAGCCGGCTCCCGCGTACCGCACCGGCCCGCTCTGGGCCGTGCTCACCCTCTTGCTCCTCGGCGGGACGGTCTCTTCCGCCTTCTTCATCTGGGGGCTCACCGACCTCTACGGCTCCGGCCGCTGGCTCCTCGACGTTCCCGTGCTCATCGGCTCCGGGTTCCTCGCGACGTTCCTCTTCCTGCTGCTGACCGGCGTCCTCTACCGGGTCGACCGGCTCCGGGGCGTGCCCCACCGGGAGGTGCGGATCTTTGAGTGACCTTCCCGAGGGTTCGCTGGCCGAGCTCCGCCGACTCCAGAGCCGGGTGCTGACGCTCTACAGCGTGGCCGCCGTCCTTTCGCTCATCGCCATCTTCCTCTTGGGCGGCTACGCCATCCGTCTGGGGCCGCTCGTCGGGCCCGGCGTCGAGAGCTCCTTCGGGATCGCGGTCGCCCTGATGATGCTCTTCGGCGCGCTGGTCGTCCACCTGGTCGACCGCGTCTACCGAGAGTGGCCGCTGGGCCGCAAGTTCGAGCCGAGCTGGGCCGTGCCCGTCACGGACGCGATGGTGGCGACGTTCCTCAAAGTGGTCATCTTTGCCGCGGCCGCGGGGGCCGTGGCCTACGTCCTCTGGGGGCTCGTGACATGAACGCGGAGGGGCGCCCGTGACCGACCTGACATCCTCGACCGTCGAGCTGCTCCTGATCGTCGGCTTCGCCGCGTTCGTGCTGGGCGTTCTCGCCTACCGGGGCGAGTGGTTCGTCCGCGCGGCGAAGGTCTGGCTGTTCACGACCGACCACAAGCGCATCGGCATCATGTACATCATCGCCGGCCTCATCTTCTTCTTCATCGGAGGGATCTACGCCCTCCTCATCCGTACCGACCTCGGGATCGTCCAGGGGCTGGGCCTGGACCCCCAGACGACCCTCGGGATCACGCCGGACGTCTACTCCACGCTGTTCACGATGCACGGCGTGATGATGATCTTCCTCTTCGTGATGCCGGTCCTCGCGGGGTTCGGCAACTACCTCGTGCCGTCGATGATCGGCTCGAAGGAGATGGCGCTCCCGCGCATCAACGCCATCGCCTTCTGGATGATCCCGCCCGCCGGCGTCATCCTCCTCCTCTCGAACGCGTACGCGGGGTGGACGGGCTACGTCCCGCTCTCGACGCAGTCGTTCGCTCCGAACGACCACGGCGTCGACCTGTGGATCACGGGGATCCACATCCTGTCGATCTCCTCGATGCTGGGGGCGATCAACTTCCTCGTCACCATCGTGAAGCACCGGGCGCCCGGCGTCCACTACTGGAACATGCCCCTCTTCGTCTGGGCGACGTTCATCAACGCCGTCCTGCTGATCTTCGCCCTCCCCTCGCTCTCCATCGCGCTCACCATGGTCCTCTCGGACCGGAACTTCGGGACCCATCTCCTCGCGGCGGCGAACGGGACGCCGCTCGGAGGGGCGCTCCTCTACCAGAACCTGTTCTGGTTCTTCGCCCATCCCGAGGTGTACATCCTCGTCCTTCCGGCGTTCGGCCTCATCTCCACCATCCTGCCGAAGCTCGCCCGCAAGGACATCTTCGGCTACGGGGCGATGGCCGTCTCGCTGGGCGTCTTCGCCGTGCTCAGCTTCGCCGTCTGGGAGCACCACATGTTCACGACCGGCATCTCGACGGACATCCGGTTCATCTTCATGCTCTCGACCATGGCGATCGCGGTTCCCTCGGCGGTGAAGACGTTCAACTGGATCGCCACCCTCTGGGGGGGCCGGATCTGGATGGCGGTCCCGATGTGGTTCTGCGTCGCCTTCATCACCGGCTTCGTCATCGGCGGTCTCTCGGGGCTGTTCCTGGCCAGCATTCCGATCGACTACCTCTACCACGCGACGTACTTCGTCGTGGCCCACTTCCACTACATCATCCTGGGCGGCACGCTGATGGCGGTCTTCGCCGGGATCTACTTCTACTTCCCCCTCTGGACCAAGCGCTGGTACAGCCAGTCCCTCGGCCACACCCACTTCCTGCTCACCTACGTTGGCGTCAATCTCCTCCTGTTCCCGATGTTCATCCTCGGCGCCGACGGGATGCCGCGGCGCGTCTACACCTACCTCCTCGACCCGAACTTCCAGCTGCTCAACTTCTTGAGCACGATCGGGGCGTTCATCTTCGGCATCGGCCAGCTCGTCTTCGCGTTCAACATGGTCTACAGCTACTACGCCGGGCAGCCCGTGGTCGGCGACCCCTGGGGCGAGCCGGCGCCGTCGCGCATGGTCGGGCCCGCGGCCCCGCAGCCGGCGCGCGCCCCGGCCCCCGTGAGCGCCGCACCCGAGAGGACCGCGTAGACCCATGCGCGGCCACGACCTGTTCCGCTGGGCGGCGATCGTCGCCGTCCTCCTGTGCTACACGACGATCATCCTCGGCGGGAACGTGATGGCCAGCGACTCCGGCCTCGCCTGCCCCGACTGGCCCACCTGCCACGGCTCGTTCCTGCCGCCGCTGTCGGGCGGCACGGGGATCGAGTGGGCCCACCGGCTCTCCGCGCTCGTGCTCAGCTTCGCCATCCTCGTCCTCACGGCCCTCGCCCTCGCGTTCGAGCGGTCCCGCCCCGTCCTCCTTCGCCTCACCGCCGCCGCGATGGCGAGCGTCGTGGCGCAGGCCCTCCTCGGAGGCGTCGTGGTCGAGAGCGACCTCACGGTCGGGATCGTCCTCCTCCACCTGGGTCTCGCGACCGTTCTCTTCGGCATCCTCCTGCTCCTGGTCCTGCTCGCCAACCTGCGCGAGATCCCGAAGCGCTGGGTCGTGTGGGCCCGGCAGGCGGCGGAGGACCGACCGGTCCCCGAGGGCGGAGGGACCGTCCCCGAGCCTACGCCGGGGCCGGTCGGCGCCGTGGGGATCCCTCCCTTCGGGCCCTAGCCGGCGGGCCGAACCTAAAGTAGCGTCACCCGGTCGGACCTCGATGCCGGAGTCACCGACCCCTCCACCGGGCCCCGCCGGCTGGCGCGACGTGGTGACCCTAACGAAGCCCGGTATCACGGCCCTGATCGTCCTCGTCGCGGTCGGCGGGTTCTTTCTCGCGGCGCCCAGCCCCGTGCCCTGGATCCGGCTCGGGGAGCTGGTGGGGTTCGGCGCGCTCGCCTCCGCGGGATCGGCGATGCTGAACCACTACCTGGACCGGGACGTCGACGCACGCATGCGGCGTACGCGCGCCCGACCGCTGCCCTCGGAACGGATCACGACGGGGTCGGGCGTGGCGATCGGGGGGCTCGTGCTCCTCGGCGTGGGGGTCGCGGGGTCGGCCGTCCTTCTCAACCCGCTCACCGGCTTCTCGATCTTCCTCGGCGGTCTCTCGGGGCTGTTCCTGGCCAGCATTCCGATCGACTACCTCTACCACGCGACGTACTTCGTCCTGGCCCACTTCCACTACAT
>DASQHP010000085.1:0-7910 GCA_035632035.1 Thermoplasmata archaeon | reverse complement strand
CGTCGAGCACGCCGCCGCGAACTGCGGGTTCGGGGCCATCTTGAAGTTCGTGGGCGGAAGGTAGGAGAAGATCGGTTGCCCCGTCCCGTTCGCCACCAGGGACTGGTAGACCGGGCCAAAGCCGATCTGACGCAGCGCCGCAAACAGCGTGGGATTCGCGGTGTTCGGGTTGTCCAGCGAGCCGTGCTGGACGTATTGGAGCGAGCCGGACACGCCGTTCGGGCACGTCCAGTAGGCGGGGCCGTCCCACGTGCCGCCAGTCGCGGCCGCGAGGTCGCAGCCCGACTCCAGGATGTGGGCCGAGTCGGTGATCACTCCGGCACCGCCCGCTCCGGCGCCGTTCGCGCCGGACGGCCACCCGGGGTTCGATGGCCAGCCCCTCGAGTAGGGGTCGGTCGGCGTATCCCAGTACTGGATCACGTCGATAGTGCAGTCGTGGCCGATGGAATCCGTACAGGTCGGCGACTCCTTGGTGAGCGCGGCGATCGAGTCATGCGGGTTCCCGTCCTGGCTCGTGACCCAGCCTTCGCAGTTCGGACTGATCCCGTTCGCGTACTGGTAGCTCGGCTCGCAGGTCGAACCGTAAGGGGACACGATCCCGTCCAGGTAGGCGCAGCAGTGGTCGAAGGCGCTCACCCAGTAGTTCTCCTGGTAGCCGGGGGCACGGGGAGCGGCCGACCCCATCAACACGAGAACGTGGTGGGTGTTGGCGGACCAGTCAAGACCGCTTCCAATGATGGCCCCGTAGAGCGCGGTGATGGACGAGGTGTGGAGGAAGTTGTCGTCCAGCCCGCAGATGCATCCCCATCCGTTCGCCTCGGTCAGCTGGGTCTGCTGGAATCCCGAGTGGATGGCGGCTCCGAGCTGGGAGGCCGGGACGAACACGGGAATGTCGACGTGGTACTTCCACGAGTCTCCCGGGCCGTCGTTCCAGTTGTAATCGGTCCCGAAGAAGTCGACCATCGCGAACGACACGTTCGAGTGGGGGTTGGCCTGCGCGATCGACGTGGCGATGGCGTTGGCGTTGGCGATCAAGAAGGGAACGCCGTTCGACTCCTCGCAGAGCGGCCCCTGGCCGATCGAGGCGGCGGCGCACGGGTCGAGCCCGTAGTAGGAGTTGTAGTGGTCCTCGACTCCATCCGGACCCGTCGTCTCCACGACGAACGCGACCTGCACATCGGGCCAGTAGATCTTCGGCTGGGTGCTGACCTGCGCGGAGAGGGTCACTCGCGTCTGGCTGGCCCCGACGCTGCAGCTGGACGATCCCAGCGCGCAGATGGACGACGGGCTCGCCGTGGTCCCGAGCGTGAGCGTGGGAGAGCCGCCGCTGGCCGGTTGCGTGGAAGCGCGGAGGGCAGGAGCGCCCGGCGACACGTGGACCGCGCTCGACAGCGCGGTCTGACCCGTGGCCGCGTAGCTCGTGACGACGCCGAGCAGCACGCCCGCGACGAGCAGTGCCGAACCCAGCCACCAGCGAACGGCACGGTTTCGTCTCATACGATGACGCGGTTCACGGCCCGGCCCAGCCTCTGGACTCTCCCCGGTCAGCTTAGCCCTTTCCGTTGCGCGTCCGCTCGTTCCGACATCCACGGAATGCTTATGGCGCGCCCCTTCGGTGCGCCGCCCGGGGGGTGCGCGAACGGTTAGCTACCGCGAGCTCGCCTCGAACCGTTCGTTCTTCAGTCTCAGCCTCGCGGGGGCGGGGTCGTTCGCGGCTCCGACCGCCTCGCTGGTCGTGCTCCTGTACACGATCGCCTCGACGTTCGCCTCGTCGGCCCATCCCGTCGAACTGGGGGCGCTCGCCCTCGCGTTCCTGGGACTCTCCTCGACCATCCCCACGCTCGTCACGGCGATCTTCGCCGGAACGATCGCGGACCGGGCCGACCGGCTGCGGCTCCTGCGGTGGGTCAACGCCGCGGCGCTGGTCGCCACCATCGGGATCGCGGCGCTCCTGGCGCTCCGTCCCTCCGCGCCCGTCGCCATCGACTCCTCGACCGGCTTCTACTTCCCCGAGTGGATCATCCTGCTGTACCCGCTCTGGGCCATCGAGACCACGGCGGTGACGCTGTTCCGGCCCGCGTTCAACGCGTCCGTCCCGCTCCTCGTCTCGCGCCCGCAGCTGGGTCGGGCCAACGGGATGGTGTACGCCGAGGCGCTCGTGTTCAGCATATTCGGTTCGCTCGCCGCCGGTCTCGCCACCAATGCCTTCGGAGCCGCGTCCGCGCTCGTGATCCCGGTCGCCTTCTTCCTCGTCACGCAGGCGTTCCTTCTCGGGGTCACCGCGCCCATCTCCGCGCCGCGATCCGGCCCCTTCGAGCCGTTCCTCCGCGAGGCGAAGGCGGGCTACCGCTTTCTCTACGAGCGTCGGCCGCTATTGGGTCTCACCCTGGCTGCCCTCGCGATAAATTTCTTCTCGGCCGTGGCGTTCGTCGAACTGGGCCTCTACGTCGTGAACTGGCTGCAGGTCAACGCCGCCCTGCTGGTCGGAGCGATGATGTCCGGTGGGAGCCTCGGGGCGGCGGTCGGTACCCTCCTCGTCAACCGGTTCCCGTTCGAGCGACGGGCGGGCCAGTACCTCGTGGTCCTGGTCGTCCTGCAGGGACTCACGGTCGCCGTGCTGGGGCTGGTTCGAACCGTGTGGCTGGCCCTCCCGGACATGTTCCTGTTCGGTCTGTTCCCGGGGATGTTCACGACGATCTTCTTCGCGACGATCCAGGCGGTGGTCCCGAACCACATCTTGGGCCGGGTCCTCGCCGCGGACGAGGTCGGGAGCTTCGCCATGATCCCGGTGGGCCAGTACGTCGGCGGCTTCGTCACGGCGGTTGAGGGGATCCCATTTACCTACATCATCGCCGGTGTCGGGACGACGACGGTCGGACTTCTGATGGGCGTGTACGGCGCGCTCCGGCGGCTCGGCTTCTCACCCGCTGAGGCGCCAACGACGGGAGGCAGCCTCACGCCACCGTCCCCTCTCCGGGAACCGGAGGGGTCCGCCCTCGACTAACTAGCCGCGGCGCGAGGGCCCGCTCGCAGCCGGCGGGTTCTCCCAAAGGCGGAAGCCCCCGATGAACGCCTTCGAGTTGTCGCCGCGCCGGGCGTGGGGAGGCAGTCGCCTTAAGCGGCGGACGTTCCCCCCGCCAATCACGACGTAGTCGGGCTCCAACGCGGTGCCGAGCTGCTCGACCACGTCCCAGACGGCCCGGCGCCACCGCTTCTTCCCGAGCCGTTCCAGCCCGCGTTCCCCGACGTAGTCCTCGTAGGTCCGGCCTTTCCGGTACGGGAGATGGGCCAGCTCGAACGGCTCGAGGATCCCGTCGGCGATCATCGCCGAGCCGAGTCCGGTCCCGAGCCCCAGGAACAACATCCGTCCGCCCTCGTAACTTCCCAGCGCCTGCATCGCGGCATCGTTGACGACCTTGACGGGCCGCCGGAACGCCCGGTCGAACCGGAACCCGACCCACCCGCGTCCCAGGTTCGCGGGTTCGCGCATCGGGCGGCCGTGGAGGACGGGGCCGGGGTAGCCGATTGAGACCGCGTCGAATCGCCACCCCCGGGTCCGGCGTCTCAGCGTCCGCATCAGCTCGGAGGGGGTCAGCGTCGGGCCGGAGACGATGCGGATCGGTCGTCGCCGTCCGGTCGCGGTGACTTTCACGTGGGTACCGCCGATGTCGAGGACCAGGATGCGGTGCGGCCGTTTCGCCCGCCGAATCCGGTTCAAAGAGTCCTCCGCCTAGGCGTCCCGAGCGCGAGACGAGGCTACGCTCGCCTCGCGACTCTCGTGGTCGATAGATATAAAAGGTGGGGTTCCCATATGCCAAACGTCAGACAAAGCGGCGGGGCCCGTCTGACAGACAATGGTCGACACCTCCGAGCGCGTGACGGTCCGAATACCCCAGGACCTCCTCGAGAAGTTGAAACAGATCCAGCAGGCACGAGGAACCCCGACGATCTCGGACACCATCCGAGAGGGCTTGGAGCGGTTCATCGAGATGAACCTCCCGCCGCCCAACATTCGCAAGGTCGTGATCGACCTCCCGCGCCAGGACAATCACCAGCTCGAGGAGCTCGTTCGAGAGGGAACGAGCGTTTCCGTCGACGACGCGGTCCGCTCCGCCGTCCGCGAGTACATCCGGGCCCGATTGGAGCAGGTCGGATCGTCGGCGGGCCGACCCCGGCGCGAAGGCGAGTCCGTCGCCGCGGATGGCACGCCGCCGCCGCCCTGAGGGCGGACGAGTCGAGAAGATGGACGAGGATCCGCTCGACAGCTGGGCCTCGCTCGCCCACCCAGACTCCTTCGCGGTGGTCGGCTTGGGCGGGGCGGGGGGCGACGCGGTCCGCGACCTCGTCGAGCTCGGGATCCCCGGCGTCAACCCGTTCGCCATCAACACCGACGCGAAGCATCTCCTTGGACTTCCCCTGGAGCAGCGAGTGCTGCTGGGCCACCGCCGGCTCAAGGGCCGGGGGAGCGGGGGGAACCGGGCCGCGGTCCTCGACGCGGCGGAGGAGGGGAAGGAGGAGCTGCTCCGCCGCCTGGGCCGATACGAGGTCGTCTTCCTACTCGCGGGCCTCGGGGGCGGGACGGGGAGCGCACTGCTCCCGTTCCTCGCTTCCGCGCTTCGCGAGAACGACATCCTGGCGATACCGGTCGTCTTCCTTCCGTTCCAAGTCGAACTCGACACGAACCCGGACCGCCGTCAGAACGTGGAGGAGACGCTGCGGGAGCTCGAGGAGATGGGAGGGCTTTTGCTCGCCCTCGCCAACGAGAAGTTGCGGCGGTTCGAGTCGCTTCCGCTCCACCGCGCCTTCCTCGTCCGGAATACCTACCTGCACCGGCTCGTGACGAGTCTGGTCGACATGGTCGAGCATCCAAGCCAGCTGAACGTCGACCTCGCGAGCGTGAGGACGCACCTCGCGGACTCCGGGCTGTCGACCCTCCTCTACAGCGAGTACCACGTCTCGGAACCGGAGCGGCTCGTCCATGAAGCGCTCGGGGAGAGCCTCCTCGACTTCGCGGTGCCCTCGGGCGCCTCGGCGCTGGTGCACCTCGATGGGGGGTCGAACCTGACCCTCCAGATGGTCCACCGGGTCCTCTCGACCATGCGGCAGCGGCTGGGGTCGCCCCGGCGCATGATCCTGGGCACGCGATACCATCCCGAGCGGCGGGATGTGGTGAAGCTCACGGCGATCCTCGGGGGCCTCAAGCCCCGCACCATGCGCGATGCGCTGGGTGGGCTCGGAAGCCGCTCGGCTCCCGAGCCGATCCCAGACATTCCTGTCGTGCAGTGAGTCCGGCCCTATTCGCCCGACCGCGGCGCGGTCGCCTCGCGCCGGTCGAACTCGTTATGGACGATATCGATGCACTGGGAGGTCCGGATCGACCGGGGTCCGACCGAGATCGGGGTCGCCCCGGCTGCGGTCAGAACGGCCTGCTCTTCGGGGGTGGGGTCGTACGGGTCGCTCAGGACGGCCGCGAACGTCGAGGTCCCCGGCCGCCAGTCCCGGAGCGGAGAGCCCCCCTCCGTCAGCCAGACGAGCTCGGGGGCCGTGCCGAACCCCCGCAATGCGGCCAGGGCATCCACCGGACCCACGGTGAGGCCCGGGGAGGCTTCCAGGTCGGCCGAAAGCCCGGCCGCGCGGACCAGGGCATTCTTCAACAGCGCCGCCGTGGACCGTTCGTCCGGATTGAGGTAACGCAGCCGCCGACCGTCCAGAACGATCCGACGGGCGGCTGTCCCCGGCTCCGCAGCGAACAGGATGGTGAGCTCGGTGTCGCGCCGCAGGTCGTTCGAGACCGTGAACGCGGTGGAGACCGAGCGGGCGATCTCGTCCATGCGCCCGCCGCCCCCCGCGAGGTCGTTCAGCGTGAACTGGCCCGTCGCAGGGACCCGGTGCGCCAGGATCAGAAATCGTCGCACGGGTCGGGGGTATCCCCCGCGTAGTTAGGGCTTCGCGCTTCGGCCGTCACTCCCGGTGAGGCCGGGAGGTCCGAGAGGTCGAGCGGCCCGGAGGGCTCATCGGGGTCGTGCTGCGGTTCTCCCGCTCGAGCCAGATCTCGTCGCCCAGTTCGTGGTAGACGGCATGGGCGGGCAATCCCGTTCCGCGCTCGCCGTGGGGGAGCCGGAACCCCCCCGAGCGGCCGGCGTTGTTGGAGTAGACGACGTCCTGCTCGCCGGCTTCGGCCATCGCGAGCGTCTCCTCGCGGGCCAGGTCGAAGATCCGGTCCTTGCGGAACATCCAGTAGTGGATCCGCCACTCGCGGCCGTCGTAGAGGGTCGTCTCATCCCGCTCGGTCTCGAGGATCCCCGTGTCCTCGAGCATGTAGAACGTGTCCCGGTCGTCGGGCTCGAGCACGTTGTCGATGATCCTCTCGTTGAACCCGAAGAAGTTGAGCACGTGGGCGGCGATGGTCCGCGCATCCTCCGGGCGCATGCCGTCGTGGCCCACCGAGCGCCGGATCGCCTTCGCCAGCGAATCGTGGTCCACGGGACCGGCGAGCGCGAGCGCGGGATCGTTCGGGATCCCGGCCCGGGTGGTGGTGAAGTCCTCCTTGGTCCGCAGCGGGACCGGGTTCCGGAGAGTGTAGGGGCGGCGGACACCCGCGGCGCCCGACGGAGGAGTTCGTTCCATGATGGAATAATCCCTGGGGTGGGTATAAATAGCTTCGGCGGGGGTCTCGGCCGCCCGGCTCAACCGTGGGACGGTCCGGGTTATCCGGCGCCACGTCGCCGGGAGCCAAATCGGTGGAGGGCATCGATCCGGGGCCTCCATTCGTCCCATTCGATGCGGGTTTCGAGCTCGGTCAAGGGTCCCAGCTGGCGGTCGAGCGGCAGGATCGACTTCGCCACGTAGATGTGGACCCCGCCGCCCCCCGTGGGCCCCGACCAGGGCCGTTCGCGGCGCTGGAGGGCGCGGTACTCGTAGTACTCGGGGGCGGGCAGGAACCAGATCAGGCTGTCGTCGGTGAATCGGGGCCCTCCCGGCTCCCGAGCTTCCGAGCGAAGACCCAGATGCTCCTGCACCTTGACCGGGATGCTGAACAGGAGCCGCTCGGAGACCCGGGCGACGTCCAGGTAACGGGTCTGGACCATCTCAATGGACATGACATCCTGGGCCTGCACGGCGCTCACGACCCGGGCGATCCCCGGCCCGCGGGCGAAGAAGACGATGCCGCGGTGAAGGTCCCGCTTCCCACGGGCGTCGGGGGGGTCGAACTGGATCAGCTCGGCCGCCTCGGTCGGAAGCTGGGTGTTGAGGTAGGTGGGGCGGGCCGCGCGGAGGATGACGTACTCCATCGCCGGGCGGTTCGACGCTCTTCGAAGTATAAGAATCCCGGCGGAGCACCGTTCACACGGTGCGTGGTCGGAGCGTGGCGAGCGCGGGGACGATCTCCACCAGGTCGGCGAGCTCCAGCGCGAGGTCGGCGGCTCTCCGGACCTCGGGCAGCCGGGAGTTGAGCGCCACGCCGCCGCCCACGGTGGGGAACACCAGCGCATCGGCCCAGCTATCTCCCACGTGCGCCGCCTGGCGGGGAAGGGCGTCGGCACGCGCCAGGAGCCGTTCCACCCCGCGAAGCTTGTCGGCCTTGACCGCCACCGCCCGACTGATGAAGCCGTCGGCGAGCTGGCCGGTGACCGTCCCTTCGAAGTCGTCGAACCCGTACCGGTTCCTGTACCACTCGCAGACGTACTCGGGGTTGTGGGTCAAGAGCGCGACGCGGGAGCCCCGGTCGTGGAGCGACTGGACCGTCTCCGCGATCCCGCGGATCTTCGGTGTATCGGCGAGGATCGACTGAACCTCCTCCAGCCGGCAGCCCGCGGCGAGGTTCGCGAGGTCGCGGAGGTGGTCGTCCTCGGAAGTCTTCCGGCGATGGAACAGGTCGTTCACCCGGTCGAACTCGGCGAGCCGACCGG
>DASQHP010000084.1:0-31196 GCA_035632035.1 Thermoplasmata archaeon | reverse complement strand
AGCTTCACGATGAGGTCGAACGGCCCCGTCACCCCTTCTACCTCGACCACGTGCGGGATCCCCCGGACCCGCCGGGCGACCTCCTCGAGGCGGCCGACCTCGGTCTCCACGAGAAGGTAGAGGGTCTCCATCTCGCCGGCTCTCGGGGGGGCGCCACCCGGCCCGGCCACTTGAAGGTGTCGAAGCACCCTCGCTCGCGCGGGTAGAAAGGTTAAGCTCGGGCTCCGGCCGACCGGCCCGAGATGGCCCTCATCGTCCCGGACACCCTGACCCGCCGGCCGCGGGCGGTCCCCGCGCCTCGGGGTAGACCCGTTCGGCTGTACGTCTGCGGGCCGACGGTGTACGACGCGGCCCACGTGGGGCATGCGCGGACGTACCTCTACTTCGACCTCGCCCGACGGTGGCTCGAGGCTCGCGGGACGGACGTTCGGCACGTGATGAACATCACGGACTTCGAGGACAAGATCACCGCCCGGGCCTCTGAACTGGGGACCACGTGGTGCGCCCTCGCCCGGCGCGAGGAACGCCGGTTCCTGGAGGACCTCGACCGGCTGCGGATCCGCCCTCCCCACCGGACCCCACGCGCGAGCGAGCACGTCCGCGGGATCGTCGGCGTCATCTCCCGCCTCGACAGGAAGCACCGGCTGGAACGACGCGAGGACGGATGGTACTTTGTGGGGCCGAACCGGTCCCTCGGGCCGAACTTCGAGGTGGCGAACGAGCTCGCACGCCATGCCGTTGCGGAGCCGGGGGTTCCGCCGCCTTCAACGAAGAGCACGGCCCATGAGTTCCTGGTCTGGAAGCCGCAGGAGGCCCCCGCTCCGTCCTGGAAGAGCCCGTGGGGGGCGGGGATGCCCGGCTGGCATCTCGAATGCTTCGCCATGGCGGAGGAGGAGCTCCACGTGCCCGTCGACCTCCACGGCGGTGGTCGGGACCTCATCTTCCCCCACCACTACATCGAGAACGAGGTCGCCTACCTCCTCAACCACCGTGCCTTCTCACGGACGTTCATCCACACCGCGTTCGTGACGGCGGGGGGTACGAAGATGGCGAAATCCACCGGCAACCTGGTGCCCCTCCGGACGGCCCTCTCCCGCTTCGGCCCCGACGCGCTGCGCTGGTACCTTCTGGGCCGGCCGCTGGGGATCCCGCTCGAATGGCGGGACCGGGACGCGGCCCGAGCTCGCGAGGCCCACCGCGCCGCCCGCTCCCTGGTCCGGACGATGCTATCGAACGGCGCTTCGGGGAATCTTTCGGTCGATGACCTCGAGTCCTGCGTCGACCGCATGGATGCGGCGCTCGGCTCAGGGATCGCCGCCGACCGTGCGCTCGACCATCTCCGCGGCTACCTGGCCGGCGTGGGCCGTCGGCCCCAGCCGAGGTTCGCGAAGGGCGAGCGCACCCGCGCCCGAACGCAGGTCCGTCGGATCGAGGACCGGCTGGGCCTCTCGCTGATCTAGCGGGCTCACCGCTCGAGGATGAGGCTGAGGCCGTTGCCCCCACCCATGCACAGGGTGGCCAGGCCACGGCCGACGGAAGCCCGCCGCATCTCGTAGGCGAGCGTCACTACGATCCGGGCCCCACTTGCCCCGATGGGATGGCCGAGAGCGACGGCTCCCCCGTGGACGTTGAACCGGTCGTCCGACCAGCCGAACGCCCGCTGGACGGCGATGGACGCCGAGCTGAACGCCTCGTTGTGCTCCACGCGTCCCATCTCCGCGGCATCGAAACCGGCCCGCTCCAGGTGGAGCTTCACCGTGGGGATCGGGGATTCCATCACCTGGGAAGGCGGCACCCCGCTCACCATGGTACTGTGGATCCAGGCGAGCGGCTTCCAACCCCTCCGCTCGACCTCGTCGGCGCTCGCCAGCACCACCGCGGCCGCACCGTCCGACAGTTGCGACGAGTTCCCCGCCGTCAGGACCCCGTTCGGGCGGAACGACGGTTTCAGCGCCGCCAGTCGCGCGGCGGTCGTGTCGCCCCGGGGGCCCTCATCGCGGTCCAGCCCCTCGGCGCCGGGAGTGAGCGACGCGGGCACCGGGACGATCTCGTCCCGGAACGTTCCGTCCACCGTCGCGGCGGCCGCGCGGTGGTGGCTGCGCAGGGCGAAGGCGTCGACCTCGCTGCGCGTGAGATGGAGCTGCTCGGCGATGCGCTCGCCGGTAAGACCCATGTGCTCGTGCTCGCCGTAGGCGTCCAGGAGCGAATCCCGGAGCATCGCATCGTCCAGCGTGCTGCTGCCGTAGCGAAGACCCCAGCGGGCCTTCGAGGGAACCAGGTAGGGAGCGCCGGACATGCTCTCCATGCCGCCCGCGACGGCCAGCGAGAAGTCGCCGGAGCGGATCGCCTGGCTGGCCGAGATGATGGCCTGCATTCCCGACCCGCAGACCATGTTCACCGTCACGCCGCCCGTCGTCACCGGAAGCCCCGCACCGAGCACCACCTGGCGGGCCGGGTTCTGACCCGTCCCGGCCTGGATGCAGTGGCCGAACAGGAGGAGGGGGACCTCGGCCGGCGCGAGCGACGACCGACGGAGCGCTTCCTGGACCGCCACCACCCCCAGGTCGACGGCCCGCGTCGACCGAAGGGACCCACCGTACTTGCCGATCGGCGTGCGCACCCCGGCCACGAGCGCGACGCGGGTCGACGGGGAAACCTTCAGTGACATGCCTCGATCCGACCGGTCTGCTCAGGCGGGGCGGTGAGCGGACGGTCCTCTCCCCTCAGTCTTCCTCGACGCGCGGGGCCAACAGGAAGCGGCCCTCGCCCTTTCCGCCGGAGACCTGGAACTCGATCTTGAGGGGGTACTCGTTCCCCACGTGGAGCGTGACCTCCTCGCTGGAGGTGATGGACTTCACCATGTTCGAGAAGAAATCGAGCGGGTACATGCTTTTGACCGTCTCCTTCGCCTCGAGCCGCTTGAGGCTCTCCTTGGGCAGCTTGAGGTCGACCCGGTCCGTCTCCCCCTCGGAGTGCAGGGTGAACGAATCCGGCTCGAGCGTGATCGTCACGTGGTCGGAGATGCTTTCGCTGCCCCGGATCCCCTGCCGGAGCTCCTCGGTCCGGACGACCGCCACGCCCGGCGGGGAGACGTTCGGGACCTTGGGGTCGGTGATCCCCGCGGGGTCGACGATGGACATGTGGCGGGTGACCTTCCCCACGTGGAGCACGAGCCGGTTCTTCCCGCCGTCATACTGGAGGTCGAGGATGTCACCGGGCTTGCAGAGCCGCAGGACCTCCTTCATCTTCTCGACGTCGACGCCGATGTCGGTGGGTTCGCCGGTGAACTCCTCGAAGGCGGACTTGTTGAGCTTGAGCACCAGCATCGCCACGTGCGACGGGTCGACCGCCTTGACCTCGATGCCGTCCTTGGAGATCCCGAGCTTCACCTCGGAAACCAGCGTCGAGATGACTTCCACCATCTCGCGCAAGACCTCCATGCGGATGCGTGCCTTGAACATTCAGAGACTCCGGGGCGCGGCTACACCGGACCCCACTAAATAGGTTTGCCGCCCGGCGAGGAGCGACCGGGCTTTTCAGGTCGACCGGATGTGCCGGAACGTGACCGAACTCGCGTACCTCACCGACATGCGGGCGGCGTACGAGCGCCGGTTCACCGCGCACGTGGTCGCGCTTCCGCCCGGCGCGGTCGTCCTGGACCGCACCTACTTCTATCCCGCGGGGGGCGGCCAGCCGTGCGATCGGGGTGAGCTGCGCACCGCGGAGGGCGCTGCGCTACCCGTGGTGGACGTCGTGAAGAGCGGAGGGTCGGTCATCCACCGGCTGGGGCGGGGCACGTCGGGACGCGCCGGCGCCCTGCGGGTCGGGGCCCCGGTAGAGGGGGAGATCGACTGGGAACGACGCCATCTCCACATGCGGCTTCACACGGCGCAGCATCTCGTCAGCGCGAAGCTGTTCGAGCTCGCCGGCCTCAAGACCCGCAAGGCCGTCCTCGCCGGCCGGTCCGGGTTCGTCGACCTGGAGCGCGACTGGTCGAGCCCGCTCCCGTGGGAGACCCTCCGATCGGCGGTCGGGGCCGCGTTGGACCCGCCCCGGCCCGTCGAGGTCCGTCAGGTCCCCCGGGCCGAGTGGGAGCTCGCCCCGGCCGCGAGGGCCGGCCTCGTCCCCCTGCCGCCTCTGGTCGACCCGGTGCGGGTGATCGAGATCGAGGGAACCGACCGGTGCCCGTGCGGAGGCACCCACGTGCGCTCGACGGGGGAGATCGGACCCATCGACCTTCCCCCGCCGACCGGGGCTCGCGTGACGCTCACTCTTTTCGAGCGCGCTCCGTCCACTCCTTCCGAGTGACGCCATAGACCGCGACGTCGTGCCACTGGGAGTGGTGGAAGAGGGCCGAGGTGAGCGTCCCCTCCCGGCGGAAGCCCAGGCGCTCGAGGAGCTTTTGCGAAGCGAGGTTCGCCACGTCGCACGTGGCGCCCACTCGCGGGCGGGGGAGCGTGTGGAAGACGTGGTCGGTGAGGAGTCCCACGGCCTCGCTTCCGTATCCCTTCCCACGCTCCGCGGGTTCCCCCAGCACATACCACAGGTCCGTCATGGCCAGCACGGGGTGGGCGTCGTAGAAGCCGACGTACCCGAGCAGGGCCGCGGATGCGTCCTTGCGCTCTACCACGAACCTCGGTGCGAGCGACGTAGGGTCGGACGGGGCGGCGGCGATGCTGGACTTGAGCTCCTCGAAGGTGTCGAGGAAGAACCGGTCGAACGGGGCGACCCGGTCAGGGTCACTCACCCAGTCGAAGAGGAGAGGAAGGTCGCGTTCTTCCGGCGGCCGCAGCCGAACACGGCGGCCCTCCAGCGAGGCGACGGCCATCCTCCCTCAGAGCGGCGGGGCCGTCGAGGGGGAGCTGTCCTCGAACGGCGGCGGGTCATCCGGGCCGGCGGCCGGCATGTCCGCGGGAGCTGGCAGCATGCCGTTCGAGGCCCGATAGAGGTCGAGGGCCTTGCGGTGTCCGCTGGGCGTCAGCGAGTAGACGAGCTTGGGTTCGCTGTACCCGATCACGTACTGGACCCGGCGATAGATCCACCGGGACATCTCCAGCGCGCGGAGGGCGACCTTGAGGTGGGCGGGGTCCTCTTTCGAGAAGCGTCGGAAGATCCCGAACTCGGTGGTCCACTGGTCGGCCTCGAACCGGACCTGTTGACCCCGGTGGTCCAGGAGGTGGATGAGGAGCGCCCGTTGCAACGGGTCGACCTCGCGTTCCATCGGTACCCTGAATCCGTGTGCTACGAGACCGTGGTGATCTCGTAGTTGACATCCATGCCCTTGATCCGGCCGTGCATGGTGCTGACGAGCTTCAGCACCTCGTCGAGGGACGTGCGCTCCTTCCATGTGTAGACGAAGTCGTGCATCCCCATCGACTGCTCGAACCCGAGGTCATGCATGACGGAGAGCACCGACATCGGGCTCGCGCCCTCCGAGTGGAATATCATCCGTACGTAGGTGCGCATCATGCCGACCGGCCGTCAGTGGCTCGTCGCTTTAGGCGGGCCTCCGCTTTTATATTCTTCCATAGGTCCGCCCTCGACATGTCCACCGGAACGGCCGCGTCGCCCGCGGTCGTCACCGGCGGAGCCGGGGCGATCGGCTCGGTTCTCGTCGGCCGCCTGGCGGCCGCCGGGCGCGAGGTCCGGGTCCTGGACAATCTCTCCTCCGGTCGGCGCGACCATCTACCCCAGGCCAGCTCGCCCGGACAAGTGATCCTGACGGAGACCGACCTCCGGACCGACGCTCACCCCGACGCGTTCCGCGGCGCGGGCGAGGTCTGGCACCTCGCGGCCAATCCCGACATCCGACTGGGCACGGAGAACCCTCGGCTCGACCTGGACCACGGCACGGTCGCGACGTTCAACGTCCTCGAGGCGGCCCGGCGAGCCGACGTCCCGCGAATTCTGTTCTCATCGTCCAGCGTCGTCTACGGTCTCCCCACGGTGTTCCCCACGCCCGAGGAGTACGGTCCGCTCCTCCCCCAGTCGCTCTACGGCGCCAGCAAGCTCGCGAGCGAAGGGCTCCTGAGCGCGTACGCGCACTGCTACGGCATCCGGGCGCACATCTTCCGGTTCGCCAATATCATCGGGCCGACGATGACCCATGGCGTCATCTACGACTTCATCCAGAAGCTCCGCGCCGACGCGTCCCGTCTCGAAGTACTGGGCGATGGCCGACAGTCGAAGAGCTACCTCCTGGTCGGCGACTGCGTCGACGCGATGCTCCTCGCCCGGGACCGCGCGAACGCGCTCACCAACGTCTTCAACCTCGGGACGCCGGACCGGATCTCGGTGAAGGAGATCGCGGAGATCGTGGTGCGGGCGTTCGGGGGACGCGCGGCGATCCAGTTCACCGGTGGAGAGCGCGGGTGGGCCGGCGATGTACCCCAGCAACTGTTGGCCATCGACCGGATCTCGAAGCTCGGATGGAAGCCGACCGCCTCCTCGCGCGAAGCCGTCGAGCGCACGGTCGCCCACCTCGTCCCCGCGGGCGGGCGGTAGCCGGAGGCGCCCACGGCCGACGGCGCCCTGCCGGCCCCCGTTCCAGGGGCCGTCAGCGTCATCGTGACCGTCCTCAACGACCCCCGCGTCGCCCGGACGCTCGACAGCCTCCTCGCCCAGACGCGGCTGCCGGACGAGATCCTCGTGGATGACGGCGGCGGGACCGGAGAGGTCCGGCGGATCACGGAGGCCTACCACGCCCGGGACCCCCGCGTGATCCACGTGGACGCGCCCGGGAACATTCCCGAGAGCCGGAACATCGCCCTGCGGCGGGCCACGGGGGAGTTCATCGCCTTCCTGGACGCGGACGAGGTGGCGCCCCCGGAGTGGCTTGCGCATCTTCTGGTCCCGTTCCGCGAGCCGAAGGTGGGGTTCGCCGGCGGCCCGACGCCGGCCCTGCCCGGATCGGCCCGGTCGGTGGGAGCCCGATTCTACGATGGATACCTGCGACGCTTCTACGATCGCGTCGCCCGGCACCGGCCCCACGCCCTACCGATGGGCAACTCCGCGTGGCGGGCGTCCGTGTTCCGGACGGTGGGCCTTCTGGACACAACCCTCTATCGACGGGCGGCCAGCGAGGACCAGGAGATCGCCCGGCGGGCGCTCGCGGGCGGATGGTCGGGAGTCTACGCCCCCGAGGCGTGGGTCGGTCACGACTTCTCCGACATCACCACGCGCAGCCTCCTCCGCAAGCAGCGGATCTACGCGGAGGGCGGATACGTCGTCTGGCGCCGCGCGGGGTCCACCTATGAGGCCTCTCCCGGCCGCGTGCTTCCCTACGCAGTCCTTCCCGGCCTGGTCGTCCTCGGCGCGCTCCTGCTTCCCTTCAGCCTCACCCGCGTTGCGGGGGAACTCATGGTGGGAGCGGGAGGCCTTGGGCTGGTGGCGCTCGCGCTCGCGCTCACCGTCCACGGCCTCCTCCAGGACTCGCAGTACCCGGGACTCCGCTACGAAGCGCTCGAGATCCCCCGGCGGTGGGCGACCCTCCTCGGGGCGTTCCTGGGCCTGCTCCACTACGGCTGGTCCGGACGGGGCCGGGCGTCGACCTGACGCTCCGCCGCCGCCGGAAAACCTTAAACTGCGGGCCGACTCGGCGCGGCGATGACATCCCCTTCCTCGAGCGACCCCGCCGTCTCGAGCGGTGACCTCGTCCGCCTCGATTTCGAGCTGTGGGCGGAGAGCGGCGATAAGTCCGACCTCGTCGACACGACCCGCGAGTCCGTCGCCCAGGAGGCGAAGCTCGACATTCCCGCCGGGTTCCAATGGGGACCTCGGGCGCACCTCATCGGGGGAGAGTACTTCCCCACGGGGATCGAGAACGCGCTCGTCGGGCTCTCCGTCGGCAAGGAGACCGAGAAGGAGTTCGCCCCCGCCGATGCGTTCGGCGAGAAGGACCCGAAGCTGATCGAGCTGTTCTCCATGCACGAGATCGAGCGCCTGCCCGAGATGCGTCGGGAGGACGCCCACCTCGACGTGGGGACCGTCCTCACCATCCGCGGACGGCGCGGGCGGGTCGTCAGCCTGACGGCGGCCCGGGTCCGCGTCGACTTCAACCCGGCGTACGCCGGACGGAAGGTTCGCGGGAAGTTCGTGGTCACGGAGAAGATCGCGACCCCGGTCGACCAGGTGCGGGCGCTCCTCGACCTCACCTATGGGCACGGCGCCGACTTCGGGGTCGAGGTCCATCAGGGCACGGTGACCCTCAAGGTGCCGGACCGCTCGAAGTTTGACCTTTCCTGGGCCGCGTCCAAGCCCCGGGTCATCGACCGGATCCGGCTCCAGCTCAAGCCGAAGACGATCCAGATCATGGAGGAGTTCGTCACGCCGGCCGCGAAGACCGAGGAGAAGCCAGCCGCGGACGCCGGAGCGGCGCCCCCGGCAGCCTCGAAGGGTCCCTCCTCGAAAGCCCACGGCGGAGCGGCTAAGGACTCAGCGCACCCTCCGGCCGCGAAGGAAGCCAAATCCGACTGACGCCGCCGGCTAACCGGGCGGCGGAAGCTGGGTCCCTTACCCGCTGGTTCGGGGCCGGAACATCATCTCCACGATGGAGGCGAGGAGTCCGCCCAGGATCGGCGCGACCCAGAAGAGCCAGACCTCCTTGATCGCCCACTGGGCGCTGCTCCAGTACGCCGCGAGAAGTGCGGGTGCGAACGACCGGGCCGGGTTGAGCGAAGCCCCATCCACGGGGATCGCCACCAGGTTGGCCACCATGAGGGTGAGTCCGATCGCCGCGGGCGCGAGGTTCTTCGCCCCGCTCTCGGGCCGGGTGACGAGCTGGATCACCAGCACGAACAGGAAGGTGAGTCCGAGCTCGATGAGGAAGACCGAGCCCATGGAGAAGAGATACGGTGCCCCGTTCCCCGAGTATCCCTGGGAGCCGATCCCCGTCGCCTGGGCGTTCGTCCAGGACCCGGTGTAGCCATAGGCGATCCCCAGCACCGTGAGGACCCCGAGCAGGCCGCCCACGACCTGGGCGATGATGTACGGCACGACGTCGCGCAGCGGCATCCGACGGGAGAGCGCCATCGAGAGCGTCACGGCGGGATTGAAGTGGCCGCCCGAGATCTCTCCGAAGGCGTAGGCGCCGCCGAGCACGGTCACTCCGAAGGCGAGAGAGATCAGCACGACCCGGGCGTTCGGGTCCAGGCTGATCGAGCCGGACCAGAGAGTGAGGCTCAGCACGGCCGCCCCGTCTCCCATCAGGAGGAGGGCGAATGTCCCCAGGAATTCCGCGAGGTAGCGTTGCGATGCTGTCGCCGCCATCGGCGCCCGACCGAGGGCATGGGAGTTAAGGGTTGCGTTTTTTGGCCGGCGGGAACGAACCTAGGAGCCGGTCGAGCGCCGGGTGCCCCAGACCCTTTGTAGTGGATGGGCTCTCGGACCGACATGCCCGCCGAGGGGATCTCCGAAGGGAGTTCGTACCGTGGCTGGTTCGTGGGCGCCCTGGTGATCCTCGCCGTGTTCGCCGTCGCCGCGGTACTCTGGTACCACTACCACCCGTTCTAGCCGCGCCCCGCCGCCTCGGGGACGGGCGGCCAGCGATACAGGTACACTTTCGCGGCCGAGTCCACGGCCGTCGGACGGTAGCCGGGAAGAGGGTGATAGTGGCTCACGACCCGGGCGCCCACTCTGAGCTGCTGCTCGAAGAGAGGGCGAAGTCGGCGCATGGCGTCCGGCCAAAGAAACAGAGCGACCACCGTCGCCTCCCGGAAATCGAGGCCGAACAGGTTCCCCCAGATGACCCGTATCCGCCCCGCCTCGCTCGCCATTCTCCGTCGCAGGCGCAGGATCAGCACCCGGAGCGGTTCGACCTCCACGCCGACCACCGCGGCCCCCCGTTCCTTGGCCGCGCGAAACACCACGGCCCCCGTGCCCGCGCCGAGGTCGAACACCGTGTCCGAGGGTCCCACCTCGGCGAGCCGCAGCATCGCGTCCACGGAGCGGCGGGGGGTCGGCTGATAGCCGGCGCCCCACCAGAACGACGCGAACACGAAGTAGAAGACCGCTCCGATGACGACGAGCAGGCCGACGAACAGGTCGAGCTGGATCGTCATGGCCCCGTCAGCGGCGCCGACGCTCAGCGTGCAATCGGTCGGCGGCTGTATGCGGGTCGATCTCTCGGGCGAGGACGCGGTCGATCAGCCCGCCCAACCGCCGGTCGGATTCGACGGCGGCGAGCAGCTCGCCCTCGACCCGGTCTCGCACGAGGCCGACGACCTCCTCCACGAGTCGCTGGCGTTCGGCTCGGGCCCGCAGCCCCTGGGCGTCCAGGAACTCCTCGTGGGCGACGATCGCCGCCCACAGCTCCGCAACACCGGTTCCCGCGATCGTCGACGTGCGGACGATCGCCGGCCGCCAGCCGTCGCGGCTCGCCCCGAGGCCGGCGAGCTCCGCCAGGTCCTTCGCCGCCTCGTCGGCGCCGGGCAGGTCGGACTTGTTGATGCAGAAGACATCGGCGATCTCGAACAGGCCCGCCTTCAGCGTCTGGACCTCGTCACCCAGATGCGGGACGAGCACGACCACGGACGTGGTCGCGATCTCGCGGACCTCGACGTCGACCTGGCCGCTCCCCACCGTCTCGACCAGGACCGTGTCCATCCCGAACGCGTCCAGGAGTCGGACCACCTCGCGGGTGGCGGCGGCGACGCCGCCGGCGTGTCCGCGGCTTCCCATCGACCGGAAGAACACCCCGTCGTCCCCCGGGGTCCGTTCGATCCGGATCCGGTCGCCGAGGACGGAGCCGCCGCTGAACGGGCTGGACGGGTCGACCGCGATCACGCCCACGCGGGCCCCCGCTCTCCTCAGCTGGGCGATGAGGGCATTGATCAGCGATGACTTGCCGACGCCCAGTGGGCCGGTCAACCCGATGACCCGGGCGCGGCCGGTCCGGGGGTAGAGCGCCCGGAGGACGGGGACGACATCGGGGTCCCGATTCTCGACCGCCGAGATCGTCCGCGCGAGCACGCGACGATCGCCAGCGACGATGCGGCGGGCCGCAACCGGGAGCGCGCCGGGGCGGGTCATGGGTGGCGACGAGCGATCCCTCGAGCGGTCCGGACGATCTCCTCGAGGGTGGTGCCCGGCCCGAAGACGGCTCGGATGCCCAGCTTGCGGAGTCGATGGGCGTCCTCGTCCGGAATGATCCCGCCGGCGAAGACCGGGACGCCTCGGACCTTCTTCACCTTGAGGAGCTTCAGGACCCTCGGAAAGAGGGCCATGTGGGCCCCCGAGAGGCACGAGAGACCGATCAGGTCCACGTCCTCTTCGATCGCCGAGTCCACGATGTCCTCCGGCGTCTGCCGGAGACCCGCGTAGATCACTTCCATGCCGGCGTCGCGCAGCGCCCGCGCGACCACCTTCGCCCCCCGGTCGTGGCCGTCCAGCCCGGGCTTGGCGATGAGGACCCGGATCGGCCGGGTCGGCTCGGGGGTGGACCGGGGCATGAGGTCTCGGCGGCGGGACTGGGGGTCAGTCCAAAAGCTTTGCCGCGGCGGCCGGGGGTTAGAGGAGAGCGAACAGGTCGAAGAGGAGGTTCCCCACCGCGAGCGCCGCCAACGCGCCGGCGAACAGGAACACGATGAAGGGCAGCTGCGGGGTAACCCAAACCTCCCGGACCCCCTGTCGCTCCAGCTCGCGGGCTTGTCGAGTGCGGAGAGCCACATCCTCCTCCGTCGTCGCGACATCCGATTCCGGGTCGATGTGGAACGTCGGGTCGCGGAGCCAGACGAACCGGTTGGGAAGCTCACGCACGGGCAGGCGGTACCCCGTGAACCCCCGGATGCCGCCGAACCCCCCATGGAGGGCGTTGCGAACCGCCAGGCCGAGGGGGACGACCACGGCCAGGAGGGCGGCGTCCATGAGCAGCGTGAGGGTGAACGGATAGAATCCCAGTATGGCCGTGGCCGTGGACGGGAGCGAAACCAGCGGCGCCATGTCGAGGGGAACGATGAGACCCGCGACCATGATCGCCTTCGCGTCGGCGCCGCCGTAGAGGACACCGAACTCGAACAGCGCCCGGGCGATCAGGACCGACAGGTAGACGGCGATGACCTCGACGGGTAGGCCCGTGGGCCCGATCCGGAGCGTGAGACCGGAGAGCAGCAGGACGAGTGTGACCCCGACGTACATTGCTGCTTCGATGATGCCGGGAGCCGCGTCGGATCGCCGCTCGATGGGAACGTCCCACGGCACCACGTGCTGGAGGACGAACCCCCCGACCACGAGCCACAGGAGGAGGGGCGCGAGGCCGCGACCCGATTCAACCACCGCGCCCAGAACGATCCCGACCACCCCGGCCCCGAGCCAGAGCCGGTCGTCGACCTCGCGCTGACGCCAGTCCCAGTAGGCGCCCAGGCCGAGCGTGACCGCCAGCAGCAGCGCCCCGAGCGCCGTCTCCGGTGGAAGGGTCGTGGAGATCGGCCTCCGGGGGCATCGAGCGGTCCGCGCGGGTATAAAGGGCTCCGCCGAGGGGAAGCGCGCGGGGCACGGCGCGCGCAACGTATTTAAACCGATTGAAACTGGCGCGCCCGCACACCTCAGGTGGCCACGTGGTCGAGTTCAAGCTTGTCATCTCCGAAGGGCCCAAGTCGTTCCCCCGGGCCGTGGGCGATCCCCAGTCGGCCGGTTTCCTCGGAAAGCGCATCGGGGAGACGATCGGGGGCGAACTGCTGGGCCTGTCGGGCTACACTCTCCGGATCACTGGCGGCACCGACAAGAGCGGGTTCGCGCTGCGCCCGGAGATCCCCGGCGGGCGCCAGACCCGGGTCTTCGTCGGAGAGGGGTTCGGCTTCTCCGCCCCGCGCCGGGGGATGCGCAAGCGGCGTTCCTTCCGCGGCGGGCAGGTCAGCGAGGATACCGTCCAGATCAACATGACCGTCGAGCAGAAAGGCGCGAAGCCGTTGGGAGAGCTGCTCGGCGCGGCATGAAGGCCCCCCATCAACCCGAGGTCAACATCGGACTGGTCGGGCACGTCGACCACGGGAAGACCACCCTCACGCAGGCGCTCACCGGTGAGTGGACCGACCGCCACTCCGAGGAGCTGAAGCGCGGGATCTCCATCAAGCTCGGGTACGCCGACGCGGCGTTCTACCTCTGCCCGAAGTGCGAGCCGCCGCTCGGCTACTCGACCTCCCCGAAGTGCCCCAACTGCGGAGGACCGGCGAAGTTCCTCCGGGCCGTGTCGTTCGTGGACGCTCCGGGCCACGAGACGCTCATGGCGACCATGCTCTCGGGGGCCGCCATCATGGATGGCGCCCTGCTGCTGATCGCCGGCAACGAGCGATGCCCCCAGCCCCAGACCCGCGAGCACCTCTACGCGCTCGATATCATCGGGGTCCGCAAGGTCGTCGTCGTCCAGAACAAGATCGACCTCCTCACCGAGGAGCAGGCCCAGAAGAACCACGAGGAGATCCTCCAGTTCCTGAAGGGCTCGCCCATCGACGGCGCCCCCATCGTCCCCATCTCGGCCAATCATCGGGTCAACATCGACGCCCTCATCGCCACGATCGAGCGGACGATCCCGACGCCGGCGCGCGACGTGAAGAAGCCGCCGCTCATGTACGTCGCGCGGTCGTTCGACGTGAATCGGCCCGGTACGCGCCCGGCCGACCTCCGCGGCGGTGTCCTGGGCGGGTCGCTGCTCCAGGGCCACCTCAAGGTCGGTGAGGAGATCGAGATCCGGCCGGGAAGCGCGGGCCTTCCCGAGGGACGCGCCGAGGCGCTCCACACGAAGATCACCTCCCTCGTGTCCGGTGGCAACGAGCTCCCCGAGCTCGCGCCGGGGGGCCTCGCCGCCATCGGCACTACGCTGGATCCATCGTTCACGAAAGGCGACGGCCTTTCGGGGCGCCTCATCGGCACCGCGGGAACGCTGCCGCCGGTGACCCAGAAGATCCGCGTCAAGGTGACCCTGCTCGACCGCGTGCTGGGCGCCCAGCGCGAGATGAAGGTCGAGAAGGTCCGGACCAGCGAGATCCTGGCCGTCACGGTGGGGACGACCGTCTCGCCGGGCAAGGTCACCAGTGCCCGGGGGGATGAGGTCGAACTGAGCCTCAGCCGCGCCGTGACCGTTTTTCCTGGGAGCCGCGTCGCCATCGCCCGTCGACTTAATGCGTGGCGGCTCATCGGCTACGGCATCGTCGAGGGGGCGGGGTCGAAGTGAAGCCGGACCTGATGGAGATCCTCTGCTGCCCGGTCTGTCGGGGGGACCTTACGCTGACCTCGACCAAGACCGAGGGGAAGGAGATCGTGGTGGGGAACCTCCGGTGCGCCGCCTGCAAGGTCGACTACCCCATCGAGGACGGCATCCCGAACCTCCTGCCGCCCGACCAGCGCGACTGACCGCCCGCCTAGAGACCGGCGAAGTAGTACCCGAAGAACACCAGGAACAGGAGCGCGGCGACGCCCAGCGCCGGCGGCAGCCACGGGATCGACCCGCGAGATCGGCTGTGAACCGAGCTCCCCACGGTGACGATCGGGATCGAGAACGCGAGCCAGTATCCTCGCATCACAACCTCGTAGAGCGCGAGCCCGGTGCGGTTGGCGTGGGGGTCGTGGAGCCAGAGGGCGACCACCAGGAGGATCGCAAAGCCGAGGAACGCGATGTCCACACTGGCGGCCTCCAGGTAGCCCTCCAGCGCCCGCTCGGCGCGCGGGTGGCTCCGCCGCAACAGGAGGAACATCACGACGAACAGCCCCAGCAGCGCGAGGAGCACGGCGAAGGGCACGGTGTCGAGGGCGAGTGCGTACGGACCGGGTCCGGGGGGAGGCGGCCAATCCATCGGAAGGGACCCCCGGAGCGCCCCTCGTATCCGCCCGCGAGGGACGCGAGCGCGGTCCCGCCTCGGCGTCTCGGCGGGGAGGAGCGGACCGGCGAGCCCGAGGCTCTACTAGGCGGCCCAGTCGTTAAAGCATTCTTCGCCTCGCCCGATGGGGCGCACTCCCACGGAGCTGAACGCGGCCGCCGTTCTGGCGGCATTCCTCATCACGGTCCTCGAGTTGACCGAGGTCGTCGCGCTCGTCTTCGCGCTGGGCGCGGACCAGCGGTCGGTCCGGTCGGGGGCGATGGGGGCCGCGGCCGGCACAGCGGTCGTCGGCGGGATCGCACTCGGATTCGGGGCGGTGATAGTTGCCTTCCCACGGAGCGACCTCCTGTGGGCCTCCGCGGTCGTGCTCGCCGCGTTCGGGGTCTTTCTCTTCCGGAGCACCGTGCGCTCCTACCGTCGCTCCCACCACCCGGCCTCCGCCAGTGCGGTGCACCCCACGCTCCAGTTCGCGGGGGGATTCTCCGTCGGCGTGGTGGAGACCGTCGAGGCGGTCATTGTCCTGCTCGCCATTGCCGCCGCCGGGTACGGCCTCTCGGCCCTCGTGGGGGCGGCCGCGGGGGGCGGTGTGCTGCTCGTGACCGCCGCCGTTCTCCATGATCGGATCCGACGGATCAAGGTCCCCCAGCTCAAGCTCGCGGCGACGAGCCTCCTGTTCGCGTTCGCCGTCTTCTGGGTGGGGGAAGCCGTGAACTTCCCCTGGCCGTACACGGACCTCTCGCTGATCCCTCTCTTCCTCGTCGCGCTTGCTCTCGTCCGCGCGGGGGTCTGGATCATCGAGCGCCGCCCCGCCCCCGTGCCCGTCCAGACGAAGAGTTAAACGCGGCCGCGGAAAGCGAGCGCCGATGCCTCCCCGGAGGTCGTCCCGCGATCCCGACGAGGAGGACGACGACGACGATCGCCCTCGGAAGGCGTCGCGCAGCGCACCCCGACGCGCCGCCCGGCGCTCCCATCCGAGGCCCCCTCCCCGCCGCTGGGATGAGGACGAGGACGACGAGGAGGAAGAGGACGAGGAGGAGGACGACGACGGGCCGCGTCCCTCCCACCGGCGCTCGGCGGAGGAGACCCCACCCAAGGAGCCCGTCTTCTTCCGGGCGCGAGACTCGACGTTCTTCGAGCTTCTCGTGGCGGTCGCCGTCCTCGCGATCCTCCTAGCGGCGCTCTTCGCCTATACCCAGAACTTCCCGCCGATGTACGTGGTCGAATCCGACAGCATGCAGCACGGGAGCTCCGATGTGCTGGGACTCATCAACACCGGCGACCTCGTTCTCGCCCAAAAGGTCCCCGCGTCCCAACTGACGACCTACGAAACCGGGGCCCAAACGGGATACACGACGTACGGAGAGTACGGCGACGTCATCCTCTATCACCCGGACGGCATCACGGGCGGCGCCCCGATCATCCACCGGGCGATCCTGTTCATCCAGGTCAACTCCGACGGCTCCTCGAGCTTCCCGACGTTGGCCGGAGAACCGTGCGGGAGCGCTCCGAACGCCGTCTACTCGGTCTCCACGACCGCGAATGGGTGCGGGACGGACCATGTGAGCGGGACGCTCACCCTCTACCACGTCGGATGGCGCTCGGTCACGGTTCAGGTCGATCTCGCGTCGCTCGGGGGTTCCTCGGGGTTCCTCACGATGGGCGACAACAACTTCGACCCCGCGAACGACTCCATCGGCGACCCCGACCAGCCCGCCCTTTCGTCCCTGGTCGAGCCCGGCTGGGTCCTGGGGGTGGCCCGCGGCATGCTTCCCTGGTTCGGCGCGGTGAAGCTCCTCGTCAGCGGGAACGCGGGCGAGGTGCCTCCCCAGTCCTGGGAATGGATGGGCCTCTCTGTCGTCGGGCTGATCCTCGTCGCGCTCGGGATCCACTGGCTGCTGAGGGCGGAAGGGATCGAGGATGAGCGTCGCAAGGAGGACGACGAGGCCGCCCGCCGCTCGGCCGGTCGCGGCCGTCGCACGGGGCGCTGGCACTGGCCCCACCCGCTTCGCGACTGGGGGGACCGGCAGGACGGGGAGAGCGACGACGAGGAGGAGGGGTCGCCCCCTCCCCGGTCGCGCACCCACGAGACTCGGCCCCCTCGCCGGTCCTGGTTCGGCGGCCGCCCCAAGCCCGAGGTGGGCCGGCGGCACTCGTCCACGCACCGCTCCCGCGATTCGGACGACGATCTCTAGCGGCAGGCCACGACGGGGGAGCATCGGGCGGCTCGCGCCCCCTCGAGTGATCCGGAAAAAAAGGGAAGAGGAAAGGGTTGGCCCGAGGTGCTCGACCGACCTACGGGATGTTGGCGGTGACCTGGCCGGAGAACGACCCCGAGCCCAGGACGAAGAGCGTGTAGCCCTTCCCCGTGAGCACCGAGGTGGTCTGCAGCACGATGTGCATCGCGTTGCTGACCGTCAACGTTCCGCCCGCGCCCCACACGCCCGTCGCCATGTTGTAGTTCGCGACGCCCGTACCGGCGAGGCCGGTCACGATGAGCGTCGGAGCCGTCAGCGACACAACGTTCCCACCCGTGTTCTGAACCTGGAACGCCAGGTTGTTCAGGGTGAGCCCGCCGCTCGCCGAGACGATGGCGAAGGTGAACGTGTTCGCGGAGCCGTTGACGCCCTCGCTCGCCGGCGCGACGGCCAGGGCGGACCCCAACGGGGTGTTGCCCGGGCCCTTCGTCAGGCCGGAGATGAGGATGTACAAGACGGCGGCCAGCACGACCGTGATCGCCACGAGTAGAATCGTAGCGATGATCGGCGACACACCGCGCTTGCGCTTGCGTCCCCAGCGGTTCAGTCGGTTTCCGTTCATGTTCTGCATGTGCTTCGAGTTCCTCCGTTTCCTATCCTAGGGGATCGCGGCCGTCACCGAGCCGGAGAAGCTCCCCGTGCCCAGAACGACGAGCGAGTTGCCCGCGGCAGCCAGGTTGTTCGTGCACTGGAGCACGATGTGCATCTGGTTCGAGACCGTGAGGGTCCCGCCCGCCGACCACGCACCGGTCGCCAGAGTGTAGGTTCCCACGCCCGCGCCAGTGAGCCCCGTCACGATGATGGAGCCACCCGTGAGGGTGACCACGCCGCCGCTCGGGTTCTGCACCTGGAACTGCAGGTTGTTCAGCGTCAGTCCGCCGCTCGCCGAGACGATGGCGAAGACGTACTGGTTCGCCGAGCCGTTGACGCTCTCGCTCGCCGGTCCAACGGCCAGCGCGGAACCCAACGGAGTGTTGCCCGGTCCCTTCGTTAGGCCGGAGATCAGGATGTACAAGACGGCGGCCAGCACGACCGTGATCGCCACGAGTAGAATCGTAGCGATGATCGGCGACACACCGCGCTTGCCTCGCTTTCTCCAGCGTCGTTCAGCCTTCGCCCACATTTCCATTCGTTCGTTCCTCCGCGGGTCCCATGGGCCCGTCGGGTCCCCGTTGCCCAAGATGTAGTATTTGAACCTTGAGATGGCTCAAACGACAATCAACGATGTCGAGTTCGACACGTATTGACGCGCATTTGGCCTTTCGGTTCTCGGCGGAGAACGCGCGGGCCCGGCCGTGCGACGTCACAGCACCGCTCTCCCCCGGATGGCGCAACGGTTAATCCGAGCGGGCGGAATCCAAGTCGCCTCTCCATGGAGTACAAGTGGCAGGCGCTCGGGGTCGTCTGCGTCGGGAGCCTCATGGGGGCGATCGACGCCAACGTGCTCCTGATCGCGTTCCCCGCCATCGCCCGCGACCTCGGCGCCAACCTCGTCGAGATGGTGTGGGTGATCATGGTCTACATCCTCATGGGGACGGCCCTCGTCCTCTCTCTGGGCCGGGTGGCCGACCTCAAGGGCCGTAAGCGGCTCTACAACGCCGGCTTCGTGGTCTTCATCCTGGGAAGTGCGCTCTGCGGGCTCTCCCAGACAGGGTTTGAACTCGTCGTGTTCCGCGGAGTCCAGGGGATCGGCGGGGCGATGCTGCTCGCCAACTCGTTCGCGATCCTCTCCGACGCGTTCCCCCCCAACGAGCGCGGCCGCGCCTTCGGCATCAACTCGGTCGTCTGGGGCACCGGCTCCATCGTCGGCATCCTGGTCGGGGGGCTCATCCTCAGCATCACCTCCTGGCGCTGGATCTTCTGGATCAACGTCCCCATCGGCGTGGTCGCCACGGTCCTGGCGTTCGTCGTCCTGCGGGAATCGGTCACCCCGAACCCGAGGGAGACCTTCGACTTCCCGGCGGCCGTGCTCTTCACCTCGGGCCTCGCCTCGGCCCTGTTCGGGGTGACCCAGGGGATCCTCGACGGCTGGGGCGCGGCGACCAGCGTCGGTCCGCTCCTGCTCGCGGTCCCGCTCCTCGGGGCGTTCGTGGCCTGGGAAGCGAAGGTGAGCCGGGACCCGATCCTCCCGTTCTCGCTCTTCCGCAGCTGGCTGTTCAGCGCGTCCCTGACGACCTCCGTGCTGCAGGGAGTCGCGCTGTTCGCGTCGAACTTCCTCCTGATGGTCTACTTCCAAGGGATCTTGGGCGTCCCGGTCCTGACCGCCTCCTATCTCCTGATCCCGTTCTCGCTCGCACTCGGGATCGTCGGGCCGATCGGGGGCCGACTCTCTGACCGCTACGGGGCCCGCGTGCTCTCCACGGTCGGGCTCCTCGTGCAAGCGCTCGCTCTGTTCATCCTGTCCACGATCACGCGCTCGACCCCGCTCACCCTCGTGGCGGGATGCGAGGCGCTCCTCGGCGTCGGCGGTGGCCTGTTCTTCCCGGCCAACACTTCGGCCATCATGGCCGGGGTGCCGCGGGAGCGGTACGGCGTCGGCTCCGGGGTCATGATGACGCTGCGGAACTCCTCCATGGCGCTCAGCTTCGCGCTGTCGCTGATCGCGCTGACCTCGCAGCTTCCGACGGGGACGTCGGCGCTCCTCTTCGGGGGGTCGTTCACGCCCCAGACGCTCGCCTCCCTCGGACTGAACGCGGGAGGGCTCGAGTCGGTCTTCCTCCGTGGAATGCACGTCGCGTTCGTCGCCGCCGCGGGCATCGTCCTCGTAGCGGTGGTCTTCTCCCTTCTCCGGGGGCGGGAGGTTCGGCGGGGTGCCGAGCCCGCGTTCCATCGCTCCACGGGGCGCGGGCCGGCGGTCTTTCACTCCCCTCCCCTCGAGACCCCCGAGGTGACAGGGCGCTAGTCGGGGCCGGCAGGACAACCTTTTTGGCAGAGGCACCGTCCTCTGTCGGTTCGCCGTGCACGTTATCGGAGGGAGCGCGTCCACCGCGCTAGCGGAACGGGTCTCGCGCGAGCTGGGGAACGCACCGTTCGGCATCCCGTTCGTGAAGCGGTTCCCCGACGGGGAGCTGTACCTCCGCGTGGGAGGTCGACTCACGGGGGAGGACGTCGTGCTCGTGCAGTCGACCCGGACGGACCGGGACCTGATCGAGCTCCTGCTCCTGGAAGACGCCATCCGGGAGGCCGGCGCCTCCCGCCTGTTCGTCGTCGTACCGTACTTCGGATACGCCCGTCAGGACCGGCCGTTCTTCCCCGGAGAGCCCGTGAGCGCCCGAGCGTTCGGTCGCCACATCGAGTTGGGCGCGGACGCGGTCGTGACGGTCGACATGCACTCCACCGCGACCCTGAAGGGGTTCCAGAAGCCCGCCTTCGAGGCGAGCGGCATTCCGGCCGTTGCGCGACTGCTCCGCGAGCGGCCCGTGGACCTCCTCGTCTCGCCCGACAAGGGCGGGGTCGAGCGGGTCCGCCGGATGGCCCAGCTCCTCGGAAAGCCGTGGATGGCGATGGAGAAGAAGCGGATCGACAGCGAGCACGTCGAGCTGTCGCTCCCCGCCGACCCGCCCATCGACCTCGCCGACAAGGACGTGGTTATCCTGGACGACGTGATCTCGACGGGGGCCACGATCGTCGAGGCCGCGAAGCTCCTCAAGCGCAAGCGGGTGAAGGCGATCGCGGCGGCGTGCACCCACGGCCTCTTCCTGAAGGACGCGTTCGAGCGGATCAAGGCGGTCGCGGACGAGCTCTACTCGACCGACACCCTCGACAATCCCGCCGAGAAGGCCTCCGTCGCCCCCGACATCGCCCAGATCCTGCGCCGGGAATGCCAGCCGACCTGACCTCGAGCGGCCCGGCCGTCGGCTCCGACCGATGGCGCCGCGTTCCGGCGTCGCGGGCCCGTTCCGACGATCTCCTCGAGCTGACTCACGCTCTCCGGGCCGAGCTCCTCGCGCGCGGCGAATTTCTCCCCCCGCGCTGGGTCGAGGAGTCGGCGAACGATCTCAAGCTCGGGACGCTGCGGGGGTGGGTGCTCCTCGACGGGAACTCGCCGGTCGGTTTCGCGTTCTTCTCTCCCCGCGCGGCTCGAGCGTACGGCCACGTGCATGTCCTTCCGGGTCCAGGCGGTCTTGACCGGGCCGAGGCACTCCTGGAAGGGCTGCGCCTCGAGCAGTCCCCACCGTCCGCGAGGCTGGATGTGGGGGTCACGGGGTTGACCCCCGAGGAGGAGGAGGGGCTCCGGGGCCGTCGGGTGCCCCCTCGCGCCGAGACGATCGTGACCCGCTATGCCCTCGACGCCGCGCTCCCGTTCCTCACGGCGGCGAACCGCCCGGAGGGCTGGGCGCAGGCCCCCATCCGCGAGCTCCCCCTGGCCGCGCTCGCCGAGCTGGACTGGGCTGCCTACCAGGGCACGCCGGACCAGTCGCTCGCCGCCGATACGCCGGAAGCCGACGCGCGAGTGCTGGACGAGATCCTGCGGGGGCTCCTGGGACGGTTCGTGGACGAAGCATCGACGGCGTTGACCGATCCCTCCGGAGCCCCCGTCGGGATCCTCCTCACCGCCGAACAGACGCCCCGCCGAGCGATCTTCCTGGACCTCGCCGTCCGACCCGACCTCCGTGGCCGCGGACTCGGAGGGTTCCTGCTCCGATGGGGGATGCGCGCGCTGACCGCCCTCGGGTACGAATCCGTCCGGCTCTGGGTCACGGAGTCCAACGCTCCGGCCCGTCGACTTTACGACCGGCTCGGCTTCGTCCTCGCCGGGCGCGCGGTGATCGTCCGCTATCCCGGTCCGCCGGGGACCCCGCAGCCGCAGCGCTCCCGGTAGGGGCATCCTGAGTACATCCACGACGGACACGCGGGGAGCGCTTCCGGCCGCCCTTCCCGGACGGCCCGAGCGATCCCCTCGATGCGGTCCATGGCGAGGTCGGAGAAGGTTTCGAGCGGGGAGAACTCGACCCGGTAGATCCGGAGCCGGTCTCGGTGCGCCGCGACCCGGTCGTATCCCACGAGCAGCCAGCCGGAGTCCGCCCCGACGAGCGCGCATCGAAACCCGAGCTCCAGCAGGTACTGCGGCTGCCGCTCCAGGAGCTCGCCGGCCGCGTAGGGCCGAGGAAACCGCGTCACCTTGAGGAGGAACGGTCGCCCGTCGAGGCAGCTCACTCGTTCCAGGGGTTCACCCGTGGGAACCGGGACGCGCGACAGTTCGTCAGAGCCGCTCCCTTCCAGGGCGTCCATGATCTCCCGGTAGAGATCCGGCGGCGGTTCGGCCAACCGCACGGGAGCGGGCTCGGGCCCCTCCGCGGGCGGCATCACCCGTTCGAACTACGCCCGTCGGGGGTTGAGGAGGTCCCGGAACCGTTCGATGGTCGCCGGGACGTCCACGGCGGCTAGCGACCTCAGGCGGGCCTCCAGGGCGAGCCCGAGGGGCTCGCTCAGGTCGATCGATTCGACGCACCCGACCACCGCGTCGCTGGCGGGGGCCTCGTCCCCCCGGCACTCGCAAGCCCTCGCCTCCTGGAACTCGCATCCCCGGCCGAACCAGGCGCACCGAGGGAGGTCTCGGGGAGTGTTCTGCTCGTCCGCCGCCCGGAACGCGCGGGCTCGTCGCCGCATCTCGTCGAGAAGCTCCGAGGCGGCGCGGAAGCGCACGAGGTAGACCTGACAGCGTCGGGGAGCCCCCTCGACCACCTCGACCACCACCAGGCGGCCGCGATCGCGGCCGGTGAGCGCACCGTAGAGGCCGAGCTGATCGAGATACGAGGCCCGGCTGGATCGGAGGGTTCCGGGATCGGGGAGCGATTCCGTCGTCTTGAGCTCGGTCGGCTCCTTCTCGAGGAGGTCGATCTGTCCGACCACCCCCTCACGTCGGACGCGCACCTCGAGGACCCCGGGGGCGGCGAGGGCGCTGCCGATCAGCGCGTGGAGCTGGCGGCCCGAGGCCTGTCGAGCCCGTCGCTCCGGCGAAACGGGCACTCGCACGCGGCGACGGTAGAAGGCGGGGCGCGGGTCGAGGAGGTCGGTGACCCAGACGGCGGACTCGCTCGTCCCCTGGGCGAGCCGGGCCAACAGGTCCGACTCGCGTAGCGGTTCCGGCTGGATCCGGACCGCCGCGCGCCAATCCGGCGCTCCCATCACCCCGGGGAGCGCCGAGGTCGGATAGGCCTGACTGGGCAGGGCGGCATGGTTTTGACGGGGGGCCGGCTGCGGCCGCCCCGTGGGGGCGGGACCGGATCCCCTGATCGTCGGGAGCGGAATCGCGGGGCTCTATGTGGCGCTCCGCGCCCAGGAGCGAGGGCTCCATCCCGTCCTCGTGACCAAGTCGAGGCTCGAAGAGTCCAACACTCGGTACGCCCAGGGCGGGATCGCCGCGGCGATCGGAGCCGACGATTCACCCGCCCTCCACCTCCGGGACACAGTCCGGGCGGGTGCCGGATTGGTCAACCGCCCCGCCGCTCGGGTGCTTACGACCGAGGCGGCCGCCCGCATCGCGGAGCTGGTCCGGTTCGGAGTGCCGTTCGACACGGTGGAGGGCCAGATCGCCCTCGGCCGCGAAGCCGCCCATTCCCGAGCTCGCATCCTCCATGCCGGCGGCGATTCGACGGGGCTCCAGATCGAGGAGACGTTGCGTCGGCGGGTCGTCGAACGCGGGATCGAGGCGCGAGAGCGAACCGTGCTCCGCCGGCTGGAGCCCGACGTTCACGGAGGGATGCGGGCGACGCTCTCCCGGGATGACGGGCAGGGCGTCGAGGAGATGGAAGGATCGCCCGTCGTGTTGGCCACGGGGGGGGCGGGGAGCCTCTATCGGGAGAGCTCCAACCCCAGCATCGCCACCGGTGACGGAGTCGCGATCTCCTGGCGGGCCGGCGCGGTCCTCGCGGACCTGGAATTCATCCAGTTCCATCCCACCGCGTTCTACCGGGCCGGCGCCCCTCGTCACCTCATCACCGAGGCCCTGCGCGGGGAGGGGGCCGTCGTGCGGAACCTGGCCGGCGAGCGGTTCCTGGCTCAGTACCACCCCGATGCCGAGCTCGCGCCCCGGGACGTGGTGAGCCGGGCGATCGAGGCCGAGCTGCGCCGCACGGGCGCCCGCTGGGTTCTCCTGGACGCCACCGGGATCCCCCAGGACCGGCTGCTCTCCCGGTTCCCGTCGATCTGCCGATTCCTGGCCGAGCATGGGATCGACCCGTCCCGGGAACCGATCCCGGTGGCCCCTGTGGCCCACTTCATGATCGGCGGCATCCTGACCGACCTGGGCGGCCACACCACGCTGCCGGGGCTCTTCGCGTGCGGAGAGGTCGCGTCGACCGGCGTGCACGGGGCGAACCGGCTCGCCAGCAACTCCCTTCTCGAGGGTCTGGTGTTCGGCGAGCGGGTCGTCCGTTCGCTGGCCGACCGGACCTCCGGCCGCCCCCGCCCGCCTCGTCGGATGGTCGAGTTCGGTCGCCCCGCCGGCTCCACCTCGACCACGGGCGCGGAGATCATCGAGCGGGTCCGCTCCGTCCTGTGGGAGCAGGTCGGCATCGTCCGCCAGGGTCCGGGGCTGGCGATCGCCGCCCAGGAACTCGAGCGGTTGTGCGCGTCCGTCGAGCCGGCGTCGCCGGAGGAGCTTCCCGGACCCGGGGCGAACGCCTCCCTCACGGCGCTCCTGATCGCCCGAGCGGCCCTCGCCCGGGTGGAGAGCCGAGGTGCCCACTTCCGCGCGGATTACCCGACGCCGCTCGACGAATGGCGAGTGCACCTCGGAGTTCGACGCACCGGGTGAACCCACCCGCGAAGCGTTATGGGCCGAGGGGATTCGCCCCGGCATGGACCTGGAGCTCTCGGAGACCGACCGGGACCTCGCAGAGGCGGCCCGCCGGTTCGTCCGCAAGGAGGTCGCTCCAGTGGCCGACCGGATGGACCGCGAGGACTACTTTCCCCGGGAGGTCTTCGCCGCGCTCGGGGCCCACGGGTTCCTCGGGATCACGATCCCCGAGGAACTGGGCGGACTCGGGCAGAGCTACGTGAGCCAGGCGCTCGTCCTGGAGGAGATCGCCCGGGTCAGCCCCGCGCTCGCCCTTTCCGTCGGTGCCCACTCCAACCTCTGCACGGACAACCTCGCTCGCAATGCCTCGCCCGAGCTCCGCCAGCGGTTCGTCCCCGACCTCGCCCATGGCCAGGCGATCGGCGCCCTCGCACTGACCGAGCCGGGCGCGGGAAGCGACGCCGTCGCGATCCGCACCCGCGCCGAGAAGAAGGGAAGCCACTACGTGCTCCACGGCTCGAAGCAGTTCATCACGAACGGGCCGGTCGCCGACACGCTCCTCGTCTACGCGAAGACCGCGCCCGAGCGCGGTCCCCACGGCATCAGCGCCTTCGTGGTGCCTCGCTCCTCGCCGGGGTTCACCGTCTCCCGGAGCCTCGACAAGATGGGGATGCGCGGGTCGCCGACGGGGGAGCTCGCGTTCGACGGCGTTGAAGTTCCCGCCGAGAACCTGGTCGGCCGGGAGAACGAGGGCGTCGCCGTGATGATGAGCGGGCTCAACGTGGAGCGGGCCGTCCTGGCCGCCATCCCGCTCGGGATCATGGCCGAGTGCCTCGACCTCACCCTGCGCTACGCGCGCGAGCGCGAGCAGTTCGGCCACCGGATCGGCGAGTTCCAGCTGATCCAGGAGAAGATCGCCAACATGTACACCCACCTCGAGGCGTCGCGGCTGCTCGTTCTGAGGGCGCTGATCTCGGTCCAGACGGACAAGCGGACGTCGCGCGCGAGCGCCGCGGCCCTCACCTACGCAAGCGAAGCGTCGACGCGGGTGGCCCTCGATGCGATCCAGGTGTACGGTGGGTATGGGTACATTCGGGACTATCCCCTCGAGAAGCTCGCGCGGGACGCGAAGCTCCTCGAGATCGGGGCGGGGACTTCCGAGATCCGGCGGCTTCTGGTCGCGCGGGAGCTGCTGGGACCCGGTTTCGACTGACCCGTGGCGGTCGAGGTACGGTACTCGGGTACCCCTCTCCGCGTTCGGTTCCTCGAGCGGCCCAACCGCTACGTCGCCCGGGTCCGGCGGGTCGGGGGCGGTCCCACGTTCCTCGCCCACGTTCCCAACCCCGGCCGGATGGAAGAGCTCCTGCTCCCCGGTGAGACCTCGGGATACGCCATCCCCGTCGATCGGCCCGAACGGGCGACGCGCTTCGACCTGGTCGTGGTCCGTCACGGCCGAGAGCTCGTCTCCATCGACAGCCGGATCGGAAACCGAATGGTGGGCGCGGTCCTGAAGGCGGGAGGGCTCACGGAGCTGGGGCCCGGCCCCTGGAGGCCCGAGGTGCGCTTCGGCGCGCACCGGGTCGACTTCGCCTGCCACGGCAGGGAGCCGGGAGGGAGTCCGACCGCACTTATCGAAGTGAAATGCTCGAACCTGCGCGTGGGAGACACCGCGCTCTTCCCCGACGCGCCCACGGTGCGGGGGACCGCCCATCTTCGGCTCCTCGCCGGAGCGAGCCGCGCTGGGATCCCCTCGTCCGTCGTGTTCGTGATCCAGCGGCGCGGCGTCCGCCGATTCACGCCGAACGCCGCGCTGGACCCGGGGTTCGCCCGGGCCCTCCAGGACGCGTTCCGGGCGGGTGTGCGGGTCATCGCCCAGACGCTGCGGGTCCGCCCGGACCGTGTCGAGTGGGCGGAACGCGTCGCGGTCGATTTAGGAACCTCTTTAGTAGCCCACCCCCCATCCTCCCGTGAATGAGCGGCCGCCCGCCGGCGAATCCGACGTCGCCCACCCTGCGGGTCGAGATCCTGAAGGAGCTCCAGCAGCTCATCGAGAGCCGCGAGGCCCGGGACCGGATCGACCGGGGCCCGCTCGCGGAGACGAAGGGACGGGAGCACTGGGTCCTCCACCTTCTGCTGCGCGCCAACGAGTCGATGCAATCGCACGTCGACACGCTGGTCGGGACCGCGTACGCCAACCTGCTCGCGCGCCTGCAGGCGATCGATGACCGCCTGGACCGGATGGAGGAACGCGACCGGACCAGCTCCTCCGAGACCAAGGAGGAGCTCGCCCAGGTCTCGAAGGGGTTCGGAGAGAAGGTCGACCTCGCCTTCGACCGCGGCGTGACGCGCATCCAGGAGGGGCTCGAGGCCCGCCTTTCCGAGAACCTGGACGAGAAGTGGAAGCCGATCGGCGAATCGGTCGAACAGTTCGCCCAGGGCTCGCGACAGGTGCTGAAGGACGTCGCGGATACCTATCGGGTCGCGACCCAGACGCGGCTCCTCCTCAACGAGAACGCGCGGCGGATCACCGACCTCGGCCGGGACCTGGTCGCGCTCGAGGACAGCCTGAAGCTGGTCGTCGCGAAGACCCTGGAGGACGGGATCGCCCCGCTCGAGCAGCGGGTCGCGGCGCTCGAGAACCACCTGGGCCTCGTGCCGGCAAATGGGCGGCCGGCGAACGACCGCGGGCCGAGCGACCCGCCGGACGCGGGCCACTGACCCGCCGATGACCCGCCTCTCCCCGCGCCATCCTCGCTACCAGAGCCTCGTAACCCGCGCCACGCTCGCCGACGCAGCCCGGCGTGGGGTCGTCGTACCCGAGGGGTTGATCGCGCACGGGCGGGCCGAGGCGTTCGACTACTTCCTCGGCGAGCGGACCAGCCCATCGGCCCGTCGCGCCGAGAGGGTCGCGGCCGCCTGGCTCGTTCGCGCCCAGCGTCCGGTCGTGAGCGTCAACGGCAACGTGGCCGCTCTCGCCTCCCGCGAAGTGGCCGCGCTCGCCCGCGCGATCCCGGGGCTCGGGGTCGAGATCAACCTCTTCCACCGGACTCCCGCCCGGGCCCGGTCGATCGCGCGTCAGCTGCGGCGCGCCGGCATCTCGGATGTCCTCGGTGAGGTGCCCAGCGCGCGGCTCCCGGGACTGGATTCCGACCGCGCGGCCATCGATGCGCGGGGGATCGCTCTCGCCGACGTGGTCCTGGTCCCCCTCGAGGACGGGGACCGGGCCCTCGCGCTGCGTCGGGCGGGAAAGCGGGTGATCGCGATCGACCTCAATCCGCTCTCCCGGACCGCGCGGGTGGCCGACCTTCCGATCATTGACGAGCTGCGGCGCGCCCTCCGAGGGATCCGCGCCGCCATCCGCTCCCGGACCCCCGAGCGCCGGCCGCGCGGGTTTCCGCAGTTCGACGCTAAGGGCGCTCTCGCCGACGCCGTCCGGACGATGGGGGGGCGGCTCACGGCGGTGACGCGCCCAATCGGGCGAGCGCGGGGGCGATCCGGCCGGCGACGGCCTCGAGGAACCGGCCGTCCGAGACGTCGAACGCCTTAGGGATCCGCCCATCCGCGTCGATCTCGCCGACCACGCGGCCCTCGTGGCGAACGGGAACCACGATCTCGGAGCGCGTGTCGAGGAAGCACGCGAGGTAGTCGGGGTCGGCGTTCACGTCGTCCACGATGACCGTGCGCCCTTCGCGGGCGGCCCGGCCGCACACTCCCCGGTCGATGGGGATCGAGGTGTGCTCGGTCGGCTTGTCCCCGTCCCATCCCGCGAGCTCGAGAGTACGCCCGTCCAGACGATAGATCCCCAGCCATTGGAAGTGGGAGAACTCCGACCGGAGGAACCGGCAGACCTCGGTGAGGGCGGGGGCTCCCGAGAGATGGACGAAGATGGAGTCGATCTGCAGGAGGGACGGCGTCGCCTGACGGGGGTTGATGGGCACGCGGATCCGCTCCTAGCGACCGGAGGGAGCGCCGAGGGGGAGAGTTTCCCCCGGGGCGGTCCGTCCGCGCCCGGTGTTTGAACTCCCGAGGCGTATTCCGCCACGAGCTTTCCAGACTCGCGCCGTACCGGACTGAGCCACCTCGGCACGCCCTAGTGAAACGGACCGAATCGCGAGGATAAGCTTAGCGGCGGAGCCGCCGCCGTTCGCCGGTCAGCCGTGCGGGTACCAGCCGCACTCGAGGCAGCCGGCCGCCCGCCGGGCCGCCGGGATCCCTTCGCCGCACTCGGGGCAGGAGACCGACTCGGGCTCGATGATCATGAGGCAATCGAAGCACGCGCCCCCCCGTTTGTCGTCGGGGAGGACGACGAGCGCCTTCCCGCAGAATGCGCAGCTCTGGACGCGGTCCTCGGTGGTCGAAAAGACCCGTTGGTCCGCGAACAGAAGCATGCGAGGCGCGCGAGCATTCACCGCGTACATAAGTGCTTGGCCGCCGGCTCGCGCCCGACGCGCCGGAACGTCGGCGCGAGTCGATTTCGACGCGGTTCCACGGCCGCCGCGCGCCCTACGGCTCCCGCCAGCGCGCCTTCCAGGTCGTGAGAGCGAGCAGGGCGACGGTGAAGCCGATGAGGACGGCCCAGTCGATGACCTGCGCCTCGAGGGACGGGCTGCCGAGGCCGACCACGCCATGCAAGAGGTCGGCGGCGTAGGTGGTCGGCGAGAGGTACGCGAACGGCCGCACGGTCGAATTGAGCGACGAGATCGGGTAGTAGACCGGCGGGAGAACGGTGAGCCCGAGGGAGATGAGCGGCGAGAACGCGAACGTCTCGCGGACGTCGGAGAAGAACGTGGCGAGGGTGAACCCGAGCGCGGACGCGAACGCCCAGACGAGGAGGAGGACCGCGATCAGCGTGGCAGCCCCGACGAGAGTCGCCCCTCCGTGCAGCGTCCAGAGAACGGCGAAAACGGCCATACCGGGGATCGAGTAGACGAACTCCGAGAACGCCATGCCGCTCACGTAGACCCAGGCCTCGACCGGGGTCGCGACCATGAGGTCCTGGAGCTTCATGTCGTGCCGATAGTGGGAGAGGTCGGCCTGCAGCGACGTCCCGATCGAAAGGACCGTGAGGATCATCCCGCCGCCGATCGCGTAGGGGAGGAGCCCGCCTCCCGAGGCGATGACGATGAAGAACAGGAACGCGAGCGGGGAGGCGAGGAGATTGACGAGGTAGAGCGGCTGGCGGCGGATGGGGATGATCCCGTTCATGTAGGTGAGCGTCAGGAACGCCCGCCAGCGGTTGCGCCCGGTCATGCCTCCTCCGGCGCCGCGTCCTCGTCGATGGACCGGCCCACGAGCTGGAGGAAGACGTCCTCGAGCGACACCGGTCCCATCGACACCCGGAGGCCCCTGCCGAGCGCCGCCTGGGCAAGCTCGCGGGAGGAGCGTTCGCCCCCGAAGACGAGGAATCCCCCGTCGACGGAAGCGACCTCGCCGTAGGGTTCGAGCTCGGCGCGGGTCATCCCCTGGTCGACCCGGACCCGGAACGGCCGGCGGACCCGCGCGCGCAGGTCCTCGGGGGTCCCCTCGACCACGAGCCGTCCGCCCTCGAGGAGGGCGAGGCGGGCCGAGAGCGCCTCCGCCTCGTCCAGGTAGTGCGTCGTGAGGACGACTGTCCGTTTCTCCCGCTGCGCCCGGCGAAGCGCGCCCCACACCTCCCGCCGGGCGAGCGGGTCGAGGCCGGTCGTGGGTTCATCCAGGAACAAGAGCTCGGCGTCGGACGCGAGCACCATGGCGACCATCGCGCGGCGACGCTGACCGCCGCTAAGCCGGCTCACCAGGCGGTTCCGCACGCTCGCGAGGTCGAGCTCATCCAGGACGTCGTTCGTCCGCCGCCGCGAATCCTCCCGGTCGAGCCCCCGCATCCTCAGGTAGAGGAACACGAGCTCGTCGACCGTGAGGAAGTAGAGCGGACGGGACTCCTGAGGGATGCAGGCGATCCGTTCGCGGATGGGGCCGGGCTGGGACGCCACGTCGTACCCGAGCACCTCCATCGAGCCCGAGGTCGCCGCCAACTGCGTCGCAGCGATCCGGACGAACGTCGTCTTCCCCGCCCCGTTCCTTCCGATGAGCCCGTAAACGAGTCCGCTCGGGATCGTGAGCGTGAGGTCCGTCAGCGCCGGCGTCTTTCCGCCGGGGTAGACCCGGCCGAGGGAGTGGGCGGAGAGCGCGTTGGCCACGGGGACCGCTGGACGGGCCGCCCTAAAACGGACGCGCCCGCGGGGCGCGGCTTCGGGGACGGCTAGCTCAGGACCTCACGCAGCCGCCCTTCGTCCCGCGCCCGCTTGGGCTCGGGCTCCTAGCGGCGAACGGCCGTAAGCGCGGCGTCGACCGCGGCCAGCACGGGCTCGACCTCAGCGGGGTTGTTCGGCCAGTGCGGGGCGAATCGCAGGCGGC
>DASQHP010000083.1:0-3349 GCA_035632035.1 Thermoplasmata archaeon | reverse complement strand
TCTTCCCCATCTACGCCGTGGGCTGCTACCCGTGGAACTTCACCCAGTGGGTCCCCACGGGGGGTGCGGCGGTGTCGCCGACCCTCGCGGACCGCACGGAGACGCTCATCGTCTCCGGCAACGGCTCGTTGAACGCCGTCTGGGAGTACGTCCGACCCACCGACACGATCCACGTGGCGACCAATCCCACGGTCTGCGGCGCCGTCGTCCTGGACGGGACCCCGTACTCGAACGGGGCCACGGTCGGGCTCCTGGACGGGCTCAACCACACCCTGGGGGCGTCGACCTGCGGCTCCAGCCTGTTTGCCGGCTACACCTTCGTCGGGAACTTCAGCATCCTGGGCACCGTGTTCGTGCCCGGCGGCAACGGGACGCTCACCGCGAACTTCGCCCCGTCGTCGTCCGCGGTCGCGCTGCAGTTCTTCACCGAGCCCTCCACGTGCGGCGGGGTGCTCTACCGGGGCGCGGGCTACACGAACGGCGAGTCGCTGAGCGTCGTGCCGGGCACCTACGCCATCTCCGGCGGCCCCTGCGCCCACTTCGGCTTCCTGCAATGGCAGCTGTCGGGCGGTGTCAGCATCTCCAACAACAACCTCACCGTGACCTCGGCAGGATCCGTGACCGAGGTGAACTATCACCTGACCGAGGTCACGTTCAACCTCAACCCCTCGAGCTGCGGCTACGCGCTCTTCGATGGCGTGGCCTACCACAACCGCCAGGTCGCGTCGGTCACGAACAACACGACCCACACGATCTACGCGATCAACAACAGCGGCTGCTACCTGATCGCCATGACCGCGACGGGCGGTCTCACCCTCGAAGGGAACGTCCTGGTCGCCAACGGCTCGGGGTCGGTCGACATCTCCTTCGCGGTGGGCAACCCCTCCAACACGATCGCGTTCCTCACCAATCCCGCGAACTGCGGGGCCATCTGGTTCAACAACAATCCGTACTTCAACGCCAATTTCACGTCCGTCGCCCCGGGGATCGTCGTCACCATCCGGGCCACGCCCTGCGCGGGATACGGATTCGTCCGCTGGCTCACCTTCGGCCCGATCTCGATCATCGGCAACACCGCCTGGATCAACTCGAGCGGCGCCATCGAGGCGGTCTTCACCCCGCTCGTGCCCCTCTTCCTCAACACGGAGCCCTCGACCTGCGGGGCGATCGTCTTCGCCGGTCAGACCTACCCGTCCAACTCGACGCTCCTGGTCGCCGAGCAGGCGACGTACTCGCTCGGGAGCGCCCCGTGCGCCGGCTACACCCTCGGCGCCTGGTCGAACTCGAGCGGGCTCCTCCTGACGCCAGGGTTCGTCTACGTCGCAGGCGGCGGCGTCCTCACGGCCGTCTTCATCCCGCTCGTCTACCCCGTGCTGGTCCTCACGCTCCCCTCCGCGTGCGGGAGCGTCCTCGTGAACGGCGTGCGAGCCTTCAACGGCACCGTATTGAGGCTCTCGGCCGGCAACTACCCCGTCACACCGCAGCCGTGCCTCGGTGATCACCTGGACCACTGGAACCTGACCGGCAACCTGAGCGTCGCCGGCAACTCGCTCACCGTGGGCGGCCCCGGCAACCTGACCGCGGTCTATCTACCGGTACCCCCGGTGGTCGTGCTCTCCGTGGCACCGAGCACGCTCGTCGGGGAGGAGATCGAGATCTTCGCCACCATCCAGGTCCCGGTCCCGCCGTTCAACTACAGCTACGCGTGGGACTTCGGGGACGGAAGCGCGGTCGTCACGACCCCGGCGAACTTCACCGGACACACCTATCACTCCACGGGGAGCTTCACCGTGCGCGTTACCGTGACGGACCCGTACGGGCGGGTGGCCAACGCGACCGCTCCGCTCTCGGTCCAGCCCGTCGGGGCGACGCAGTCGGTCGTCCTCACGACGCTGCAGGTCGCCGCGATCGGCGCCGTGGCCGCCGTGCTCCTCCTCGTCTTCCTCATCTCCTACCTGCGCACCCGGGCGGCCCGCTCCACGGAGTCGTCGGCGGGCGACGGTGCGAGCGGAGAGGGATACTCTCCCTCTGGGACGGGACGAAAGCATGATAAGCAGTGAACCGAACGGGGGCCGAGAATCCATGAACGCGGGCGCCGAACCTACCGTACTACCTGTCCTAAGGAGCCGAGCATCCCCGGCCACGTTCGCCTACGCGGCCCTGGTGGCGTTCGCGCTCCTGATCGCGATCCCGCTCCTTCCCGGCGCGGGCGCCGCCACCGTGCAGCTGAACTCCCCGGCGGGGGGCCATCTCGCCGCATCGGCCGCGACACCCGTCCATCTCACGGGGCTTCCCGTCGTGAACGGCTTCTACGCGGGGACCCATGTGCCCGTGGGCGCGATCCCCTCGTCCGCCCTCCATCTCCCGTCAACCGCCCACGTAGCATCGGCGTCCCCCGTGAGACTCGGCGGCACCTCGACCTCGTCCAACTTCTTCGTCAACGGCTCCGATTGCCAGGGATGGGGCCAGATCTCGACCTCCTTCCAGTTCCCGATCGGCTTCAGCGGGGAATCGGTCACGAGCGTCGGCGGCTCCAACACGACCCTGGTCGCGGCCGGCGGCTCCCTCATCGGCGCCTACAACGGCACCGGCGGCAACTATTGCAACACCATCTCCGTGAGCCCGGCCTTCGAGGAGTCGGGGGCCACGGGCGTCTGGCGGAGCACGGACGGCGGCCACACCTGGCCCTCCTCCACGTTCCTCTCCATCAACCAGACCCACTGGACGAACACCGCCGACGCCTCCAACGGCTCCATCCACTGGGGCAGCCCGAGCGTCGCGAGCGGGCCCAGCAACACCGTCCTGGTCGGCGACGTGTACGTCAACGGCTGCTACTTCGCGACCGGCTGCTCCAACGCAACCGGTATCCAGGCCGACTGGGGTATCTCGGTCGACCGCTCGACCAACGGGGGCGTCAGCTTCGGCGACCCCGTGCAGGTCTACGCCGCCCAGGGCCTGAAGTGGTTCGACATGGGAGCGTGCGCGGCGCCGTTCGGGAGCGGGTTCTACTACTACAACGTCCCCGAGCAGCCCCACCTCGCGATCAACCCGTCGACGGGCTTGGACGTCCTCACGTTCGACGTCTACCACGCCACGGTGAGCTCGGCGACGTGCTCGGTCCAGGGGAACGCCCAGGTGCTCGTCTCGACCTCCTCGGACGGGGGAAAGACCTGGAGCACCCCCAAGGGGATCAGCGGGGACCTCTCGGAGCTCTCTACGATCAACATCGGCCCCGCGCCCGGATACAACCTCACCTCCACGTTCCTCGACTTCCAGAACGCGACCACGAGCTCCATCAGCCTCGAGATGACGCGCTCGACCAACAACGGCGGCACCTGGACCACCCCCA
>DASQHP010000082.1:0-2732 GCA_035632035.1 Thermoplasmata archaeon | reverse complement strand
TCCGGTTCCGGCGCTACAAGCTCTGGATGCGGACCGTGCTCGGGCTCTGGTGGTCGGTCCTGCTTCTCGGCATCAGCACCTACTACCTCTGGTACGCGCTGGGCGCTTCCTGAGGCGGCGGGCCCCTATGCGTCCGGCAACCGGATCGCGAGCCACTGGACGATGTCGTTGACGACCTCCTGGCGGCCCGGCTCGTGCAGCAGGTCATGGAACCATCCCGGATAGATCTTGATCCGCTTGTCCCGCGATCGGCTCTGGTCAAACAGGAGCTGGCTGCCCGCGGGGTTCGTGAGGCGGTCGGCGGACCCGTGAAGCACGAGGACGGGCAGCTCCAACCGGGCGAGCTCGGGCCGGCTCCGGGCCATCCGGCGCAGGAGCTCGGCCGCGAGACGGGCCGTCGCCTTCCCGTGGAACACCAGGGGGTCGACCCTGAGCTCCTCGACCGTCGTGGCATCGCGCGAGAACGCGCCGTCGGGGAGGTCGAAGACTCGGGCGGTGGGCGCGAGAACGCTCAGCAGGCGGGTCACGGCGCGGGCCCCCGCGCCGATCGTCGGAGGGGGCGCGACGGCGGCGCCGGAGAGAATCAGGCCGTCGAACCGCTCGCCGCCGGCGAGTACGAATCCCACCGCGATCGCCCCGCCCATGCTGTGCCCGAAGAGGAAGAGCGGCCCGGTCGGCTGCTCGGTCCGGACCTGGCGGACGAACCGGCCCAGGTCGGCCAGGTACTCGTCGAACCTCGCGACATGGGCGCGGGGACCGCCGGATCGGCCGTGCCCGCGCAGGTCGAACCCGTAGACGGAGAGACCGGCCTCATTGAGCGCCGCGGCGAGGGTCGCGTAGCGCGCGCTGTGGTCCTTGAGGCCGTGGACCAACACGACGTGGCCCCGCGGGGGACGTGCAGGCTGCCAGCGCCGGGTCCAGATCGGGACGCCGTCGGGGCTCTGGATCGTCCCTTCGACAGGTCCGGCTTCCGATCTCAACGGCTCCTCCGCCCCGTCACGGACGGGGATGGATGAAAGCGGTAGCCACCGCCGACTAAAACCCCGTGCCCGGGGGGGCTCAATCGGAGTAGAACGACCCCATCATTCCGTGCGAGCCCGCGGAGCCCATCGCTTCGCACTGCCAGCTCAGCATGCCGGCGAGGGGGGCGTGGAACGTGACCGTGACGACCGCCGGGTCGGACGAGCCCACCGCCGGGGGGATCGGGACATTGAGATGGAAGCCGGCCCCGCTCATCGTGAAGGTGTGGGAGACGCCGTTCACGGGCAGAGAGACGCCGCGGTGCATGCCGATCGACCCCATCATGGAGGGGCCCATGCCGTACCACATCGTTCCGTCGAGCGTTCCGTTCACCCGACAGAACTGCGAGGCGACCGTGTGGTTCACGGGGTCGAAGTTGGTGATGGTGAGCGTGACCGTGGAGCCCGCGGGGACGTGGATCGATGAGGGGTAGTAGGAGTAGCCCCCCGAACTGGAGTTCCAGGCGATCGTGACCGCCACATGCTGCGTCCCCCCGTTCCCGACCGGCTGGAACATCGGAGCGACCGCCACCGCGGCCGCCACGGCGATCGCCGCGACGACGATCCCGAGCACCCACCAGCGGGCCGAGGCCTCCATCGACATCGCGACGGGACCCGGCCGGGGGGTTATTCGGGTACGGTGAACGGGGATTCACCCCGAGGAGTGGGCCGGGGGACTCCTCTCTCAGGACTCGTGAGCGACCGAACTCCCACCTCCTTTCCAGCTCCGGTCCCCGTCACCCGGGAGCGGCCGACGGCGCGGGGACGCTGCGTTGGGAGCCGCGCGCGGCGGGCAGGATGAGCGTCATGGCGTTGCCCGCCATCAGCGCGAGGAATGGTGCGATCACTCCGAGGGCGCCCAGCACCGGCACCTCGGTGAACAGGACCGGGAACGCCGCGGAAGTAACTCCGACCACGATGCCGAAGAGGGCCATCGCCCATCGGGCGGAGGGGGCGGTCCGGGGCTCGGTCACCATGAAGAACCCGAAGAACACCGACGCTCCGCTCAGGACCTCATACTCGATCGCCATCGGCCAGCGGGCCCCGGCGCCCAGGGCGAACGTGAGCGCGAGAACGACGATCAGGTTGGAGGCGAAGTAGAACACCGGGATCCGCCAGGCGTGGGGCGCGCGGATCATCAGGATGACCCCGAGGAGGGCCACGAGCCCGATCTCGGCGTTGCTGAGCCCGACGTGCCAGCTCGTGGGCAGGGCGAAGATGGCCGTGGCGAGGACCAGCCCGGCGGCGGCGGGGTTGAACCAGGGGTGTCCTCCCGCCCGGACGAAGTGCCGCAGTCCGACCGCCACGACCGCGATGGAGATCAGCGAGAGAGAGACGTCCGCCGGCCAGATGATGAGCGACAGGAAGAGACTGGTCGCGAGGGCGGCGTCCGGGAACCGAAGTCGCGGGAACCGGACCTTCTGGAACGCGAGGTCGACGATCGCCCCGACGACCGGGATGGCGATCAAGGGGTAGGCGCGGGCGCCCGAGACAAATCCGCCGCCGACGGCGACCAGGATCCCGAGGAAGAGCCAGACGAGGCGCACCGGCGGCAGGTACCGTTTCCAGATGTCGGAGATGCGGAACTTCCGGCGCGCGGGGACGGGTTTGCGGGCGAGGGCGGGTTTTGGGCTGACGGGGAGCGCCGGACGGGCGGCGACGGGTGCGGGCGCCGGCCGGGGGGCCGGGAGGGCGGGTGCCGGGGGCTGGGGC
>DASQHP010000081.1:0-3130 GCA_035632035.1 Thermoplasmata archaeon | reverse complement strand
GCTCCGGGACCTTCGGGCCCTGGTGCATCTCTACCGGCACCGATCCGAGCAGTCCAAGGCCTACTACCACCCGTTCCCGTTCGACCCGATCCGTCTGAGTTCCGTCTTCCTGTGGCTCATCGCGACGCGTCGCTGGGTGCGACGACTGATGCGCCCCTTATCCGGGAAGTGCGGCGTGGTCCTGGTGGCGGTACCCCCCGGCGGGACATCGCTCGTCGGCTACGGGACGGTCCGGCCCGAGGTCGACGCCGACGGCTCGCTGGTGGCCAAGTTCGGGTTTTTGGTCGAGGACGGCATGCAGAACCGCGGCGTCGGGAGCCAAATCATGGAGGCCCAGGCGCTGGTGACCCGCGAGCTCGGGATCCGCCGAGCGATCGGGACCATCATCGCCTCCAACACCCCGAGCATGAAGACCGCGAAGGGGTACGGCTGGTCGATCTGGCCGACCGACCGGCCCGACCGCCACGCGCCGGGTAAGCCGAACCTGGCCGCGGCCGTCGACCTCGACGAGATCCTCCGTCGGCGCGGACGCGCCACCCCGCGGGGGAAGGTCGACCTAGGCCGAGGCGTTCGCGACGAGGTGCTCCGTCCAACGGATGGTTCGGTCGATCCCGTCTTCGAAGCTTACCCGCTCGCTCCAGCCGAGCGAGCGCAGTCGGTCGTTGCTCGACACTAGCGCCGGACTTCCCAAGACCTTCTTCTTGAGGTCGACCACCGACATGCCGCCTCCGAACCGGTCGGCGATCGCCTGGGCGAGCTCCCCGATCGAGGTGCCGCGGCCGCTCCCGATGTTGATGGGGCCGTTCTCCGTGTGGGCGGCGATCGAGACCAGCGCGTCGATCGCGTTGTCGATGTAGAGGAAGTCGCGGACGGTCCGGGAGTCCCAGATCTCGATCTTCTTCTCCTGGAGGCCCTGGCGGATCAGCTGCGGGATGATGTAGTCGCCCGTCTGGCCCACGCCGAACGAGTTGAAGTTCCGGACGATGGCGATCTGCCGGTTGTAGTGGCGATTGTAGAGCGCGCAGAGGTCCTCGCCCATGATCTTCGTGATCGAGTAGGGGTCGCTCCCCTGGCGGGGGTGGCTCTCGTCGATCGGAAGCCGGACCGGTTCGCCATAGACCGCCGCGCTCGACATGAACACCATGCGGGCGGCGGGCGGGGCGACCCGAAGGAGATTCTGGGTTCCGAGCACGTTCACGTCGAACGCGAGCGGGAAGTCCTGCTTGCATTGCCGCGGGTTCGCGACGGCGGCGAGGTGGAAGATCACGTCGGGCGCCGTCGTTTCCACGACCGCCTTGAGGTCGTCGAACTTCCGGAGGTCGACCGTGGCGGCGCGAAAGCCGCTGCCGCTCGACGCGAGGTCGGGCCGCGCGAACGAGAAATTGTCGATCCCCACCACCGACGCGCCGTCCGCCGTCAGGCGGGCGACGAGGTGGGACCCGATGAACCCGGCGGCACCCGTGATCAGAACTCGCTTACCCTTCAAGCTGGCACTCATGTGGACTCCCGGCACGAAAGAGCCGTTCGCGGCCGGTATAACCCTTTCTGACCGTCTCGCGCCGCCCCGGAGCCGTTCGACCTCAGTCGTAGCCCCAGGAGCGCAGTCGGTCGTCGACCTCGCGGCCCATCGAGGAGGAGTTCCCCGCCGCGGCGCCGTCCTCGCCGCGAGCGATCCGGAGGTACCGGGCGGCTTCGTCCGCCATCTCGGCGGGCCCCGCGGCGTGGCCCGGGGTCTCGAGCGACTGGAAGGGACCGGTTCCATCGGGATCCTGCACCGTGAGGGTCTGGTCGCCGCGAACGAGGCGAACCTGCCGATACACCCCGGACCGTTCCGAGGCGAACAAGAAGCCGGCCGGGGCCCGGGGCAGCGGTCCCTCCCAGTACGACGCGGCGGGCCCGCGCGCCGCGAGGCTCTGCTCGAACCGGGCGCTGAGTCCCGCGCTGCGACCGTCCGCGTAGTCGGCCAGCACATCATGCAGGTGCCGAAGGTCGACCCAGTCCGTCGCCGGTGGGAGTTCCCGCTCCGGCCGTCCGTCCCGGTACGTCCAGACGATCCCGGGGATCTCGATCAGCTCATCGTGGAGATAGTGCCCGTGCCCGAAGAACCCGTTCTCGCCCAGGGCCTGGCCGTGGTCGCTCACGAAGACCACCATCGCATCGCGGAGGAGCCCGTGGCGGTTCAGCGAGGCCACGAGGGTCTCGACCTGGTGATCGAGCTCCCGCACCGAGTCGAGGTACGCTCGGCGGAACGCGTCCCCCGCCGGGGTCCGCGCGAGGTAGTCGGTATGCCGGGCCAAGTTCACGCTGGGGAGGTGCCCCAGCGACGTGGGGCCGAGTCCCTCCGAAGGCAGGAGGTACGGTTCGTGGGGTTCGGAGAAGTTCACGAACAGATGGAGCGGCCGATCGGCCCGACGCCGCCGAAGGCCGCGCGCGAGCGCCCGGTTCAGCTCGGCCCCGCTCCGCATCGAGTTGATGAGGCGGTAGACCGCGGTCCCCGTTCCCCGAAGCCCTCGGCCTCCGCGGGTGCCCGACTCGTTGGACCGGACCGACCTCTCCATCACCCGGTGCAAGAGCTGCTCGTATCCGAGCAGGGTGACTCCTCGCTGGGCGTTCCCCGCGAGGCGGGCCCAGAGCCCGGGGTTGTAGGCGTCGTAGCCCGGAGCCGTGCCCAGCTCCGGCGCAACGAGGAAGTTCTCGGAGAACGCGACGCTCTCCCCGCCGGCCTCCCGCCAACGGTCGGCGAGCGACCGACTGGAAGGGAGCGCGGATCGGCTCTGCGCGAGATAGAAGTGGGTCTGCCACGGGTCGACCCCGGCCAGGAGGCTCACGTGAGACGGGCAGGTCCACGAGGAGCTCGCGATGAGCCGGGGCAATACCGTTCCCTGCTCGCTCCATCGCTGGATGAACGGCATGACGGCGGGCGCGGTTCCGCCGAAGAACCGGGGATGGCGGAGCGTGTCCGCCACGATCACGATCAGGTTGCGCGTCATCGAGCCGCCCGTTGGCGAGGCGCCTCGGCAGCCCCTCCGCCATATCCCTTTCGGTGGTCGCGCACCGGGGAATCACCCCGAGACGGAACTCTCGGTCCGGCCCGCCGCGACGTCGCTCGGGGGAAGCTTTACGTGGAGGT
>DASQHP010000080.1:0-4552 GCA_035632035.1 Thermoplasmata archaeon | reverse complement strand
TCGACGAGATCCTCACGAACCCGGACCTGGGCGTGTATCTCGTTGAGCGTAAGCCGACCCTAGGTGAGGAGGCGTCGATCTTCGCGGACGTCTTCCAACGGGTGGAGGGCGGGCGCTCCGTGGTTTCGGTCGCCGAGGTAGATGGTCGGATCGTGGGGGTCTGCGGCATCCACCCCGCCGGGAATCACCTCGAGGACCGGCATGTCGGTGAGCTCGGGATCGCCGTGCATCCGGAGCACCGCGGGCGGCGCGTGGGCTCTGCGCTCCTCGACCACGCCCTCAGCGCGAGCTGGACCAAGTTCGACCGCATCGTGCTGACGGTCTTGGCCATCAACACCCGGGCCATCCGCATGTACGAGCGGGCCGGGTTCCAGCAGTGCGGCACGATCCCCGGGTCGTTCCGACGCGGCGCCCGATCCTTGGACGAGAACGTGATGTGGCTGGGCCGAGAGTCATGGCGCCCCCGCTCGCAGGACCTCGGACCGGCTTCGTCAGGAAACCCGTAGATCGCCCCCGACCCGGGGTCCGGAGGCCCGTCCGGCCGCGAGGTCCGGCAGGGTCAATCACTATCGCCGAGCGGAGGCGTCTTCCTACGCCGGGCCAGGAGGACCGCGACCGACACGCCTACGATGACCACCACGCCGACGCCACCCCAGGTCCAGGGTGACACACCGACGGCCGGGGCACTCGCACAGCTGGGAGGGGTCGGTTGGACGGATAGCTCGCGGCTAACCGTCTGATTCAGGGTGTCCGTGACCTGGACGGTCAGGTTGGTCGGGCCGGAAACCGGGATCGACCAGACCACGTTCACGCCGCTCCGGCTCGTATTGTTGGGGCCGGACCAGGTCACTTCATAGGGGGGCGCGCCACCCGAGATGCTCCCGCCGACGGTCACGGAGACGGACGGGCTTGTGCAACTCGTGTCCCCGAAGGCCTGGACGCCGGGAATCACGACCACGGGGGGATTCACGATGACGGCCTCCACGGAGTCGAGCTCTCCGCCGATAGGATCGGTCACCCTCACCGAGCTCGTCCACGCACCGCTGGCGGTCGGCACGCAGGTGAGGATCGAGGTGTTCTCGCCGACGCACCCGGTAGGGAGTCCCGTCCAGCGGTAGGTGTACGCCCCGGCTCCACCGGTCGCGTTCGCCGTCAGGGAAACGCGTTGACCCAGGTCGATCATCTGGGGCGGACCGGTCGAGAGGGCGAGCGGGTCGAACGCGAAGACCACCGCGGCGGCCGTCGCAACGGCGCCGCCGCCGTACGGCACCTTCAGCGTGACCGGGAACGCCCCGGCGACCGTGTACACATGGGTCGGGGCGGACTGAGAGGAGAACGCCCCATCCCCGAACTGCCACGCGTAGGAACCGGGCGCGCCCGGGAACCCGGAGACGGCGGTGAAGTGGACCAGGAGAGGCAGCACCCCCTCGCTCGGGGCCGCCGCGATGGTGTAGGTGGACGGACCGTCGACCCAAAGCTCGGCGAACCGCGCGACAGTCGACTGGGACGAGGAGGAGGAGACAGTCGCGCTCACGTTGTACGTTCCCTCGGTCACGGGGATGAAGACCAGGGAATCTGCGGACGAGTTCGGCACGTTGACGCCGGCGGGGAGTCCGGACCACGTGATCGTGAACGGCGATTCTCCTCCGCGGACCGAGAGATTCAGGTAGGTCGAGCCGCCGAGAGCGACGGGATTCGTGCTCAGGGACGGAGAAGCGACCAGGGGTGAGAACGAAACCAGGCGGAAGCTCGCGGTCACGGTCGACCCCCGCGCGTCCTCGATCGTTCCGTTCACGATGAGCGTCCCGGCGGTGGTGGAGATGAGAACGGCCGAGGTCCCATTCAAGAGCCGCCCGTCGCTCACGGTCCACCGGGCCGAGTACGGCGGAACCCCTCCCGCGGCCGTGGCGCTCAATTGGAACGTGGAATCCGGACCCGCCGCGAGCGGGGTGGCCGAGAGACGGCCGCTGAACGGCAGCGAGAGCGACTCGACCGACCCGCCGCCGGTAGAGCCACCGTAGATGTCTCCGGACGTGACAAGAAGCTCGCCATCGACTACGATCGGTTCACCCCAGCTGGAGCTCCCTGTACGGGAGTAGAGCACGGTTCCCGTCGCCGCGTCGAACACGTCCACGCCGCCCCCCGTGAGGCTCGCGACCACGCAGCCGGGAATGTAGGTGAGGCCCGCGTACACCTCGGAGGTCGTTCCGACCCACCACTCGACCGACCCATTGTCCGGGTTCACCGCGAGGACGGACCCGGCGACGTAGCTTCCGCCGGGAAGGACGGTCGCCGGGGTACCGAAATAGAGCGTCCGGCCATCGAACGCCGGGGGGACGACCGTGTTGCCGGCATAGGCGGTCAGCTGGAGGGTCCACGCGTCCGGGCTCGAGCCGTTGGCGTGGAGCGCGGATTGGTTGAACGCGTACGCTACCCCGTTCTTGTTCACAGCCACGACCATGGGCGTGCCGCTCGAGCTGTGGAAGAGGGTCGCCCCGTCGCCGAAGTCCAGGTCCTGGAAAGCGACGCTCCGCTGCGCGTAGCCGAGCACCTGGGAGATGTTCGAGGCGTTCAACTCGACGACGGAACGGGCGTACTTCGTGTCGGTGCTCCCCTCATTGCCCGTGGTGATCCAGACGGTGTTCGTACCGGGGTCGATCGAGGGGGATGACCAGATGCCGGGGCCGATCTGGCCTGCGGGAAGCGTCCAGAACACATGTTCGAGAGTGTGATCGGAGAGCGCGACCTGGAAGAGCGCGCCCCGAACGAGGGGACTATCGCACCCGCTCGCGATCCCGACGTACAGCGAACCGTTGTACACGGCGGCGCTCGACCAGATCTTATGGGCCGTCCACGGCGTACTCGACCCACTGACGTTGGCGAGGTCGAGGTGCCAGAGGATGGAGCCGTTCGACGCGCTGACCGCATACTCCCACGGGTTGCCCCCGCCGATGTAGACCGTTCCGTTCCAGACGATGGGGGTCGACGCGATCCCCGGTTCCCCACAGCCCGTGTAATCCGCGGTCCCACCGAGGGAGGTCCTCCATTCGAGGCTGCCGTTCCGAGCGTTCACGGCGTAGAGATGCCCGTCCCAGGAACCGAAGTAGGCCGTCTCGTTGACGACCGCGACCGAGCTGCTCACGGCCCCGCTCGTGTTGTACTGCCACGTCCATCCGAGGTCACTCACGTTCGCGGAGGCGATCGTCCGCTCCGCCGGGTTGGCGCCGGTCCGGGCCATGTCGTGGAGGAACATCGGCCAATCCGTGGACTCGGGCGAAGCCCTGGCCCCGGAGGGATGAGGAAGTGTCGCCCCACGATCCAACTTCGTCAGCGGGAGGTGGGTGGGCTGTTCCATCCCTAGGGTCGACGCGGGCCCCGGTGGGGTGGGCGAGGCCACGCCCGGATGCCCTTGGCCCACTCCCCCCGGAACGGAGAGGAGCAGGACGATCGCTGCCGCCCCCATGGCCCACCCAACGGTCGCCCGAGCGGCCACGGGGAGTGGGGAGCGCACCTCCACTTTCAACCTTTGCTCGGCGAGAACCGGGTCGGGCGGCCTCCGCCCTCGGGCTCGGGCCAAAGGTAGATGGTGCCCGGCCGCGCTCGCCTAGCATGGCCGACTTCGGATTCGCGGACGTTCTCAGCCTGGCTCAAACGCTCGCCATCATCGCGACCTTGGTCCTGACCCTCTACTTCTCCCGACAGCAGCTGCGACGGATGGCCGTCGACCTGGAGACCCGTGTCTTGAACGACCTCGACGACAAGCTCCGGGCCATGGGCCAGCTCTTCATCGACCGGCCCCAGCTGCTCAACACGATCTACGAGTCGTCCGCGGTCGCCAACCCCGAGCTTCCGCTGTGCTACTATATTCTGTTCATGTGCTCGCACGCCTTCCACATGCGGGCGCGAGGAGTTCTCAGCGACAACGAGTGGATCGGCTGGCTGCAGTGGATGAAGAACGCCTTCCGCTTCGGCCGGATCGGCCGATACTGGCACGAGACCCAGATGGGATCGTGGTTCGACCCGGAGTTCCAGGCGTTCGTGGAGTCCGAGCTGCTGGGGAAGGGCACTGCGCCGACATCCCCCTCATGATGTCGACCTGCCCGCGGGTCGCCCACCGGGTCGCGGCGGCGCAGAGGGACTCCTACAGACGGGTGGATCGCGGTTCGAACCGGTCCGGGATCCGATGGTAGTACCCTCGCCGAACCGCGACGCAAGCCGGCTCGGGTCGCGCCCCGACCCGCGCCTCTCCCCGGAACTGGCGGGGAGGATCGTGGGGCTGTCCGGCAATGAGCGGGACCGGGCGATCCCCTGCCTGAGGGACTCGTTCGTGGGGGTCTATCGTTGGCACGCGAAACGGACCCTCCGGGACGTGGAGCGCGTCCGGGCGATATCGGACGCGAGAGGGGACATCGTGGAGGTGGCGATGACCGAGGTGCTCGTCCCCGAGGCCGGTTACGTCTACTACATCGCGGTGTCCCAGAAGGAACGACGGCAAGGTCTCGCCGGCCTCCTTCTCGACGAGGCGATGGACGACTTTCGTGAGCGCGGAGCG
>DASQHP010000079.1:0-5235 GCA_035632035.1 Thermoplasmata archaeon | reverse complement strand
GAAGACGATGAGGTCGCTCGGGGAACGGCCCACCGACTCACCCGTCCCGGGGAGGTGGACGCCGACGGCGTTCCCGCACGCCGGACCGACACCCCCCGCCTACAAATACGTTGGAGTGGCCGTGACCGCGCCCCGCCGGAGGGCGGCTCCGTTCCGCGCCTACGCGAGCGACTCGCGGGGGAGGGTCTTGAGCTCCTTCAGCGTCTCGGAAATCGTGGTGAGGAAGTGGTCGATGTCCCGCTCGGTGTGGGCCGAGCTGAACGTCAACCGCTCGTAGTTGTCGGGATGGATGTAGATCCCCTTCGCCAGCAGCAGCTGGTGGTGCCGCAGGTAGAGATCCCAGTCGATCTGGAGCGATTCCCGGTAATTGGCGATCTTCTTGCGCTTCGTGAAGAAGAACTGGAGCATCCCCGGGACCGACTGGACCAGGACGCTGACCTTCGCGTCCCGCGCCGCCTGCTCGATCCCCTTCTCCATCTTCTCGGTCAGGCGGGCGAACCGATCGTAGAGGGTCTTACCCCCCTTCGCGAGCAGCTTCAGGTTGGCGAGGGCGCCGGCGAGGGTCAGCGAGTTCGCGAAGTAGGTGCCACCGAACGAGATGCGCCCGGGAGCGATGAGGTCCATGTACTCCGCCTTCCCCGACACGGCGGAGATCGGGAGCCCCCCGCCCAGCGCTTTCGCCCAGCAGGAGAGATCGGGGTCAATGCCGTACACCTGCTGCGCCCCGCCCGGCGCGATGCGGAAGCCGGTGAAGACCTCGTCGAAGATGAGCAGGATCTCGTGCTCGCGGGTGATCTCCCGTACCCGCTTCAGGAAATCCGGCGCGGGCGGGATCACCCCCGCGTTGGCCATCACGGGCTCCATGATGACGGCGGCGAGCCGGTCCCGGTTGCGCTTGACGACCCGCTCGAAGGTGGTGATGGAGTTGTACGGCGCGACCGTGACGTAGTCCGTGACCCCGGGCGGGATGCCCGCCGAATTGGGCAACGGCCGCGGATACTCGTCCAGACCGGCGACAACGGGCGGCGCCTCTGCGCTGATGAGCGCGTAGTCGTGCTGCCCGTGGTAGTGGCCCTCGAACTTCAGGATGCTGTCCTTGCCGGTCACCGCCCGGGCGATCCGGATCGCGTTCATGGTCGCGTCCGAGCCGTTGGAGCAGAACGCGACCCGCTCGGCCGAAGGGACCAGTTCGACGAACTGGCGGGCCATGTCCACTTCGAGTTCCGTCGGGGCCGCAAAGTGGAACCCTTGTTCCGCTTGCTCCTGGACGGCCTTCACCATCGCCGGGTGCGCGTGGCCGTTGATCAGCACCCCGTAGCTGAGATTGAAGTCGAGGTACTCGTTGTCGTCCACGTCCCAGATGTGGGCGCCCTTGCCGCGGGCGATGAACGGAGGGCACGGGTCGTAGGACGCGACCCGGATGAGCGAGCTGGACGAATTGGGGATCAGCTTCTTCCCCTCCTGGAAGAGCTTCATGCTCTTCTTGAGACGCGGGACCAGTCTCTGGACCGTCTCGGGGAGCGGGGCCGGCTCCTCGGCGGCCGGGGCAGCGGGTTGCGCCGGCGCCGCCGCTTCGGTGACCGGTTCCTTCGCCGGCGTGTGGACCTCGGCGGGCGTGGACGGATCGGGCGGCGGGGTCGGGGTGGTGTCGGCCTCACCGGCGGCCGTCAAGCTCGCAAAAGTGACCGAATCCCCCGAGGAGGCCGAGGGGTTGCCGGGTGGCTCACGGACCGTCGAAACTAGTGCGTCCGCCCCGCGGGCGACGGGGGTGCTGGCTGCGGGTTCTTGATCCGCCATAACGAACGCATCTCGGCGGGGACTCCCAGCCGGAGGTCACTACATATAGCTGCCGTAGAGGGGGAATCCGAGGGCGGAAACAAGACGGTAGGCGAGGTGGGAAGGTGGGCCGGCCCGGCCTTGCTCAAGTGGTGTCCGACAATTGTCCGACAACCCGAATCGGCTCTTCGGGCGGTGAGATCCGTGTAACGATTCCCCGTTCGGCCAGCATCTCCCGGAACGGGGCCGCCGGGATGGAGACCTCCGGGGGAACGACGCCTCGCACGCTCGTTCGGCCGGTCGCGATCAGAATGGCTCCGATCGAGCCGGCCACACCCACCCCATACTCCGTGGCCGCGAGCCCCCAATCCGGGCGCGAGTGGAAGACCGCGGTTGCGTGACGGGTGACGGGTCCGGCCTGGGTGCGCCCCCGTATCTCGAGGTCGGTCACTTCCACGTCCTCGACTCGGACGTTTTCCGGGTACCCCAGCAGGTGATGGTGCTTCAGCAGGGCGATGAGAAGGTTTCTCGGAACCACGGGATGGCCGTCGACCGGGACAGGAGATTCCGACCCCAACCCGATCGCCGCGAGGATCCGCAGAACCTCGATCCCCGACCCGCCTTCTCGCCACTCGCATCGCTCGAGGCCCTTCCCTTCCAAGAACTGGGGGAGGGTGGCGGGCTCTGAATGCAGGGTGCGGAAGAGACGGGTACGTCCGATGGGGGGTGGGAACTCGTACTCCTCCGGATCGCTCATCGGCGGGACCTCTCGGTACTTTCCATTCTCCCAAATCATGGCCGGAAGAAGCATCTCATCCAAGAACGTGCTCGGCGACCAGGTGAACACGACCTCGGGGCCACCGACGGTGAGATCCTTCCACCCATCTCGGATAACGATGGAGTCCACATGCGACATGTCGCGGGTGGCTTGGGCGGCGAGGACATTGGAGACCCCGGGGACCTGCCCCAAGCCGGGGATCGCGAGGAGCTTGGATTCGCGGAACCGGTCGTTGAGCTCCAGTTGGCGGCGCGTCATGTGGAACAGACCACCGAAGTCAAGGTAGTGCACGCCGGCGGCCAGGCACGCCTCCATCACCTCGAGGTTGAACTTGTACTGGACGGCGTTCACGCAGACCTGCGCGCCCCGGAGGAGCTCGACCATGGCCGAGCGATCCCGTACGTCGATCCGCTCGGGGGTGACCCGGGGCGCGCCGCCGGCCCGTCGCGCGGCCGCCTCCGCCAGGGGGAGGTCCACATCCGCCACGCGGACACGGTCGAAAACTCGGCTCTCAGCGAGGTCCCGGACCGCGCAACGGCCGGTCAGGCCGCCACCGCCGACCACCACGACCTCCATGGACTCGGTCCGGGGACCGGCCCGGGGCAGATAATCCCTCACTCGGGCCGCTCACGGAAGGGCGCCAAGCGCCCGAAGTGCGGAGGTGACGACGAGCGCGAGCGCGAAACCCGAGGCCGGACCCACGGCCCACCCAGCGAGAATGCCCAGGACGACCGACCGGTTCACGGTCGACCTTCCCCGCGCGAGGCCCGTGCCCGCCATCGCGCCGATCAATGCCTGATTCAATGAGGTGAAGAGGCCGACCGCCACGGCGCCGAGCACGAGCCCCGACTGTACGAACTGGGCGATGGACGCGGTCCGACGGTCCAGGGAGACCGTCTCAAAGGCGACGCGCTGGAGGAGCGGTCGTCCCCAAGTGATGACCCCCACTGAGAGTCCGGCGCCTCCGATAGCGGCGGCGGCGAGTGGGCCGATGAGCCCCGTCATGACCAGCGCTCCGCTGGCATTGCTGACGTCATTCGCCCCCATGACGAACGAGGCCACGGCTCCGGCCACCACGAGGACCCCACCCACGGCCGCCCCGCGTTCCCACGCCGGATGCGTCGACCCGGAACGGGGGGCGGTCCATCGGGTTGCAAGGAAACCCAGCAGGGCGGCGAGCGGCGGAACGACCGCCCAGACCACCACCAGATGCTCGATGGTCGACCACTCCACCGGCACTCCCTCGGCGATGCCGCCACCGACGACCGCGAAGACCAGGATCTGGATGGTCGAGGTGGGCAGGCGAACGAAGTTGTACGCGGCCGTGAGCGCGAACGCGGACCCGATGATCGAGAATCCGAGCGGGAGTTGGACCACCGGAGCGCCGAGGAGCTGCCCTCCGACGGTCGCTTCCACCGCGCCGCTCGCTAGGATGGCCCCCCCGAGGGCGAGCGGCGCCATGATGAGAAGGGCCGTGCGGAGGCGGAGAGCGCGGGCCGCGTAGGCCATCCCCATGCATGCCCCGGTGTAATGGGCCCCGATGCTCAGGGCGAACCCGACCGCCGCCGCGAGGAGGGCAATGGCCCAGAGGTCGGACACGGCGCCCCCTCCCTACGCCGAGAGCGGCGACCCGCCCCCGCTACGCCGCGGCGGGCCGGGGAGCGGGGCTGGAGGGCGCAGACTCCACGCGAGCCCGGTTGCGGGCGCTCTCGTAGAGCTCGAGGTAGGGGGCGAGCGCATCGATGATCCGGTTCTCCGCCTTGCGACGATGCTCCTCGAAGGTCGAGGAGCTGCGCCCCAGGTCGACCGCGATGCGCTCGGTCGTCACCTTGCGAGGCGACGCGTAGTACCCTCGCCGATGGGCCGCGAGGATCGCCTCGACCTGCCGGGGTGTCAGTTCACGGAACAGCCCCTCGATCCAGGGACTTGCCGACAGGATTCCGTAGGGCATCTCCCGCTTGCGGATGAGCTCGGTCGGGCCCCTCTCGGTGAGCTTGCGGAACAGCCGGCGGGATCGGTCCTCATCGAAGCTCACCACCTGGAAGTACTGCCAGCCGTCCCGGAAGACGATGGGTGGGACATCCAGGCAATCGTTCGCGGCGATGAGCGCCTGCGTCGCCAACTCGTTCCGGCGTTCGGCCTCCCGGAGAAGATAGAGGCGGCCGGAATCGACGGCCCGGCTGACCTCGATGGCGCGACGGGCCTTCTTGAGACGCGACTCGAGCCGCTGGACCGCCCGCGCGTCGTCCGTCGGAAGCTGCACGAGCTCCTTCGTCCATACCGACCAGACGGAGACCGGGTAATCCGGGAACTCCGCCGAGAACTCGATGAGCGGGTCCTCGTATCGGGAGCGGAACGACAGCTCCCACGCCCCCAGCCGGAACTCCTCGGAGAGCCCGAGAAGGGGACTGAGCCCCGGCGGGCGAAGTGGACTGTCGAGGATCGCCATCGGCGTCCCCACGCTCAGGGTGGATAATATCCTCGACCCATGGTAGCATGGAAACCCGTGCTACCACGGACATGCCCGGAGACGGGGGCGGGGGACCGTTCCGGAGCCCTTTCGCGGGAGGTTTTCGAGAGCTTTGGGTCGTATCAGACGATGCGCCCGTCGCGCAGGACCGCCCGCCCGTCGACCTCGACGGTGGCCCCATCAAGCAGGAGGTACGCCCGGAACGGGTTTG
>DASQHP010000078.1:0-40704 GCA_035632035.1 Thermoplasmata archaeon | reverse complement strand
GATCGCTCGCCACCGGGGGTTTCGGACCCTGCTGGCTCGCGTATCGGAAGAGAGCGTGCCCAGCCTCCACCTGCACGCCTCGCTCGGATTCCGTCCGGTCGGGGTGATGCACGAGGTGGGATTCAAGTTCGGCCGATGGCTTGACGTCCACCTGTTGGAGCGGCCCCTCGTCCCGCGACGGGCCGCTAGCCGTACCGACCCATCGCGAAGCCCACGACGAACGCTCCCACCCAGACGAACTGGACCACGGACGGCGAGACGAGCGAGATGAACGCACCGGCCAGGAAGAACGCGGGAAGCGCCCAGCCGCGGGTGCTCAGGTACTTCCGGATCACCGGGTCGGCCTCCGCCGACAACAGGTTACGGTACCCGGCGTAGGCCCAGATAGCCGCCAGAAGGAATCCCGACATCGCCATCTCGAGCGAGAAGAGGAACAGCGCGGGGGACGTGTCCGGGTACTGGAGGAACAATCCCACCACGAACGGAGCCACGGCGACCGTCAGTAGGAAGCACAGGTTGAGCCACAGGAGAGCCGAATCGTACCGCTCGATGAACCGGAACACCCGATGGTGGCTGACCCACCAAATCGCGATGATGAGGAACGTTTCGACGTAGCCGAGGAAGGCCCGGTAATCGTTGGCGAGCGCCTGCGCGACCAGGCCGGAGCACGCTTGGGCGGATGGCGCGGCCGAGGTGGCCGACGCGGTACAGAGCCCGAGGGGGATCGTGAGCTGGAGAACCAGGAGGGTCAGCGCGAAGGCGAAGACCCCGTCCGCGAGGGCGATGGGACGGCTCAGGTCGTCGCCCGTGTGCGCCCGGCGGTGGGCTTCATTGAACGACCGGGTGAGACCCTCAGGCTCCGGTGCCACAACTTCGCGCAGCGGCGTCACCCTTTAAGGTCGCACGGGCGGTTCTGCGCGCTCTCGCGCTCGCCGGTTCGTATAGCCTCATATAGGGTGACCCCCTCCCGCGGCCCGCAGCGGGGTAGGGTAGTCAGGAAAACGGATGGGCGACCCGTCCGTCCTGAAATCCCGACGGGCTCATAACCCGTAGATCCATGGTTCAAATCCATGCCCCGCTATCTCCCCGGCATGGGTCCGGACGGCGGCGTAGGGGGTCGCGGACGGGTTCCCGAACCCCCGCCGCTGGCGACCGACGCTAAGGGACTGGTAGCATGGTGAACCGCGCGTCGCCTGGCTCGACCCGCCGCGGACGACCGAAGGTCCCGCGGGAGCTCTCGTGCATGATCTCCGTTGACGGCCAGAGCTACTGCATCGACCCGGTCGGGGGCGTCGCGGACGCTCTCGGAAAGAAGTGGACGCTCCCCCTGATCGGTGTCCTCGGGAACCGAGAGACCAATCGGTTCAGCGAGATCGTGGCGGCGCTGGAGGGAGTGGGGGCGAAGGCTCTCTCGGACCGTCTGCGAGAACTGCAGTCGCTGGGCCTGGTCGACCGCACGGTGTATGCCGAGGTGCCGGCCCGCGTCGAGTACCGGCTCACGAACCGCGGCACCCAGCTGCGCCGGGCGCTCGTCCCGCTCCTCGAGTGGGCGGCTCGGGATGACCCGAGCGGAGGCCCGCCGAAAGCGACTCCGGTCCGGCTGCCCTAGGGTTTCGAGCGCGTCGACTTTCGCCGCCCGCCGGACTTGGGCTTGGTGGTGGTCTCCTCGACCGGGGTCACCGGCGTGGGGACCGGTTCCTCCACGGCGACGGGCGACGGCTCCGGTTCCGGAGCGGGAGGAGCGGCGGGAGGCGACGGCGGGGATTCGACCGGCATCGCTTCTACGGGGGTGGGTTCGGGGGGAGGAGGCGGAGGCGGCGGGGGAGCCGAGTGGCCATGGTGCTCGGGGGTCGCGGGCTTCGACTTGGGAACGATGGGTATGAACTCACCGGCGCGCCAGGTGTGCGGTTGATGGAGCAGCGTGAGGTCGCGGAGGAACAGCTCGGCGTGGCCGCACGCGCGGCAGATCCGCGTCCCGAGAGGGATCTCGCCCCGAGGCCGGAGCGAGAGCGTGCCACCGCCGCTCATTCCCCCGCCGGTCTTGAGCTCGTTCGCCCAGACGAAATCCGTCCCGCCGCAGTTCGTGCACGTGGGAGCCACGTCTCAGCCTCAGACGAGAATTGAGGCGGGCGGCGTTCATATTACTTTCCGAGCTCCGGCGCCGCCATTCCGGGCGACGCCCGCGCGAAACCCCCATGTACCGGGCTCGGTTCTCGCCGAAGATGACCGGTGTCGAGCTCGCCCGCATCGCGGTGGCGCTGGATGGGTCCGAGTACGCCAACCATGCGCTCGAGTTCGCGATCGACATCGCCCGCCGGTACTCGAGCGAGCTGCAGATCCTCTCCGTCGCCCCGCTCGTCCCCGTGTACGTCGCCCCGGCGGAGCCGTGGATCCCGGCCGGGATCCCCGAGTCCGAGCTGGCCCACTATCGGAAGGTCGTCGACGAAGCGGTGGCGAAAGCCGAGAAGGCCGGCCTCACGAAAGTGACCGGGCTCTGCCTCGAAGGCGTCATCGTCGACGAGATCCTGGCCCACGTGGAGGCGAGCCCGCCGGACCTGCTCATCCTCGGCTCCCGAGGGCTCTCGACCGCGAAGCGGCTGCTTCTGGGGAGTGTCTCGGATGCCGTCGCCCACCACGTGGGCTGTCCGGTACTGATCGTCCGTCCCCCGCGGGGAAAGTCGACTACTTCGCCACGCCGATCGTAACGCGCGTCGGCGTCGGGAGCTTGTGGGAGGCCTTCCGAAGGGCCTCCTTGGCGTGCTCCATGTGGTCGGCCGTCGTGTAGATGGTCATGATCACCTCGCCGATCTGCGAGCGGACCGCATGGCCGACCGGCTTTCCGAACGCTCGCCGCATCCCATCCGAGATACGGTCGGCGCCGGCGCCCATGGCCATCTTGTGCTCCCGCAGGATCTGATGCGGGTATCGGCGGACCTTGAGATGGTAGGCGGCGGGGGCCATCTTCTCCAGGACCCGGACCGCGCTCACGCGGGCGGCCTCAAGGGCGATGTCCCGGACCTGCGCGGCCTCCTCCCCTTCGAGCGAGAGCGTGATCGGGAAGTGCTCCTTGAGATTCCCCGTGTCGAACTGCGTGACGCGGCAGGTGGGAATGCCACCCATGTACTCCTGTCGGGTGTACACCTGGCCCTCGATGGACCGGTACATCCGGGCCGGCTTGCGCGTCATGAGCGGCGGGCGAGCCGGGGTCGGTTCAAAACCCTTTCCCTGCGGGAAGGCGGCCGATCCGGCTTCGGGCTCCGGAGTGCGCGGCCCGAACTTCGACGCCGCGAAGCCGGAGCCGCACGAGCTTCGCGACCAGTCTCGCGCGCACGGCCGGCGTCGGGGCCACCGCCCAGACGCATTGGCCGAACATCGCTTGGCTCGCCCTCGCCCCGTCCTGGCGCAAAGCGCGAACCATGCTCCCGAGGGTAGCCGGGGCTAGCCCCAGGCGGTCCGCGAATCGCTCCGACTCCTCCAGGAACGTCGCCGTCGTGGGAGATCGATCCAGGCGGCCAAGACCGGCCTCGGCCGCGTCGCGGACCCGGTCGAGGAATCTCCGGTTGCCCAGTAGGCGGGGTGAGGGAAGCGGCGGCCCGAGAGGGATCAGCCAGATGGGGGGGCGGAAGGGCCGATGGACCACCCACCCGAAGGGAGGGATCCCAGGACGCTCGCGACGCTCCCAACCGCCGCCGAGGATCGACGCGACCCCACCCAGTCCTCCGAGCCCGAACAGGTCGGAGAGATGCGCCACCTCGATCGCCCGGCGGCTCGGGATCCGGAAGATCTTCGCGACGGCCAGCGCGGTGGCGAGCGCGCCGGCGGCGCTCATCCCGAAACCCTGTCCGACCGGTAGCTCGTGGTGCAGGCGGACGGTGAGCTCACCCCGTCGGCCCGCCGCGAGGCGTCGCGCGACGTCGCGCGAGATGGGAAGCGGCCCGGCCGTGGTGGATCGGACACGGAGCCGCCTCGGGCCGCCGGGACGGTAGGCGGCCTCGGCCCACGCTCCCAGCTCGAGGACGATCCCGGCGCCCACGGAGCCGCGGGCCCGCGGGTCCCGGTCCCCGAGCCGGGGCGAGAAGATCCCCGTGAGGTGGCCGGGGGCGAACGCATAGGCGTGCTCACGTCGTCTTACCGCGGTTTCGCGCGTGGGAACTCGTCTCCGGCCCTCTCGAGAGGTGCCTCCTTATATTCCGTACCGGCTTAATCACTCTCGTAACGGGGACTTTCCCGGGCAAAGGAGCCACCGTACGCATGAGTGATCCCGAGCCGTCGGCGAGCACCCAGGAGAATTTCGACCGCGTCAACTTCCTCGAGCTGCGGAACAGCCAGCTCGCGGAGGCGATCAAGCGGGTCGAGAGCGAACGGCATTACATGGAAGCCGAGATCCTTCGGCTCCAACGCGAGGTAAAGCGCCTCAAGACCGAACTGGACCGGCTCCGCTACCCGCCGCTCATCGTGGGAAGCGTGCGCGACGTGCTCACGGACGGCCGAGTCGTGGTGAAGTCATCGACCGGGCCGGATTTCGTCGTCAACTCCGCCGAGACCGTGGAGCACGAGAAGATCACGGTCGGGTCGCGCGTCGCCCTCAACAAGCAGACGCTCGCCGTCATGGGCGTCCTGCCGGCTTCTCTCGACCCCCTGGTTGCGGCGAGCGAGATCGTCGACAAGCCGAGCGTGACCTACACGGAGATCGGCGGTCTCACCGAGCAGATCCGCGAGATCCGGGAGGCCGTCGAGTTCCCCCTCCTCCGCTCCGAACTGTATCGCAAGGTCGGTGTCGAGCCCCCGAAGGGAGTGTTGCTCATCGGCTCGCCCGGGACCGGCAAGACGATGATCGCGAAGGCCGTGGCCCACCACACGCATGCGACGTTCGTCCGCCTGGTCGGAAGCGAGCTCGTCCAGAAGTACATCGGCGAGGGGGCCCGGCTCGTTCGCGAATTGTTCCAACTCGCCCGAGAGAAGGCGCCGACGATCATCTTCATCGACGAGGTCGACTCCATCGGGGCGAAGCGGCTCGAAGTGGCGACCAGCGGGGACCGCGAGGTGCAGCGCACGCTGATGCAGCTCCTCGCCGAGATGGACGGGTTCGAGCCGCTCAGCAACGTGAAGATCATCGCCGCGACGAACCGGCCAGACATCCTGGACGAGGCGCTCCTGCGGCCGGGCCGGTTCGACCGGATCATCGAGGTCCCGGTCCCCTCGTTCGGTGGACGGGTCGAGATTTTCAAGATCCACTCGCGCGGCATGGCGTTGCGCGATGTCGTCGACTTCGAGGCGCTAGCCGGTCGCTGCGAGGGAAGCACCGGGGCGGACATCAAGGCGATCTGCACGGAGGCCGGGATGTGGGCGATCCGCGAAGAGCGGGACTACGTCACCGCGGCCGACTTCGAGCGCGCGATCGAGAAGGTCGTGGGCGAGGAAGAGCTCCGCAAGGAGTCCGTGACGATGTTCGCCTGATCGGCGGCGGCATCACGACCATCACCGCGGCGGGGAGCCTCCGGGCGTGACCGACGCGCGACGCCCTCTGCTCGAGCGCATCCGGTCCATCTGGGCGACCGCCCCCCAGGCGGCGGCCGTGGAGCTGCTCCGGGTCGGCCTCGGATGCGTCTGGGCGTTGAACCTCGTGTTCGTCCTGGCGCCCAGCAACCAGTTCTTCTCGACGTTCGCGGACACCGCGCTGAGCTTCGAACCCACCACGCTCGGCGGCCCGGGCGTCGCCGATTTCGTGGCCGCGAACGCGGTGGTCTTCAGCGCGGCGATCGCGGGGACCACCGCCTATCTTGCGGTCGCGCTACTGCTCGGCGCGACCACGCGCCTTGCCTGCTGGATCGGCATCGCGTTCTCGTCCGTGCTCCTATTGACCCAGGTGGGAAGCACGTTCTTGATCCCCGGCGGCACCGACGTGGGTCCGCACCCGCTCTACCTGCTGATCTACCTCGTGCTCATCCTGGGACGGGCGGGCCGGTACTTCGCCTTCGACCACTGGATGTGGGAGCGGGGGCACGTGAGGTTCCCGCGGCTCTCCCGCTGGGTCGCCTCCCCCCGCTGAGGAGCCCGGCTCAGCGTACGGAGTAGAACTCGACCTTCCCGCAGTGGCCGCACCAGAACATCTCGAGGACGAGAACCCCCTCGGCCGCCTGCGGACCGGTGGTGCGGAACTGCCGGGGGCCGAGCGCCTCGAGCGGATTCGTGCACGCCGAGCAGCGCCGCGCGAGCCGGCTCGGCACGAGCGGGTCGTGGGAGCCCGCCGGTCCCTCAGGGAAGGCCACGCGTCGCCATGGGGGACGCGGGGGTATGAACCTTCGGTCAGACGGGGCGGAGGGCGGCCCGGCCCACGAAGCGCGGGCCGGTCGCGGGCGAGAGGTCGGCGAGGTAGCCCGGCTCCCCGGGAACGAGCGCCACGGGCCGGTCGGGAGTGAGTCGCACGGAGTCGCCGGCGATCCGGTCCACGCGGACCGGGACGAGCTGCATGCCGACGTTGAGCTGGAACTGACCGCCCTCGGCGAAGTTCCCCCGGTAGTACGGAACGCGGCGGAATCCGGTCCCCTCGAGCGACGTCGCGACCGCCAACGCCCCGGGCGGGGCGAGGACCTGCCCTCGCGCGAGCTCCTCCGCCTCGACTCCCTTGAGGGCGACGCCCACCCGGTCGCCGCACTGCGCCGACTTCACGTCGACGTCATGCACCTGGATGGAGCGGACCTCGACCTCCTTCTCCGTCGGGTAGAGCCGGAGACGCGCGTGGGATTCGAGGGGTCCGCCCCGGACGATCCCGAGCGCGACCGCGCCCACTCCCTTCACGGGGAACGCGTGGTCGAGCAGCACCCGGGGCGACCCCGACCCGGCGGGCACGTTCCAGCCGTCGAGCTCGTCCCGCAGCCGGACGGGATCGTACGGATCGATCGTCTCCTGGGCGAGCCGCATGCCCTTGAACGCTCGGCGCAGCTCGTCCTCCCCGACGTCCGGAGTTCGAAGAAGCCGCAGCGGTCGGTCGGTGAGGTCGAGGAACGTGGCCGTCTCAGCGACCTCGCGAGTGAGTCCCGGGAGGACGAAGAGCACCCTGTCGGCCATCGCGACGCTGTAGAGGAGCGGGGGAAACTTCTCGGGGTACTGCGTCGGTTCGACAAGGGTGAGCGCGTGCCCCTCCTGGACGTGGTTGAAGAGCGTGACGTCGGAAGCCGTCCCCTTCTTCCCGAACTCCTTCGCGACGTCGCGGGCGCCCACGACGGCGACGGTGATGGCGGTCGTGGCCTCACCCCGCCGGCGCGGTCTTCGCGAGGGAGCGCACCTTGAACCGGATCTCCCCCTTCTCCGCTTCCACGACGATCTCCGAGCCGTCGCGGATCTCGCCCGAAAGCAGCTTCACCGTGAGCGGGTCGACGACGAGGCGCTGCACCGTCCGCTTGAGCGGCCGGGCCCCGTAGGTGAGGTCGAACCCCGTCTCGGCCAAGAGGTCCCGGGCCCCGGGAGTGAGCACGAGGTGGATGCGGCGGTCCTTGAGCCGCGCCTCGACCTGCGCGATCTGGAGCTCCACGATGGCGGCGATCACCTTGGGACCCAGCGTGTGGAAGATCACGACGTCATCGAGCCGGTTGAGGAACTCGGGCCGGAAGTAGGTCCGCAGTGCCGCGTCGATCACCGTGCGTCGCTGGGCATCGGTCTTGGCCTCGGCGAGCTGGTCGGTCCCGAGATTGCTCGTCATGATGATGAGCGTGTGGCGGAAGTCGACCGTGCGGCCCTGGCCGTCGGTCAGCCGGCCCTCGTCCATGAGCTGCAGCAGCACGTTCACGACGTCCGGGTGCGCCTTCTCCACCTCGTCGAACAGGACGACGGTGTAGGGGTGGGTCCGCACGGCCTCCGTGAGCTGTCCGCCCTCCTCGTAGCCCACGTACCCCGGCGGCGCGCCGATCAAGCGCGCGACGGTGTGCTTCTCCATGTACTCGCTCATATCGATCCGGACGAGGGCGCGCTCGGAGTGGAATAGGAACTGGGCCAGCGCCTTCGCGAGCTCGGTCTTCCCAACGCCGGTAGGGCCGATGAACAGGAAGACGCCCATCGGTCGGTTCGGGTCGGCCAATCCCGAGCGGGAGCGGCGTACGGCCTTCGAGACCGACTCGATCGCCTCGTCCTGGCCGATGACGTGGGTCCGCAGCTCGTCCTCCATCTGGAGCAGCCGGTGGGTCTCGCCCTCCAGCATGCGGCTCACGGGGACTCCGCTCCACTTCGAGATGACCTGCGCCACGTCCTCCTCATCCACCTCTTCGCGAAGGAGGCGGGAATCGTCGGACTTCCCGAGTGCCTCGGTCCGCTCCTCCACCTGTCGCGTGAGGTCGGGGAGGATGCCGTAGCGAAGCTTGGCCGCCGCCTCCAGGTCGCCGGACCGCTCGGCGTCGGCCTCGTGGGCCCGCGCCTCTTCGAGCCGCTCGCGGAGCCGCCGGACCTCCTCCAGGCGGTCCTTCTCCGCCTTCCAGCGGACGAGGAGCGCGGATTCTTGCTCCCGGATCCCCGCCAGCTCGCGCTCGAGCTTGCTTAGGCGGTCCTTCGACGCGGCGTCCGTCTCCCGCTTGAGGGCGGTCCGTTCGATATCCAGCTGCCGGATGCGCCGCGAGAGCTGGTCCAGCTCGGGGGGTCGCGAGTCCAACGCGAGGCGCACCATGGACGCCGCCTCGTCGATGGCGTCGATCGCCTTGTCCGGGAGATGCCGGTCGCTCAAGTACCGGGCGGAAAGCGTCGACGCGGCCACGAGCGCCGCATCGTGGATCTTCACGCCGTGGTGGAGCTCGTACCGCTCTCGAAGCCCCCGGAGGATCGAGATCGTGTCCTCCACCGACGGTTCGGCCACGACCACCGGCTGGAACCGCCGCTCGAGTGCGGCGTCCTTCTCGATGTACTTGCGGTACTCCTGGATCGTCGTGGCGCCGATGCAGTGGAGAGTGCCGCGGGCGAGGGCGGGCTTGAGGAGATTGGAGGCGTCCATCGCACCCCCCTCCGTCGACCCGGCGTGGACGAGCGTGTGAAGCTCGTCAATGAACAGGATGATCCGGCCCTCGGCAAGCTCGACCTCCTTGAGGACCGCCTTGACGCGCTCTTCGAACTCGCCGCGGAACTTCGCCCCGGCCAGGAGCGCGCCCAGGTCGAGCGTGATCACCCGCTTCTCCCGAAGGGAATCCGGGACGTCCCTCGACGCAATGCGCTGAGCGAGCCCTTCGACGATGGCGGTCTTGCCGACACCGGGGTCGCCGATGAGGACGGGGTTGTTCTTCGTCCTCCGCGAAAGGATCTGGAGGACGCGCCGGATCTCGTCGTCCCGGCCGATGACCGGGTCGAGCTTGTGCTGACGGGCGAGGTCGGTGAGGTCCCGTCCGTACTTCTCGAGCGACTTGTACTCCTGCTCTTCCTGGCGACTCTCGACCTTCCGGCCCTGCCCGCGGAGTCCCTTCAGGAGCGCCTCGACCGCCGCCCTGCGGACGCCCAGGTCCTCCAAGATCTCCCGGGCCGGGCTGCGGACGGAGAGGAGGCCGATGAGGAGGAGCTCGACGCTCGTGTAGCGGTCCCCCCGCTTCTGCGCTTCGGCCTCCGCCGCATCCAGGACCGCGGTGAGGGAACGCGAGATGTACTGGTCCGTGGGGGCGACGTGGTCGGCCGTCGGGAGCCGGGCGAGCTGCTCCTCCAGCCGGGTGTTGAGCTGATCCAGTCGTACATTGAGCTGTCCCAGGAGGTCGGCCGTGGGACCGGAGGCATCCGACACGAGGGCGACCAGCAGGTGCTCCGGCTCGACCGAGGCGTGCCGAAGCTCCGCTGCGCGGCTGAACGCCCGTTCGAGCGCGGACCGGGCCGCGTCGGTGAGCTTCTCGAGGTGCATTCCGCCGTTCGAGCGGAAATATCGATATAAGCCGTTTCCCCGTCCGCCGACTCCGGTGAGCGACCTCCGAGTCTCCCTCGCCGGCGTGCCGCTCCGCAATCCGTTCCTGCTCGCCTCGGGCATCTGGGGCGAGAGCGGCGCGTCGCTGGCGGGGGCCTGGAACCACGGGGCCGGCGGGGTGATCACCAAGTCCATCGGCTCGACGCCGCGCCCGGGGTACCCCAACCCGACCGTGGAGACGTACGGACGGTGGGGGTTCCTCAACGCGATGGGCCTCCCCAACCCCGGGATCGACGAGTACCCGCAGGAGGTCCGGGTCGCGCTCGAGGCTGGTGCCACCGTCATCGGCTCGGTGTTCGCCCACGACGCCGACGAGTTTGCCGAGCTCTCCCGGCGCATGGCGGCGACGGGCGTCGTGGCCATCGAGCTCAACCTCTCCTGCCCCCACGCCGAGGGCCTCGGCTCCGAGGTGGGCGGGTCGCCGGAGGCCGTCGAGGAGATCACGCGCGCCGTCGCCTCGGCGGTGAAGGTTCCGGTCATTGCGAAGATCACGCCCAACACCGCCGATCCCGCCGCCCTCGCCGAGGCCGCCGAGCGGGGTGGGGCGCGGGCCGTGAGCGCCATCAACACGCTGCGGGCGCTCGCCATCGACACCCGTCTTCGACGTCCGACTCTCTCCCACGGCTTGGGCGGGCTGAGCGGCGCCGCGATCAAGCCGGTCGGCCTCGCGTGCGTCTGGCAGATCTACGAGCGTGTCCACATCCCGATCGTCGGAGTCGGGGGGATCATGACGGCCCAGGACGCGCTCGAGTACATCATGGCCGGCGCCCAAGCCGTCGAGGTCGGGACCGCCGTCGCCTTCGACGGCATCGGGGTCTTCGGCTCGCTCGTGCGGGACCTCAACCGGCTGTTGGATGAACACGGAGTGAAGCGGCTCGAGGACGCGGTCGGTGCGGCCCATCCCCCGAAGGGGGTCGCCCGCCCCTCGTGAGCGCGCCGAATCGCTAATACCCGAGCCGGCTACCCCACCGACCGTGCGCACGGCCTGCCGCGTCGAAGAGAAAGTGCAGGAAACCCCCAGCACGGTGACGCTGCGGTTCCGCTACCCGTCCGCGGCCGTGCCCGGCCAGTTCGTGATGATCTGGCTCCCCGGCGACGACGAGCTACCGATGTCGCTGTCCTACCTCGACGGCGAGTTGAAGGGGGTCACCATCAAGGCGATGGGCGACACCAGCCGGCGGGTCCAGGCGATCCAAGCGGGGTCTCTCGTGGGGATCCGGGGCCCGTACGGGGGAGGATTCGACCTGACCCCGCAACGGATCCTCATCGTGGGGGGTGGATCCGGTGCCGCGGTCCTGGCGCCGGCGGCCGAGGCGGCCCGGCGCTCGGGAGCGGGCGTTACGGTGGCACTCGGTGCGACGACGCGGAGCGAGCTCCTCTTCGAGGAACGATTCCGCGCGATGGGCGCGCACGTGCACGTCGCGACGGATGATGGGTCGCTGGGGACGCGCGGGTACGTGACGGACCTCGCCCGCACCCTGCTCGGATCCCACGAATTCGACGTCGTCTGGACCTGCGGTCCCGAGGTGATGATGCGGAAGGTGGTGGATGCGGCGGCCGCGCGTCGGACGCCGGTCGTCATGGCCCTCGAACGGCACATGAAGTGTGCGCTCGGCCTGTGCGACGCCTGTGCGATCGGCCCCTACCACGTCTGTCTCGATGGCCCGGTTTTCCCCGCGGAGAAGATCGTGGGCCTGCCGGAGTTCGACCGGTTCCAGCGCGATGCCAGCGGGCGCCGCATCGCCCGGCACTAGGCCACTCGCCGCGGACGAAACGCCTCGGGGCGAGCCAGTTCCGCACGCCCCCACGCAGGCTTTATCCTCGCGACCTACTACGCGGCCCCGGAGCGCGCGATGAAGGTCATCGTCGTGAGCGGCGGGGTCATCTCAGGTCTCGGGAAGGGGATCACGACCTCGTCGCTGGGCCGGCTCCTGAAGGCGCGCGGCGTCCCCGTCACGATCCTCAAGATCGACCCGTACCTCAACGTCGACGCGGGGACGATGAACCCCTACCAGCACGGGGAGGTCTTCGTGCTGGACGACGGGACGGAGGCGGACCTCGACCTCGGCAACTACGAACGGTTCCTGGGCCAGAGCCTCGTGGGCTCGCACAACCTCACCACGGGCAAGATCTACCGGGCCGTCATCGAGAAGGAACGCCGGGGTGACTACCTCGGCAACACGGTCCAGATCATCCCGCACGTCACCGGCGAGATCAAGCGGTCGATCCGGGATGTCGCCCAGGCGTCCGGGGCCGAGGTCGTGCTCGTCGAGGTTGGCGGCACGGTCGGCGACATCGAGTCGATGCCGTTCCTGGAGGCGCTCCGCGAGCTCTCCTACGAGCTGGGCGAAGGCCACATGGCGTTCGTGCACACGACGCTCGTGCCCGTCGTCGGGCCCGTCGGCGAGGCGAAGACGAAGCCGACCCAGCACTCCGTCCGGGAGTTGCGCGCCATCGGGATCCGGCCCACCATGATCATCGCGCGCGGACCCGCCCCGCTCTCGCCCGACATCAAGGCGAAGATCTCCCTCTTCTGCGACGTGCCCCCCGAGGCGGTCATCTCCGTGCCGGACCAGTCCGTGATCTACGAGGTCCCGCTCGTCCTCGAGGCGCAGGGAGTGGGAGACCATCTCTGCCGGCTCCTCGGGCTCGGCGACCGGGAGCCGGACTTTGTGGCCTGGAAGGCGTTCCTCTCGACGTACCGGCAGGGGACGGGGGACATCGATATCGCGGTCGTGGGGAAGTACACGGAGCTCCGGGACGCCTACCTCTCCCACATCGAGGCGTTCCACCACTGTCAGGGCCGGCTCGGCTGCTCCATCCACCTCCAGTGGTACGACGCCGAGGACCTCCCCCGCGACGCCGCCGCGATGGCGCGCCTCGAGCGGGCGGATGGCCTCCTCGTCCCGGGAGGGTTCGGGGCGCGTGGCGTCGAGGGAAAGATGCTCGCCATCCAGATCGCCCGCGACCGGGGGATCCCGTTCCTGGGCGTCTGCTACGGGTTCCAGATGGCCGCGGTCGAGTTCGCTCGCCACGCCCTCTCCCTTCCCCTGGCGAACACCACCGAGGTCGACCCGCACACGCCCGACCCCGTCGTCTGCCTCCTCGAGGAACAGAAGGAGCTCACCAACCTGGGCGGGACCATGCGGCTGGGGGCCCAGCGCGTCCTCCTGGAGCCGGGTTCCCGCGTCGCGCAGGTGTATGGCCGGACGGAGATCTGGGAGCGACACCGGCACCGGTTCGAGATCAACCCGGCGTATCTCGAGCGGTTCGCGGCGCTGGGCCTCCGCGTGAGCGGCCGGTCCGTAGACGGCCGGGTCGAGGCGCTCGAGATTCCGGAGCACCGGTTCTTCATCGGGGTCCAGTTCCACCCCGAGTTCCTCTCGCGGCCCGAAGCGCCGCACCCGCTCTACCTCGACTTCGTCCGGGCCGCCGTCGCGCGCAAGGAGGTGCCGGCCTCTGTCGCCCCCGCGCCGGCTGGCGCGTGAGCTAGGCTCGCTGGACGGAACGACCGTCCGGATCGGGGGCCATCTTGAGGAGTATCGCGCGCTGGGCGGCGTCGCCTTCGCCCTCGTCCGCGATGCCTCCGGTACCACCCAGGTGACCCTCAAGAAAGGGACGGCGGACCCGTCCCTCTTCGAGACGCTGGCCGCGCTTCCGCGGGAATCGGTCGTGGAGGTGGAGGGGACCGTCCAGCGCTCGGAGAAGGCGAAACGGGGCGTGGAGCTTCTCCCGGTCCGCCTCCGGGTACTGACGCGGGCCGAGGTCCCGCTGCCGCTCGGCGTGGTCGACAAGGTGGGAGCCGACCTCGACACCCGGCTCAACCACCGGGTGATCGACCTACGGAAGCCCGCCGTCCGGGCCATCTTCGAACTGCGGGCCGCGCTCGCGGAGGGGCTGAGGAGCGCCTTCCGTGCCCGCGGGTTCATCGAGGTGGAGACCCCGAAGATCCTCCGGCAGGGGGCCGAAGGCGGGGCCACGCTGTTCGCCCTCGACTACTTCGGCGAGACCGCCTACCTCGCCCAAAGTCCCCAGCTCTACAAGCAGATGCTGATGGGCGCCGGGTTCGACCGCGTGTTCGAGATCGGCCCCGTCTTTCGGGCCGAGCCGTCGGATACGGTCCGGCACATCACGGAAATCGGGATGGTGGACGCCGAGATGTCGTTCATCGACTCGGCGGACGACATCCGGGTCGCGCTGGAAGGGGTGGTTTCGGAGGCGATCGGCTCGGCGCGGGCTTCGCTCCCCGATTCCAACCCCATCCGGGCCCTCCTGCCCGAGGCCCGCACCCCGTTCCTGCGCCTGACGTTCGACGAATGCGAACGGCTCCTCGGGCATGCCGGGCGCCACCAGGACCTGGGCGCGGAGGACGAGCGGAAGTTGGGCGAGGTGGTGGAGCGGGAGCACGGCGCGCCGTTCTACTTCATCACCGACTTCCCCACGGCCGTCAAGGCCCAGACCTTCTACGCGGCCCGGAAGGACGACGACCCGACCCACACGGGGTACTTCGACCTCGACTACCGCGGGCTCGAGCTCGCGAGCGGCGGCCCCCGCGAGCATCGCCTGGACCGGCTCCTCGAGAACATCCGTGCCGCCGGACTCGAACCGGACCGATTCCCCGGCTACCTCGAAGCGTTCCGGTTCGGGATGCCGCCGCACGGGGGCTTCGGGTTCGGGCTGGACCGGTTCGTGATGGCACTGGCCCAGCTCGCCAACATCCGCGAGGCGCGACTATTTCCCCGTGACCGGTATCGGCTGGACCCCTGAGAGGTTAGTGAATGGTCGCCGCGAGCCGCTCGCTGCCCGCCCCCACGGAGCTCACCAGCCGGTGGGTCGCCGTGATCGAGGAGGCGGAGCTCCGCCCGCGCGTCCTGGAGCTCGCCGACCGGTTCCCCGAGGAGCGCAGCCTCGACATCCCGTTCCACCGCATTGAGAGCGCGGATACCGCGCTCGCGGACCTCCTGCTCGAGCGGCCCGAGGAGGTCCTCCGGTCGGGGACCCAGGCGATGCTGGAGCTCCTCCCGGTCGCCGGACCCGAAGCGGAGGGGCTGCGTCTTCGCGTCACCGGGCTTCCCGGCACGGCGCGGCGGTCGATCCGTGAAATTCGCGAGGGCGACCTCAATCGCTTCCTCGCGCTGGACGGGATCGTCCGCAAGGCGACGGAGGTCCGACCCCAGATCCTGGACGCCGTCTTCTCGTGCCTCGCGTGCCGCGCGGAGGTCCACGAGGTCCAGGACGTCACGGCTCCCGTGCTCCGCGAGCCGCTCGAGTGTCCCCACTGCGGTAAGCCGGTGGGACGGACCCGGTTCCGCCTCCTGCCGGAGAAGTCGACGTACATCGACTCGCAGAGGATCGAGGTCCAGGAGAACCCCGAGTCCTTGAAGGGAGGGGCCCACCCGCAGGGGTTGAGCGTGCTCCTCACGGAGGACCTCACCGGACGCGTGATCCCCGGGAACCGGGTGATCCTCAACGGGACCCTGAAGAGCCTCCAGCGCGCCACGGCCTCCCGCACGGGCCTGGTCCGCTCGACGACCTTCGAGCTGATGCTGCTCGGGAACTCCCTCGAGTACAAGCAGCGGGAGTACGACGAGATCGAGGTCTCGGAAGAGGAAGAGGCGCTGATCCTCCGGTTCCGGGGTGACCCGCACGTCATCGACACCATCGTCCTCTCGCTGGCGCCGACCATCCACGGGATGGAGGACGAGAAGGAGGCGATCGCGCTCCAGCTGTTCGGCGGCGTGGAGAAGCGGCACGCCGACGGGGTGCGCACCCGCGGCGACATCCACATCCTCATCGTCGGCGACCCCGGCGTCGCGAAGAGCCAGCTCCTGCGCTACGTCGCCGAGGTGGCCCCCCGCGGCATCTACACGAGCGGGAAGGGCGCGTCGGCGGCCGGTCTCACCGCTGCGGCCGTGAAGGACGACTTTGCCGGTGGCCGCTGGGTCCTCGAGGCGGGGATGCTCGTGCTGGCGGACGGAGGGATCGCCGTTATCGACGAGCTCGACAAGATGACCCCCGAGGACCGGAGCGCGATCCACGAGGCCCTCGAGCAGCAGACGGTCTCCATCGCCAAGGCGGGCATCACCGCGACGCTCAACGCCCGGTGCCCGGTCCTGGCGGCGGCCAACCCGAAGCTCGGCCGGTTCACGCCGGACCGGTCGATCGCGGAGCAGATCGACCTCCCGCCGACCCTCCTCTCCCGGTTCGACGTCATCTACTCGATCCTGGACAAGCCGGACCAGAAGCGGGACCGGTACCTCGCGAACCGGATCCTGCTCTCCCACCAGGAGGGGGAGGCGCGGGAGGTGGCGGTGCGCGCGGGCGGACCGCTCCTGAGCTCGGGCGCGCCGTTCGAGCCGGACTTCATGCGGAAGTACATCGCCTATGCACGGCGGCACATCCGCCCCGTGCTAACCACCGAGGCGCTCCAGACCCTCGAGGACTTCTACGTGAGCGTCCGCGAGCAGGGGGAGCAGCCGGATTCCCCCGTTCCCATCACCGCGCGCCAGCTCGAGGCGCTCGTCCGGCTGAGCGAGGCCGCGGCCCGGGCCCGGCTCTCCCCGACGGTGGGCGTGGACGACGCTCGGCGGGCCGTCCACGTGGTGGAGAAGTTCCTGAAGCGGATCTCCCAGTCCGAGGGGAAGCTCGACATCGACGTCATCACGACCGGCGTGAGCCACAGCCAGCGGGAGCGCCAGCTCCTCTTCGACGACATCGTCCGGCGGGTCCAGGAAGAAGAGGGCGGCACCTTCACCTTCGAGCGGCTCGCCGCGGAGGCCGAGAAGTCCGGCATTCCCAAGGCCCGGGTCGATGGCCTGTTCCAGCTGATGCGCAACCAGGGGACGATCTACGAATCGCGCCCGGGCGCCTGGAAGCTAACCCGATTCTGACCGCGAGTCCTGATAAACCCCTCCGCCCCCTAGCCGGACGAGGCGCCCGATGGACGACGGCATCGTGATGCGGGTCCACCGGGTCCGTGCCGAGGTCGTGGTCGCCGCCTGCGACGCCGACCTCCTGGGCTCGGAGATCCCGGTCGGAAGCTCCGGTCGGACCGTGCGGATCTCGAGCCAGTTCTACGGCGAGCGGCGAGTGACGGCGGAGGAGTTCCTCCTGGCCGCCCGGCGGGCGACGATCGTGAACCTCTTGGGCCCCCGGGTCCTGGCCGTCGCCGAGCGCGAGGGGATGATCGCCCCGGGCGGTGCCGGCAGCCTGGGCGGCGTCCCGCACGCCGAGATCTTCACGATCGAGGAGTAGGCGGGGCAGCCGTGTCCGCCGAGTTCTGCGTCGTATGCGGCCGCACCGACCGGCCCCTCACCGACGGCGAGTGCGCGGATTGCTTTGCGAAGCGGGTGCCGCTGGTGACGGCTCCGCCCCGCCCCATCGTCGTCCTGTGTCCCACCTGCGGCTCCCGGTACATCGGCCAGCACTGGGAACCGTCGACGGCGGGCAGCCGGCTCACGGCATCGGACCTCACCCCGCTCCTCCTTCCGCGCGAGGACGTGGGCATCCGGCGCGTCCGATGGACCGAGACCGGTGGCCACGCGCTCCAGCGGCAACTGGAAGGCGCGGTGGAGATCCGGTTCCGGGGGACCGAGCGGACGGTCCCGGTCCAGATGGTCGTCCGGGTGGAGCACCGGACGTGCCCGACGTGCAGCCGCAAGAGCGGCCGGTACTACACGGCCATCATCCAGTTGCGCGCGGAAGAGGGGGGACCGCGCGAGACGGCCCGGGCCCGCCGGGAGCGGCTCGCCGCCCGGTGGGATGCCGAACTTCCCGAGGCGCGCCCCCTGTGGCGTGAATCCCTCTCCTGGGGGGAGGCGCGTCCCGAGGGTTGGGACTTCTACCTCACCGACACTTTGTCCGCCCGCGCGCTGGCCCGGTTCATGAAGCAGCGGCTCGGCGGGGAGATCAAGGAATCCGCGACGCTCTACGGACGCAAGGACGGCCGGGACGTCTACCGGGTCACGTTCTGCCTGCGCGTCCCCATGGACCCGCCGGAGGAGCGGCCCCACCCCGCGTCGCGGCCGCGCCTCGAACGGCACGCTTAAAAGGCGGCCCCCAGATTCCTCCGCACGGCAGGGGAGACTCCATGATGAGCAAGCGCGGGATACTCAGGCGGCACCACGGGGCGGACACTCTCGAGGAGGGGACGTTCCTCGACCTCGGCGCCATGCAGTTCGAGGACGAGGCCTCCAGCTTGGCCGGGAACCGCGGAACCATCCGCATGGCCGAGATCCTCCGGTTCGACGACCTCCACCACGCCACCAAGCTCGCCTACAGCGGCGACATCGTCATCATCGACTACACATCCATCGCCAACGACCAGAACTCGGTGCGACGGATGAGCATCGACCTCAAGAACGTCGCGAAGGACACCGGCGGCGACGTGGCGGGGATCGCGAAGAACCTCCTCGCGCTCACGCCGGCGGGGATCCGCATCGATCGCCAGAAGATCCGACCGACCTTCTAGGGCCGGTTCCCGGCCCATGAAACTCGGCCTCGAGCGCCGCGACGCGACCACCACGTCGGTCGACGTCGTCGGCTCCGCCGTCTTCCTCCGGGGCGAAAAGGACACCGACCTCCCCCGCGCGCTCTCCAAGGAGGATGCCCTCACCGGCGGCGCCATCGCCGCGGCGTGGGAGCGGAAGGAGATCCGGGGAAAGCGCGGCGAGATCACGACCTTCCACCGGCCCGACCACCGCGGCCGGGTCGTGCTCGTGGGCCTCGGCTCGCCCACCGCCTACACTCCCGAGGTCGCCCGGCGGGCCGCCGCGGAGATCGTGAAGTCCCTCAGGGGGCGGGGAGCGCGGACGCTCGGCGTCCGATTGGCCCCGTTCGTCACGGAAGGGGTCTCGAGCGAAGCCGCCGCCCGGGCGATCCTCGACGGAGCCGGTCTCGGAGGCTACGAGTTCACGCACTACCGGTCCTCGACCGATGGCGGCATCGAGGAGGCCGCCGTCCACCTGGGCGACGAGTTCGGACGGGAGGAATCCGCCCTCCGCCGGGCGATCGACCAGGAGACGACGATCGTCGAGACCGTCGTCTGGACGCGCGAGATCGCGAACCTTCCGGCCGACACCGCGACGCCCGAGCGCCTCGCGGAGGAAGCCCGGCGCCTCGCGAAGGAGACCGGCCTCAAGGTGACCGTCTTCGACGAGGCGAAGCTCACGGAGATGGGCTGCGGCGGCCTCCTCGCCGTCGGTGGCGGGAGCGTCCACCCCCCGCGGCTCATCGTGCTCGAGTACGGCGGCGGCTCCCGGGGTGGGAAGACGGTCGCCGTCGTCGGGAAGGGCATCACGTTCGATTCCGGTGGGATCTCCATCAAGCCGGCGACCAGCATGGCCCACATGAAGTTCGACAAATCCGGGGCCGTCGCCGTCCTCGGCATCCTGCGGGCCGCGGCGCTGCTCAAGGTCTCGCCCCGGGTCATCGGCGTCCTGGCGTGCGCCGAGAACGTCCTCGGGGGCGGGTCGTACCGGCCCGGGGATATCGTCCGGTCCTACAACGGGAAGACGATCGAGGTCCTGAACACCGACGCGGAGGGTCGTGTCGTCCTCTCTGACGCCCTCGGCTACGTCGTGGAGAAGTACCACCCGGACGAGGTGATCGACCTCGCCACGCTCACGGGCGCGGAGGTGATCGCGCTGGGCGATGACACCGCCGCGGTCGTTTCCAATGACGACAAGCTCGCCGATGGGCTGCTCGCCGCCTCCCACGCGACGGGCGAACCGCTCTGGCGGATGCCGCTCACGGACTACCACCGCGAGCTCGTGAAGAGCGACGTGGCCGACGTCCGCAACCACACGGAGATCACCGTCGCCGGCCTCCTCCAGGCGGCGGCGTTCCTCGAGAACTTCGTCGGGCGCACGGCGTGGGCCCACCTCGACATCGCGGGCCCCGCCTACACGACGCTCACGACGAAGAAGTGGCAGCCCGCCTACCAGAACCTGGGAGCGACGGGATTCGGGGTGCGCGCCGTGACGCGCTATCTGCTGCAGACGACGCGCTCGAGCTGAGGGGCCGGTTCGCCGGGCCTAATTGTCGACGATCCGGACGGATTCGCCGCCGTGCTTCGTCGCCCGGGGCCGAACTTCGCAGAACAGCGGCGTCTGGTAGCCCCCGCCGGTCACGAGCGCCACGCCGACGGGAAGGGACTGGATCATGTCCGTCATCCCGCTCGTGAGCCCCTCGATCGACTGGGCGATCGCCCGGAGGTCGAGCGGGTTCGTGACCTGGAGGATCAGCTGCGTCGAGCACTGGGAGAGGACGCTCTTGTCGATGCGGGCGGCCCGCTGCGTCACGACGCACAGGCCGAGCCCGAACTTCCGGCCCTCGCTCGCGATGTTCTTGAGGATCCGCGAGCACGTCGCCTGGCCCTGCTGGGGGGCGAAGTTGTGCGCCTCCTCGATCACGAGGAACATGGGGGGGATCTTGTTCTTCTTCCGGTTCTCGAAGAGGTTGGAGGCGATCCGGGCGACCACGAGCTCCTGGACGTCCGGCGCGATCCCGCGGAGGTTGATGAGGGTCGCCGACCCCTTCACGACCAGCTCGTTGAGGCTCGTCCCCTTCGGGCCGAGGAGCTTCGTCTGCTCCAGGTACTCGAGCCGCTCGTGGAGGGTCTCGGCCACCGCCCCCTCGCCCCGCTCGGCGGCCCGGACGAGGTCGTGGACCGTGTAGTCGGGGTTGGCGGCGGCCACCTCCTCCACGACCGTCTTCAGGGGCGCGAGGAACGTCTTCACGTTCGTGAGCCCCATGAACACGAGCAGATCGCGCGGGTCGATGTGCCGGAGCGAGAACGTGAGCGGCTTCGCCGACGGGTTGAGCGAGACGTCCGGGGAGTACTCCTGGATCTGGCGGCCGAACCCCTGGGTCTCCACGCCGAAACGCGCGTGGACGCCGTTCTTCTCCGCGGGGATCCGCAGCGACCCGTACTCGCCGTGGGGGTCGATGATGACGCACGTGACGTGGTGCCGGAGCAACTCCTCGATGAGGACGCCGAGCAGGTAGCTCTTCCCGCCGCCGGTCTTCGCGAGCACGCTCAGATGGCGCTGGACGAGCTGGTTGATGTCCAGCTCGACGCGCAGCGTGTGGCCCCGCAGGAGTCCCACGTAGGCGCCGCTCGCGGAGTGGTGGCCGAGGCCCAGGACCTCCGCGATGAGCGGCTCCTCGGCCCGGAAGACCTTCGCGCCCGGCCGAAAGGGGATAGTGGGGATCTTGACCAGGCCCTGCGCGTCCCGGTAGCCGATGATCTGCGCGAGACCCAGGAGGTTCTCGTGGATGGGGGTGTCGCCGCCGTGGCCCAGGGCATCGGCCCCCGCGAGGTCGAGGTCGCTCTTCCGCCTCAGGTCGTCCAACTGGCAGAGGACCCGCCCGTGGAGCTCGTCCTCCACGGTGAGGTAGTCGCCCCGTTCGACCGCGTGCGTGAGGGAGATCTGGAACTGGCCCAGCCCCACGTCGCCGAAGATGCGCCCGACCTCCTCCACGGCGCGATTCATCGGGAGGTTGGCTTATTAGCGTGACGCGGGAGCGGAAACCCGGCGCCGACCGGGGGCCGATTCACCGGCGATAAAACGCGGACGCTCGGGAAGCCTTTATATCGCGGCCGTTCCTCGAACCGGTCCCCGGCTCCTCGTTGGGCCGGGCCGGTACCCTGCTTGACCGACGCCAGCGATGAATTGGAGCGCAAGCGCGCGGAATCGAATTCGCGCGCGGACGAGCACCGCGCCACCCGCGACCGGTTGAACCTCGCGGCCCGCGAGCTCGCCGAGAACCGGGGTCGGATCCTGGACGAGCTCCACGCAAAGAGCGCGGAGGCGCAGGACCACCGGCGCCATCGGGACGAGCTCAACGACATGGTCCGCGAGGCGAAGCGCCTGCGGGAGGAGTGGAACCGGAAGCTCCAGGAGGCGGCGGACCGCGTCCAGGAGCTCAAGCGGACGCGGGCGCCCCGGCCCGGGGCCGTCCCGGTCTGGAAGCTCCGCAAGGACCTTCGGGAGCTCGAGTTCCGCCACATGACCTCGGCGCACACTCCGGACCAGGAGAAGCGGCTCGTGGAGGAGATGAAGCGCCTCGAGCTCGCCATCAAGGAGCAGGACGACCAGCTCCACCAGGACCCCGAGATCGACCAGGCGATCGCCGCGCTCAACGAGGCCCGCACGGAGGCGGAGAAGCACCACCAGGCGGTCGGCTCCCTCGCCGAGGAGGCCCAGAAGGAGCACGAGTCGATGGTCGGGCTCTACGAGGCCGTGGACGAGCTGCGGCGACAGGCCGACGAGGTCCAGGCGAAGCTCATCGAGTCAAAGTCCGCCGCGGATGAGGCCCACCGGGCCCACATCGGCTCCATCGAGGAGGTCCGCGACATCGAAAAGATGCTCTACGCCGCCCGCGGGGGCCGGGGTCCAGCGGCGTGGTCCGGCGAGCCCCCGAAGGAAGAGGACTTCCTCGCCCGGCTCAAGAAAGGCGAGAAGGTCTCCACCGAGGACCTCCTCGAGCTGCAGAAGAGCGGCCGGAGCTAGTCGCCCGTGCCCTCCTCCCCCACCGGCGCGGCGCGCGCGGTCCTGTTCGACCTGGACGACACCCTCCTTCCGTGGCAGACGGTCGCCCACTGGCAGTGGGCGTGGCGCCCCCGGGGCCCCGTGCTGTCGGAGCGCCACGTTCTCGCGGCGATCCACCGCTCCCTCCACGCGTGGGACCGACGCCGCTGGCGGGGTCTCGTGGGGGAATCCCCTCCGGCCGACGCGGCCGCGTACCGGGAACACCTCGAATCGACGCTCGCCGCGATCGCAGGGCATGCCCTCCCCTCGGACGAGACCAACGCGGTCGTCACCCGCTTCCTGCACCCGGCCGGGGAGATCGAGACGTTCCCGGACGTCGTGCCGTGCCTGGCGCGGCTGGCGTCCGACGGGATCCCGGTCGCCGTAACGTCCAGCCTCGGTGCGGAGCCCGCCCAGGTGGCCCTGCGACGGGTGGGCCTGGGAGACCTCAAGATCGTCGCCACCGCGGACGCGCCGACCCCGGCGATCCCGGCGGCGGCCGCCTGGCGAGCGGTCGCGGAGTCCCTGGGTCTGCGGCCCCGCGAGATCCTCTACGTGGGCGACCTGTTCTGGTCGGACATCCGGGCGGCCGCCCGGGTCGGCTTCCCCACCGCGCTGGTCGACCGCCGCGACTGGCTCCCCCGGGTGCTCGCCCGTCGCATCCGCTCGCTCGCGGACCTTCCCGCCATCGTGGCGGCCCCGGGGGAAGAACCCGCCCCGGACTCGGCGGAATCGTCCGCGCCGCCGGCCGGGCCCGATGAACCGCCCGCCGCCCAGCCCCCGGTTGAACGCAAGATTTAGGCTCGGGAATCCCACCGGGGAACCGTGTCCGGTCGTTCGCGCGGACAGGCGGACCCGGCGCCAGAATCGAGCAATCAACGGTTATATATGCGGGGCCACGGTGCCGCCGTGCCCATGCGCTATGTGAAGCTCAATCAGGAGGAGCTCCACAAGATCAAGGAGCTCTACGAGGGCGTGATGTCGCACGCCTGCCACGGCCTGTTCTTCAAGGAGGGGTCGGTCGTCGGCTCCGACATGGCCGCGGAGGCGCTCAAGGACCGGGCGAAGTTCCACGAGCGCGCCGCGCAGATCCTGAAGGAGCGGGGGTGGATCGAGGAGATCACCTTCAAGGATGGCGAGGTGCTGGTAAAGGGGTCGATCGAAGTCTCCCCCAGCGATATCCCCACATGCCACCGGTTGCGAGGCATCCTTCGCGAGTTCTACGAACGTTTTAAGGGCTCGCGCGTTAAGTGTACCGAAGAGGCCTGCGCAAGCGTTGGCGAATCACTGTGTCGATTCAAGATTGAGGAGATGTAGTGAGGATTCCGGGTAGATGATGGCCACAGGCAACGTAGGGGCAGTGATCAAGGACCTCAAGGCCCGCATCAGCGGCATCGCGGTATCGCTCGTGTCGCGCGATGGGCTGGTCCTGTACGCCGACGTCCCCGCCGGGGTCTACACGGAGACGTTCGCCATCATGTGCGCCACGATCCTCGGGGCGGCCGCCACGGCCAACACCGAGCTCAACCGGGCCCCTCCCGAGAAGATCGTGATCGAGGGGAACGATTCCAAGACGATCATCGTGGGGAGCGGCAAGAAGGCCCTCCTCGTGGCCGTGGTCGACCAGACCGCGGACGCGAACCGCGTGCTCCAGGAGGTCGGCAAGGTCGCCGAGCTCCTGAAGGCGAACTGAACGGACCCGAGCCCCCTCCCGTCGGGGGATGAGATGGCCAGCACCTAGGCGGGTCCGCCGCCGGTCGCGGGCTCGGCGGATAGCCGACGCTCCCCGCCGGTCATCACCCGGACGAGGTATCCCGCCATCGCCGCCGTGAGGCGGGCCCAGGCGATGACCGTGCGCTGGGTCTGGAGGAGCCGTCGGATCCGGTAGTTCCCCCACAGGGTCCCGTGCTTCTCCGTGAGCTGTTTGCGACCGTAGCCGTTCCAGAACGCCTGGATGAGGAACCGGATGAACGTCGTCCGCATCTCGTGGTAGACGACCGCCTCCGGGACCTCGCGGATGCTCGCCCCCCGCTGCACGGCCCGCAGGTTGAGGTCGATGTCCTCGGCGGTGATGAACCGCGGGTCGAAGCCGTTCAGCTGTTCGAACAGCTCCCGTCGGTAGGCGAGATTGCAGGACGGATGCGTGACATCGCTCCCCTTCAGGAACAGCTCGACCCGATCGAGGGCGGCGTACTGGGACTTGCCGAACGGGACCACGCGCCCGGCCGCGACGCCGGTCTCCGCGACCGCGGCGCGCAGGCGGGTCAGCCACTGGCTGTCGGCGACGCAGTCGCCGTCGGTGAAGGCGAGGTACTCCCCCCGCGAGGCCGACGCCCCCGCGTTGCGGCCGATGCCCCGCGAGCCGAACCGCTGGAAGACCCGGATGCGGTCCGGGAACTTCCGCGCGTACTCCTGGGCGATCGAATACGTCTCGTCGTGCGAGAGCGCGTCGACCAGCACGACCTCGAAGGGCGGCTCCTGAACGAGGAGGCTCTCGAAGAGCCGGCGGATGTGGGGCCCCTCGTTGCGAACTGTGATGACGACCGAAACGAGGGGGCGAGGGGGAGGACTACTTCCCAAGCTCCATCACGACGACGTCCTTGACCGCGCGCATGCTCTTGAAGGGGAGCACGAGGCGGCCCGAGCCGTCCAGCTGGAAGAGCCGGGGCTCGACGTCTTCGTTCGGCGTGACGAGCACATGCGCGATGCCACCGTTCATCGTATCCACGACGAAGTTCTCGATGACGCCGAGGATCTGCCCGTCGTTCGTCATCACGGTCTTGCCGCGGAGCTCCGTCAGGAACTTGCGCATGGGTCTTCGGTCGCCGATGGCCGGGTGCGCTATTTAATCGTTGTCGCACAGACGAAGCGCGTCGCCATCACCGGCGTCGAACCTCGGCCGGGTCGCCCGTTCGAGCCACGAAAAAATGTTCGAGGCGGCAATGCTTATATGAGCCACCCGGGTCGAGGGCCTCCCGCCGATGCTCCGCACCATTCGTAAGGGCAACCCGGAGCTCCGCCACGCGCTCATCGAGCTGCGTCGGGCCGCGAAGGCCCACGACGCGCCCGTCTGGGCGGATGTCGCGGTGAAGCTCGCGCGGCCCCGCCACCAGGTCGACCCCGTCAACGTGGGTCACCTCGACCGGCTCACGGCGGCCAATGACACCGTGGTCGTGCCGGGGAAGCTCCTGGCCGCGGGCAAGCTCTCGAAGCCGCTCACCGTCGCGGCGTTCCACTACTCCGAGGGTGCCCGCGCGAAGGTCCACGCGGCGGGCGGAACCACGATCGACCTCCACGAGCTCCTCAAATCGAAGCCGAACGGCTCAGGGGTGCGCATTGTCTCCTGACGAGGCCGCCCCGAAGAAGCCGGCGCGCCGGCCCAAGGCGGCGGCCGCACCTGACGCGGAACCGACCCCGGTTCCGGCCCCCGTCGCTTCCGAGCCGGCCGGAGACTCCACGTCTTCTCCCACGCCCGCGAAGCCGAAGGAGGCCACGCCGAAGGCGAAGTCTCCCAAGGCGGCTCCACCGAAGAAGGCGGCTCCCCCGAAGCCTTCCGCTCCGGCGACGCCGAAGCCCGAACCCCCCCGGGCGCCCCCCAAGCCCGAGTTCCCGCCCACCGCGGTCGTCGTCGACGCCTCCGGACTTGTCCTCGGGCGTGCGGCGAGCCTCATCGCGAAGCGCCTCCTGGGCGGAGAGACGATCGTGGTCGTGAACGCCGAGAAGAGCGTGGTCACGGGCAATCGCGCCATGGTGATCCGTGAGTTCACGTCGGCCCGGGCCCAGGGTTCGGTCCGCTCCGGCCCCCACTATCCACGGTTCCCGGACCGGATCTTCCGGCGGACGGTCCGCGGGATGCTCCCCCATCTCAAGACGCGGGGGAAGGTCGCCTTCGAGCGGCTCCACGTCTTCATCGGGGTCCCGCCGTCGTTGACGAACCGCGCCGCCGTCTCGCTCGACACGGCCAAAGCCCGCCCGGCGCTCCGCTCGCCCACGACGCTGGGTGAGGTCAGCACGCTCCTGGGGGCGCACCTGTGAAGGCGCCCCAGATGGTCCAGGCGACCGGCAAGCGCAAGGAGGCCGTCGCGCGGGCGACCGTCTTCAAGGGAGTGGGCCGGGTCCGGATCAACCAGGTGCCTCTCGAGATCGTCGAACCCGAGATCATCCGACAGAAGATCCAGGAACCTCTTCTCATGGTCGGGGAGCGATGGCGGGCTCTCGACATCCACGTGGACGTCGCGGGTGGCGGGATCGTGGGACAGGCCTCCGCGGCGCGCACGGCCGTGGCGCGGGGCCTCGTGCAATGGCTCAACGATCCGAAGCTGACCGAGATGTTCAAGCACTACGACCGGTCGCTGCTCGTGAACGACCCGCGGCGCAAGCTCCCGAAGCGCCCGGGAGGGCGCGGCGCCCGCAAGCGACGCCAGAAGTCCTACCGCTGAGGCCAGAACGGAGGAGAACGATCCATGACGATGATGGTGCCGGTCCGCTGTTTCACCTGCGGAGCGGTCGTCGGCCAGCACTGGGACGAGTTCCGCGAGCGAACGAGCCGCGGCGAACCCGCCGGGCAGGTGCTGACGGCGCTCGGCCTCTCCCGATACTGCTGCCGACGCATGCTTCTCGCCCACGTCGACCTCCTGGACGAGGTCGGCCCCTACGGCTAGGCCGTCCGCATCGAACCCGTGGAACGGGGTTGGCGCTCAGCCCCGCGATCCGAACTGCGATAAGTAGGGCAGCCCGCCGGGGTCACCGGCGGGCCGGGAAGGGGTTGGAAGAGGGGTCGGGCTAACCCTCGTCCTCTTCGTCCTCGTCCTTCTTGCCGCGCTCGAGGCCGCTCTTGCTGGCCGTCCCCGACGACTTTCCCTTCGGGGCGGATCCGCCCCGCGAGCGGCGCCGGAGGAGGTACCACGCCACGCCGATGATGACGACCACGGCCCCGCCGATCGCCGCGTACTGGAGGTACTGCGTGGTTGGGTTGGGGTTCAGCGTGACCGAGACCTTCGCCGTGTTGGCGCCGTTCGAGTAGGTGCCCGGGAACTCGTTCGAGGCGGTCGCGTTGACCCAGAGGTCGAACGTCCCCGTCCGGTCGGGGTTCCAGGAGATCTCCGCGCGCAGCGTGTGGTTGTACTTGATCGTGGCCAGCCCGGTGAAGCTGGGCGACGAGCTCACGGTCGTGTTGCTCGTGTAGTTGAAGAACTGCACCGAGCCCGGAGAACCGCCGATGTTGATGGGGGAGCCGCTGCCGGAGGGAGGCAGGAGGTAGAACCGGACGCTCACGTTCTGGGCGGTCGAGTTCTTGCCCAGCGAGTCGGTGACGTTGACCCAGATCGTGTAGCTGGTCCCGTCCGTCATCGTGCCGGGAGCCGTCAGGTTCCCGACCGTGAGGACCGGCCGGGTGGTCTGGTTCACCGCGACCGTGATGGTCGCGACCTTGTAGGCGGTGTTGCCGGCGCGGTCGGCGACGGTCAGGTTCACCGTGTACGGCTTCGTCTGCGGCGCGAGCCAGAACGAGGGCCGGGCCGGGATCTTGTAGGCCGGGGAGGTCGCCGTCTGGTTCAGCAGGACGTGGAACGAGGAGTTCCCCGCGTTGGTGAGGTTCCAGTGGTACGAGACGATCGACCCGTTGCTGGGGTCGGTCGAGTTCGCGGCCGACAGCTGGACCTGCGCCGTGTGGTTCGCCCCCTCCACGACGCCCGAGCTCGTCACGGTCCGCCCGCGCGAGTCCAGGATCGTGACGACCGGGAGCGGCTTCTGGGTATCCCGAACGAAGACGACCATGGAGGCGTTCGTGTGGTGGCCGCCGCCGTCCCATACCTCGAGGGAGACGTTGTACTGCCAACCGGTGATGGCGATCGAGACGCCGTTGAGGGTCGTCCCGTTGAGATAGTAGCCGGCGCCCTTGAACGTGTAGGTCAGGTTGGTGTTCTTGGGCTTCGAGACGCCGGAGCTCGCCGTGTAGTTCGCCGGCAGGCTGAACGAGTGGCTCACGATGTGCCAGCTGGCGATGGACACGACGCCGTCCACCGTCGTGAAGCTTCCCAGCGGAGCGGTGCTCGCGGTGGCGTTGAAGTGGATCGTCGTCGAGGCGTTGACGATCGTGTAGTTCACGCCGTTCGCGCTCTGGACCGTCGTGTTCGCCGAGATCACCGCCGAGGGTGAGAGCCCTCCGGCGAGGACCGCGAACGTGGTGGCGCTGACGTAGCCGCCCGAGCTCGTCACCGTGAGCGTCCCGTCGTACTTGCCGGGCGCCGAGTAGGTGTGGTAGCCCACGGGTTGCCCGCTCGAAGAGACCGGCGTGCTGTCGCCGTAGTTCCACTGGTAGAGGCTCCCGTTGGTCCCCGCCGGGAACGTCGAGTTCGCGGCCGAGAACGTCACGTTCTCGCCCGAGCCGACCACGACGGTGTAGTTGCCGCGGGTCTGGTTGAGGACGTTCTGGTGGGAGAAGGCGAAGTTCTGCGCGCTGACGTTCACGATCGCCGTGATGTTGCCGTACTTCACGATGGTGAGCGACGCCGTCGAGGACGCGGTCGAGTAGGGCTTCGAGACGAGGGTGAAGCTCGTCCAGGTGCCGCCCGGGCCCGCGGGGATCAGGCTGGATCCCGCCGGGGCGTTCGCCGCCTGACCGGCCGACAGGACGTAGCCCGCCGGCAGCTTCACGGTGTAGTTGATCGACTGGCTGTGCGTCGGGTGGCGGAACGAGAAGCCGAGCGTGTAGTTCTTGAGCGAGGAGCTGAGCGCGCTCGTCGTGTTGTAGTGCGCCATCCAGCCGAAGGCGAGGCCGCTCGAGGAGAGCAGCCCGCACGGCCCGGAGCACGTCGAGCTCGGGGTGAACCCGAAGCTCGAGTTGGCCCCGAAGGCGACACCGTTCAACGAGGTCCCCGCCTGGACGGCGGGGAAGAACGGACCCTCGCTCTGTACCCACGAGTACAGCGCCGGCAGTGAGCTGCTCGAGAACGTGAGGCTGTGGTTGAAGTCGAGCCCGAGCTGGCCCCAGAGCTGTCCCACGGAGGCGTTGGGGAGCTCGGGGAAGGTCGAATCGTTCCCGAGCGTCGCGTTGGTGTAGACGGTGAGGTTCGTGAATCCCTGTCGAAGGTCGAGGGTGGTGTTGTAGACGGCCGGCGGGGCGATGGCGGGAGCGAGGACGTTGTACGGGCTCGCCACGCTCGCGCCGGAGGAGGTCACCGAGACGGGGAACGACATCGTGCCGTAGCCCACCACCGACAGCGAGACCTCGAAGTTCTCCGCGCCGGGGCCCACGAATCCCTGGGGGTAGCCGCCGACCGCGTAGAAGCCGAGCGGGGGCACCGAGTAGGTGTAGACGCCCATCGTGGTCAGGTCGACCACGGTCGCGTTGCCGCCGTTCGGGACGTGCTTCCCGGACGCGAGCTGGTTCACGTAGCCCGACACCAGGATGTTGGAGATGGTGGGATTGACCGTCACCCGATTGCCCGCGATCACGACCTGCTGGTAGTCGAACTTGTTCGGGCTGCTGGGGAGCGTGGTCTTGAGGACCCAGGTCCCCGACGGCGCTGAGAAGTTGAACGCCCCGGTCCGGTTCGTGGTCGCGTTCGCGAGGACGAGCCCGGCGTAGCTGGGGTCCAGGAGCTGGACCGACGCGTTCACCGCGGGGCCGGTCCCGGCGCTCGCGTTCCCGAAGATCGTCCCGTTGTAGGGGTAGACCGCCACGTTCCCGACCGTCACGGGGTAGAGGCTCGTAGTGAGCGCGGACGAGTTGAAGTACTGGAAGACGGGCGTCTGGCTCGCCGGCAGGATGGCGCAGGGATTGCACCCGGAAAGGTGCAACCGGGCCTGGGCGGGGACCTGGATGCCCCACCAGCCGGGCGCGAGGGAGCCGCCGGTGTTACCCGAGTTGAAGCTGAACTGGCCGCTCGGCAGGCCGTACGCCGAGAGCGTCTGGGTCGTGTAGACCGAGTGGGTGGCCTGCGAGATGAGGTCGACCGTCACCCCCGCGGGGACTGGAGCGAACGAAACGGGTTGCTCCACCCCTCCGGACAGGGTATAGGTCGGCGTTGAGCCCGCCCACGCCCCCGGAAGCGCTGCCAGAGCCGAGACGAAAAGCAGCGCAATCAGGGCCCACGGGGCGACTCGCAGTGCTGCATGACCCATCGTGTCTCACGTCTCCCGATTCAAAGCTCCCCTATCGGGGAACTCGGCGGCGAACCTTGCCCCTCTACTTATAGCTTGCTTGGCGCGGAGAGGCGGTCGACCCGCGGGAGCCGATTTCCTAGCGGTAGATCGCCTGGACCTGCTCTTCCTTGCGCTTTCCGACCCGCTCCTTCGCGAGCTGCTTCTGGAACTCCTCGTAGAAGCGGAGCGTCTCGGCGTCGCAGGAGGAGTGGGTCAGCTTGAGCGCCTCGTCGAAGTGGGCCATCGTGACCTTGGACGCCTTCAGGTTCTCGCGGATCGCCACCAGGCCCGCCTCCCGGCACAGGGCCGCGAGGTCGCTCCCGACGTACCCCTCGGTCCGCTGCGCGAGCTCGGTCAGGCTCACGTCCTCCGCGAGCGGCATCTTGCGGGAGTGGACCTTGAGGATCTCGAGCCGGCCGGCGACGTTGGGGGGCTCCACGTAGAGCAGCCGGTCGAACCGGCCCGTCCGCAGCAGGGCCTCGTCGATGATATCCGGTCGGTTGGTCGCCGCGAGGACGACCACGCGCTCCAGCGACTCGAGCCCGTCGATCGAGGTGAGGAGCTGGTTCACGATCCGCTCCGTGACCCCGCTCGACGTCTGAAGGCCGCGCCGGGGCGCGATGGCGTCCATCTCGTCGATGAACACGATGGCGGGCGACGCCTGGCGCGCCTTCTTGAAGATGACCCGGATCGCCTTCTCGCTCTCGCCGACCCATTTGCTCATGATTTCGGGGCCCTTCACCGAGATGAAGTTCGCCTGGCTCTCCGTGGCGGCGGCCTTCGCGAGCATCGTCTTTCCGACGCCCGGTGGCCCGTAGAGGAGGATGCCGCGCGGCGGGTCGATGCCCATGTGCCGGTAGACCTGCGGGTTTCGGAACGGAAGCTCCACGGACTCCTGGAGCGCCTGCTTCACCCGGTCGAGACCGCCGACCTCCTCCCAGCGGGTGGTCGGGATCTCGATGGCGACGTCCCGAAGGCTGGAGGGCTCGATCTGCTTGAGCGCCTCCTTGAAGTCCCGCTCGGTGACCTTCATCTTCTCGAGCAGGGTGAGCGGGATCGGCTTGTCGAAGTCGATCTCGGGCAGGTAACGGCGCAGCGCCCGCATCGCGGCCTCGCGGCCCAGGGCGGAGAGGTCGGCGCCCACGAAGCCGTGGGAGAGGGCCGCGAGCTCGCGCAGGAGCTTGTCCCGCTCCTTGTCGGACCCCTCGATGGGCATCCCGCGCGTGTGGATCATGAGGATCTCGAGCCGTCCGGCTTGGGTCGGCACTCCGATCTCGATCTCCCGGTCGAACCGGCCCGGCCGGCGCAGCGCGGGATCGATGGCCTCCTCCCGGTTGGTGGCGGCGATGACGATGACGTTCCCGCGCCCCGAGAGCCCGTCCATCAGGGTCAGGAGCTGGGCCACGACCCGGCGCTCGACCTCGCCCACGACCTCGTCGCGCCGGGGGGCGATGGAGTCGAGCTCGTCGATGAAGATCACGCTGGGGGCGTTCTTCTCGGCCTCCTCGAACTTCTCGCGGAGCTCCTTCTCGCTCTCCCCGTAGTACTTGGAGATGATCTCGGGACCCTGGATGCCGATGAAGTGCGCCCCGGCCTCGTTCGCTACCGCCTTCGCGATCAGCGTCTTTCCCGTGCCGGGGGGCCCGTACAGCAGCACGCCCTTGGGGGGCGAGATGGCGAGCCGGTCGAACAGCTCGGGGTGCTTGAGGGGCAGCTCGATCATCTCGCGGACCCGGCCCAGCTTCTCCTTGAGCCCGCCGATGTCCTCGTAGGAGACCCGGGGCGCGGCGACCTCCGTCTCCGTGACGGTCTCGTCCTTGATCGTGATGAGGGTGGTCGGCCCGACCTGGACCGTCCCCTTGGGGCTGGTCGACACGACCATGAACGGGAGGGAACCGCCCATGAGGAAGACCCCGGGGATCACGAACACGTCGCCGCGTACGAACGGCCGCCGCGAGAGCGCTTTCGACACGAACGACTCGAGGCCCGGCCCCAGGTCCATCTTGGCCGAGCCGGAGTAGATCGGCGCGATCGTGATCGCCTCCGCGATGGGGCAATCGATCCGCTGGACCAGGACCCGGTCGCCGATCGAGACGCCCGCGTTCCGGCGGACGACGGCCTCGACCCGGACGATCCCTTTCCCCTCGTCGTCCTGCTGGGCCCGGTTGACGACGGCGGCCGTGGTCTTGCGGCCGCGGATCTCGACGATGTCGCCCACGCCGACCTTCAGGCGCTGGCGGGTGCCGACATCCAGGCGGGCGGTCCCGAGGCCGATGTCCTGCTGGAACGCCTCGGCGACCCGGAGCGTGATCGCTTCGCCCATTCGGTAGCCGGTTCACCGCCGGTCGCGATAAAAGGATTCGTTTCGAGAGGGGGCGGCCGCCGGGTCAGCCGAGGATGGACTGCCCGGGAGAGCGCTGGGCGGCTCCCAGATCGAGCGGGGGGAGCCCGAGCACCTCCCGGAGCACCTGGACCGAGCCCGGCCCGAACCCCATGAAGTGGTTATTCACGAGGGCGTAGATCTCGAGCGCGGACGCCCCCTCCTCCCGGAAGTGCCGGACCATCGACTCCATCGCCGGCCGCCCGTCGCGCTGGATCCGGTCGAACTTCTCGAGGGCCCGGTCGCCGACGAACCGGGCATACAGGAAGTCGGCGGTCGCGACAAAGGGCGGCTCGACGCCCGGGTAGACAGACCAGACGAGCGCCGCCCCGCGGTCGGCGATCCGCTTCAGCGTGTCGGTCGTCCACCAGGAGCGATGCCGCAGCTCCACGGCGAGCTGGAACCGCTTCGGCACGTTCTCCAGAAGCTGATCCAATCGGGCCTCGCCGCCGTCGCGATGGAACCCGGGAGGGAACTGCGCCACGAGGGGGCCCAGCTTCCCGGCGTCCACGAGGGGACCCAGGTTCTCCAGGAACTTCGCGAGGATCGTCGGGGACTCGGGAGTGGGTCGATGAGTGATGTCGCGGGGCAGCTTGAGGCTGAACCGGAACCCGCTCGGCGTTTCGGTCGCCCAGCGTCGGATGAGGAAGGGGGTCGGGGGGCGGTAGAAGCTCGAATCGACCTCCACGCAATCGAACACGCGGGCATACCGGGCGAGATACTCGCCGGCGGCCGCATCGGCCGGGTAGAACGGGCCCCGCCAGTCGTCGTACGACCAGCCGGAGCACCCCAGCCAATACCGCACCACGCGGGCGGAACCGGGTTCCGTGGCATCAGCGTTTCGACGGCGAGGCACCGGCGGAGCCCGGCGGGGTGGCCGGCCGATGGAACGGGTGCGGACGGCGGGAATCGGGCAGGATCCTTCGCCCTGCCCGACCGGAGGCCGATCTCCGGAGCGTTCGGGTTCCCACTGGGCGCGCTAGCAGCAGGCGGTGCAGCAATCCGGGCAGCAGGTGGCCGGGTCGCAACACGCCGCGGTGCAGCACGCCTTCTTTTCGCTCATGGCTCCTCAACCACTTCAATATCTGAAGTGATTTAAGCCGACCCTACGTACGGAGATACTGTCGCCCGGGTCCGAAGGGCGCCCGAGCGGCCCGTTCCTTCGGTCGGCGGGACCTCTCCGCAAGAGGCCGGTTTCCCGCGCGGGTGTCGGGGATCGGTCGGGGCCATCCGCCGCCCGGGGCCGTGATGTCGAATCCGACGGAACCAAGATAATCCCACCCGGGATGAAACGAACGATGGGTCATTCGGGCGCCGGCGGTCCCGTGCTGCGTCGTCTCTTGGAAGCCGCGGGGTATCGCCTCGAGGACCGCCCGGGAGGCCTCAGGGCGGTCCGCGGCCGGGACCATCGGGCCGTGCTGATCGTCGCGGGCCTCCCCTCGCCCGCCGAGGTCGATGCGGAGTTTCCCTCCGACGCCGTCCATCGCACGATCGTCTATCCCGAGGATCCCGGGACCGTAGCCCGCTCGATCGCTTCCGAGCGCGGCATCGAGATCCTGGACCCGTCGACCCTCGGGTCTGCGCTAGGCGAGCTACTGTTGTCGGGTCCGGATAGTTCGCCGGAGAGCGAGGAGCCGCTCACCGCCGCCCCGCTCCATCCTCCCCCCCTCCTGTTCCCCGAGGGGGAAAGGACGGTCCGCCCTCGCCTGGGGCAATCCGACGCGGAGGCCCTGGCCGGCGTCGATGGGTACCGTTCCACGCTCCGGTTGATCCCCTTCTTCGTCGCCGCCTACCGCGTCCGTGTCGCCACGCCGCACGGAGGGCGGGGGCCGCCGTCCGACCACCTGGTGGCCATCAACGCGCTCTCCGGGCAGGCCGAGTTCTGGGAGCCCGGGGAGCGCGAGCTCGCCGCGGAGCTCGACGAGCCCCACCAACGGCTCGCGCCCCACCTCTCGCCGGACCACGCGCGAGCGTCGGCCGAGGACGCGGTCCGCCGCCGCCACACGGTGAGCGTGGACCACACGGAGCAGCACGGCGGCGCCGTGGTGATCGAGCGGCGGAGGGTGCCACCGGCGACCGACGACCTCGCCCTCGCGCCTCCGGTGCTCGTGCACGTGCCGTTCTGGTACATCGAGGGTCCGGATGGTCGCGTCGTCCTGGACGCCGTTTCAGGTTCCCGGGTCACCCCGACGGACGGGGAGATCGACTCCATCCGCTAGCCCGTCGCGTGCCGTCAAATAGCGAATCCCGGTGAGGGCGCCGTGATCCTGCGCCAGTACGAGGTCGGTCCGTACCAGAACTTCACCTACATCGTCGCCGACGCCGAGGGCGGCGAGGCGGCCGTCATCGACCCGTCGTTCGGTATCGACCCGGTTCTGCGGGGGATCGACGAGCTGTCCGTCAAGGTCCGGTTCATCCTCAACACCCACAGCCACCCCGACCACGTGGCGGGGAACGGCGAGGTGAAGCAGCGGACGGGAGCGAAGGTGGTCGCTCACAAGGTCGCCCCGCTCGGCCAGGATGTCTCCGTCGAGGACGGCAGCCACGTGGAGTCCGGTCGGGTTCGGTTCGACGTGCTGCACACCCCGGGCCACACTCCTGACAGCGTGCTCTACCTGTTCGAGGGTCACGTGGCGACGGGCGACACCCTGTTCGTGGGGGAGTGCGGCCGCACCGACCTGCCGGGCGGGAGCCCGAGCCAGATGTACGACAGCCTCTTCGGGCCCGTGATCCGGCTCGCCGACGCGACCGTCGTGCTGCCGGGCCACAACTACGGGGCGACCCCGACCTCGACCATCGGGCGGGAGAAGGCAGAGAACTACGTGCTCCGCCCCCGGACGCGCGAAGAGTTCCTCCGATTCCTCGCGGAGTGAAGGTGACGCCACCCGTGCCGGCCGGTGAGAGTCGAACGCTCCAGGCGACGGGAGCCCGCCGGAAGGTCCCGGGACAGCCGGACGTGCCCACGCTCGTGCGGACGCTCCGGCGCCTCGGGGGCGCCGGCGAGGGCCTCGTGATGCTGTTCGATGCCCGGTCGATCGCCGGCGAGGCCCATGTTCTATCGGCGTGGGCCCATCTGGGGCGAGCCCGCTCCCGGGGGGAGAGCCGGCTGCGTGACCGGGGGGCCGAGCTCGCGCTCTACGTGGCCGGGGACGACCAGTTGCCGCGGGCGCTCCAGAAGGTCGGGGTCTCCGACGGGACCGAGGAGTTCGTCCTGGTCGCCGAGAAGCCGAGGGTGCTGGCCACGATCCTGGACGAGCTCGGCCTCCAAGTGGACGGGACCGTCTACCCACGGCCCGCGTCGCCCGAGACGCTGGACCGCCTCGGGATCACGCAGGTCGAGCGGGAGGCGGTGCCCCGGTCGGCCTGGGATGGGCTTGTCCTCGAGCGCGTGGCGCTCCTCGAGCTCGGCGGGGCCTGACCCGGCACCCCAAAACGTAAGGCTCGGCCGTCGTCTCCCTCGGCGGCCCGGCGGCCGCGTGCAGGTGTAATCTAGCGGTAGGATGTCAGCCCTCCAAGCTGACCACCCGGGTTCGAACCCCGGGGCGGACCCCCCGCCCCGGGCGGAGCTCCCGGCACCTGCATCCCGGCGGCCCGGGCCGCCCCTTCCCTAGCCTTTTCTCCCGGCAGACCCATCCGACCGCGCGCTGAGGTAGCCTAGCCCGGAAAGGCGCCAGCCTTGAAAGCTGGTGGCGGGAACGCCTCGGGAGTTCAAATCTCCCCCTCAGCGCTCGGTCGCCGCTCGGCAGAGATATATGGCGCGTCCGGGTCGCTCGCCTTCCGATGCCGGAGGCGGCCCCGACGACTCCGCTCATGGAACAGTACGAGCGGGTCCGGGCCCAGTACCCGGGCCATCTCGTCCTCTTCCGCGTGGGCGATTTCTTCGAGACCTTCGGGGACGACGCGAAGCTCCTCTCGAAGGAGCTCGAGGTGGTGCTCACCGCCCGGTCCGCCGATCGCGAAGGGGTCCGGGTCCCGATGGCCGGCGTTCCCCACCACGCGATCGACACCTACCTGGCCCGGCTGGTCCAGAAGGGGTTCAAGGTCGCCCTCTGTGACCAGGTGGAGGACGCGAGCGTCGCGAAGGGGCTCGTGCGTCGGGAGGTGACGCGCGTCGTCACGCCGGGCACGGCCCTCGAGGAGCGGATCCTTCCCGGCCCCGACCACAACTTCCTCGCGAGCGTCGTGCTTCCGTCGGCGGGCGTGGGCGCGTTCGCCGTCGTGGACGTCACGACGGGGGAATGGTTCGACGGGGTCGCCGACGCTCCCGGCGCCGATGGCCTCGGGTCCGCGCTCGCCCCGTTCTCCCCTCGGGAGACGATCGTCGGGACCGACCCGTCGCTCGGCCCCGGGCTCCTCGGTCTCCTGAGCCGGGAATTCCCGGGGATGCGGCTCGAACCGGCGTCGCCGACCACGGTGAATGTCGAGCCTCCGGAAGCGGTGCGTCCCGGACCGGGGGCCACCGGAGCGCAACGGCAGGCGGCGCTCCAGCTCGCCGGGTACGTCCGGGCGACGCAGCCCCGCCTGCTTCCGTTCCTCGAGCGGGTGGACTACGCGACCGGTGCCGGCCGCCTGCGCCTGGACGCGAAGACGCTCCGGCACCTCGAGATCGTCCGGCCCATGAACCCCGACGACCCCGGGGGGGCGACCCTCCTCTCCACATGGGACGAGACCGTCACCGCGCCCGGCCACCGGACACTGGCGTTCTGGCTGCGGCACCCGCTCGCCGAGGTGAGCCGGATCCGGGAACGGCAGGATGCGGTGGAGCTGCTCGTCCAGCGGGGCGCCGAGCTGCTCGGCCTGAGGAGCGAACTCGGCCCCGTGGCCGACCTCTCGAGGATCGCGGCCCGCGTCGCCGGCCGCCGCGTTCGGCCGCCGGAGCTCCTGGCGCTGCGCGACAGCCTCACCGCGATCGACCGGGCCCGGACCTGGCTCGCGGCCCCCACCGCCTCCCTCCTGGCCCGGCTCCGTGAGGAACTCGCTCCGCTCGCCCCCCTCCTCGACCTCTTGTCGAGGGCCGTCCCGGAGTCGCCGCCCGCCACGTCCGACGGGTCGGGTCTGTTCCGTCCGGGATTCTCGACCGAGCTGGACGAGCTCGCCCGCTCCGAGTCCGACGGGGTCGGGGCGCTCGACGCGCTCGAGCAGCGAGAGCAGGAGGCGACCGGGATCCGCACGCTGAAGGTCGGGTTCAACCAGGTCTTCGGGTACTATCTCGAGGTCTCCCGTCCGAACCTCGCCAGGGTCCCCGAGCGCTTCCGTCGCAAGCAGACGCTCTCGCAGGGCGAGAGGTTCACGACCGAGGAGCTCGGCCAGATCGAGGAACGGATCCTCTCGGCCCGGGACCGCCGAACAGCGACGGAGGCGGCCGCGTGGGACCGGTTCCTCGGGGAGGTCGACGGATTCGTCCCGGCTCTCCACCGGCTCTCGCGGGCCGTCGGGGAGCTCGACACTCTGGCCTCGCTCGCGCTCTTGGCCCAGGAGCGGGGGTACGTCCGGCCCCTCGTCGATGAGAGCGGCGTCCTCCAGATCCGCGAGGGTCGGCATCCGGTGTTCGACCGGACGATGGAGGGGCGATTCGTGCCGAACGACACCGACCTGGACGCCGGCGCAAACCGGCTGCTCGTACTCACGGGCCCGAACATGTCGGGCAAGTCGACGTACATGCGGCAGGTCGGGCTCTTGGTGATCCTTGCCCAGGTCGGGGCGTTCCTGCCGGCCCGCTACGCCCGCATCGGCCGGGTCACGGGCCTCTACACCCGCATGGGGTTCACCGACGAGATCGGGCGGGGGAAATCGAGCTTCATGGTGGAGATGAGCGAGGTCTCCGAGATCCTGCGGGGGGCCGACGCCGGCTCCCTGGTCCTTCTCGACGAGGTGGGGCGGGGAACGAGCACGTTCGATGGGCTCGCGCTCGCCTGGGCCACGCTGCGGCACCTGAATGACCAGGTCCGGTGCCGTACGGTGCTGGCGACCCACTACCATCAGCTGACGGAGCTCGTGGGTGGCCTCACCGGCGCCCGGAACGCGCATCTCGCCGTCCGGGAGCAGGACGGCGCGGTCGTGTTCCTCCACCGCCTGGTCCCGGGGAGCACGGACCGCAGCTACGGGCTCCACGTGGCGAAGCTCGCCGGGCTCCCGCCGGAGTTGCTGCGAGAGGCCGAGCGATTGCTACGCCGGCTCGAGTCCCAGGGCGTGGGACTTCCCGCGGCTCGCGCCGGCCGGCCGACGCGCTACACGCAGGGGATCCTCGTCCCGACCAGCGAACCGCATCCTCCCTCCGCCGTGGAGGAGGCGATCCGCGCCGTGGACCCGGAACGGCTGACGCCGATGGAGGCGCTCCAGCTCATCGCCGAGCTTCGCCGACGCCTCGTCGAGGAGTCGGACGGGGCCGGTCGATGACGCTCCCCGAGCTCGCGGCGGCCCGCCGCCCGATCCGCCGCCTCGACCCCCGGACGGTCGAGCGGATCGCCGCGGGCGAGGTCGTGGAGCGGCCCGCCTCGGTCGTGAAGGAGCTGATCGAGAACGCCATCGACGCGGGTGCCACGGAGGTCCGGGTCCACCTGGTCGGGGGCGGGATGACGGCGCTTCGGGTGGACGACGACGGGTGGGGGATTCCGCCGGAGGAGCTCCCGCTCGCGGTCGAGCGTCATGCGACCAGCAAGCTCGGCTCGGCGGAGGAGCTCGCGGGGATCGGGACGCTCGGCTTCCGCGGCGAGGCCCTGGCGTCGATCGCGACCGTGGCCCGGTTGAGCCTCACCTCCCGGGTCGCCTCGGATGATGCGGCCCACCAGATCCGGCTCTCGGGCGGGACGGTCGAGGGCACTTCCGTCGCCGGTCGGCCACCGGGTACGACCGTCGAGGTCCGGGACCTCTTCTACAACACCCCCGCACGCCGGAAGTTCCTTCGCTCACCCGCCTCGGAGCAGGTGGAAGTCGCAACGACGGTCGAGCGGATGTACCTCGCCCGCCCCGAGGTCGGGATCACGCTGTCGACGGAAGCCGGCGAGCTCGGACGGTACCCCCGTTCGACCTCGCTGCGCGACGCCGCGGCCCGGGTGTTCGGGCCCGAGTTCCTCGCGCAGTCGTTCCCCGTCGAGGCGCCGCTCGGGGGCGACGGTCGAATCGAGGCCGTCCTCGGACGCCCCTCGGTCCATCGGCCGACCTCCGGTGCGCTCCACCTCGCCGTCAACGGGCGGGCGATCGTCTCCCGGCCGCTCGCCCAGGCTGTCCGGGCGGCGTTCATCGATTTCCTACCCCGGGCCCGTTTCCCCGTCGGCGTCGTGAGCCTGCGACTCCCCGCGGACCGTGTCGATGTGAACGTCCACCCGACGAAGCGCGAGGTCCGGTTCGCGGACGAGCGCGGCCTCTACGAGATGCTCCGATCGCGGGTCCGGGAATCGTTGCTCCAGGTGGTCCACGTCGCCGAACCGGCCGAGCCCCTCCACCCGGTCGGGTCGGCGGCTCGCTCTCGGCCCGTCCCGGTTCCGACCGCACTCCCCCGACCCCGCGTGACCGCAGGGCGGCAGCGTTCGCTGGTCGACGCGCCGTCGGCCCCCGCGCTGGCCGCCACCGCCCGGCACCCTGCCCTCCGCCTGCTCGGATGCATGTTCAACCTCTACTGGGTGGCCGAGTCCGAGGCCTCGCTCGTATTGGTCGACCAGCATGCGGCGAGCGAGCGCGTGGTCTTTGACGCGCTGCGGCGCGAGGGCCGCCTGGGCCGGCAGGAGCTT
>DASQHP010000077.1:0-29702 GCA_035632035.1 Thermoplasmata archaeon | reverse complement strand
AGGAGGGGCACTTCACGTCGACGCTCAGGACGACCCGGGGAATCTCGAGATACGGGGAGACGTCGAGAGAACCGCCGGTCTCGACGACGGTGGTGTAGCCCCGCCGCGCCAACGCGGCGAGGAGCTCGACCGACTCCCGCTGCAGGAGGGGCTCACCTCCAGTGAGGCATGCGAACCGGGTCCGGTGAGCCACGACCTCTCGGACGATCGACGGAATCGAGCGCTCGACCCCGGGACCGAAGGAGTATGCAGTGTCGCACCAGGTGCACCTCAGATTGCATCGGGCGGTCCGGATGAACGAGGTCCGGACGCCGGTCAGCGGGCCTTCTCCCTGGATGGAGTGGAAGATCTCGATGATCCGCATCCGGGCGGGGGCACCGCGGCCGGGTTCATTCCATTACCGGCCCGAGGAGCTCCACCGAAGTTCGGCATTTCTCAAATAGCACATCCCACTCGTGCGCCCGGGACATGGAGCGAACCCGCGAGGAACATTGGCAGCGCGAGTGGGCCGCGCGAGGGCTCGCCCGGGCCCAGCGCGTTCCGGGCCGGGGGAAGTTCTTCGCCCTAGTCGCGTACCCCGGGGCGAGCGGATTCATCCATCTCGGACATCTTCGGGGCCTCGTCTACGCGGACGTGTTCCACCGGTATCACCGGATGCGGGGGCACCAGGGCTTCTTTCCGACGGGTACCCACGCGTCGGGGCTTCCGGCCGTCACGTTCGCCCAAAAGGTCCGCGACCGTGATCCGGTCACCGTGGGCCAGCTCGAGGACAACGGGATCCCTCCCGAGCGCTGGTCCGAGCTCGAGGACCCCGCCGAGGCGGCGCGGGCGCTCGGCTTGAGCTACCTAGACGCGTTCCGCCGGCTGGGACTCCTGATCGACGAGAGCGCCTATCTCACCACCATCGACGACGACTACCAGGCGTTCATCCGATGGCAGTTCCACCGCCTGGCCGCGAAAGGTGTCCTCGTCCAGGCCCCCCATTTCGCCTCGATCTGCCCCGTCTGCGGCCCGGTCTCGGTGGACGCCTCGGAGACCGACCTCTCCTCGGGCGGGGACGCGGACTGGGTGATCTACGAGACTCTGCCGTTCGCCCTCGACGACGGCCGGATCCTGCTCGCGGCCACGTTGCGGCCCGAGACGGTCTACGGGGCCACCAACCTCTGGGTGCATCCGTCCGACCCGCTGGTCGTCTGGCACCAGGGACCGCATGCGTTCCTGGTGAGCCGACCGGCCGCCGAGCGGCTCGTGGAGCAGCACGGAGGACGGATCGGGCACGAAGTCCCCACCGCGGAGCTCGCGGGCCGTCGGGCGAAGGCCCCGCTCACGGGTGCGGAGCTTCCCATCCTGCCCAGCCGGCTGGTCGAATCGGGGGTGGGCACCGGCGTGGTGATGAGCGTCCCGGCCCATGCACCCGCCGACTGGCTGGGCGTCGCCGCCCTGGAGCCCACGACCCGGGCCGGGATCCCGTCTATCCCCGAGGTCGTGGTCCTACCTTCTGACGGGTCGCTGACCCGCTCCGAGGTTGAGCTGCTCGCCGGAGAAGGGCCACCGGCCGAGCGGGCGGTGCGCGCGACGGGGGCGCGGACCCTGGCGGACGCTGACGCACTCGAAGCCGCGACGGAGCGGTTGTACCGGGTCGAATTCGCCCGAGGACGGATGCGCCCGGACCTCTTGGACGGAGCCCCCGTTCCGGCCGCGCGAGAGAGGGTCATCTCGCTCCTGCGGGGCACGCCGGGGGGACTCCAGCTCCAGGAGTTCTCGAAGCCGGTCATCTGTCGGAACGGACATGCCGTGATCATCCGGAAATTGCCGGACCAGTGGTTCATCCATTACGGCGACGCCACGTGGAAGTCCGCGACCCGGGAGCTGGTCGAACGGATGAGATTCGCGCCGACGGAGTACGGCTCGGAGATGCACTCCATCCTCGACTGGTTCCAGGACCGGCCCTGCACGCGCCGGGGCCGTTGGCTAGGTACCCCCTTCCCCCCCGACCCGAGCTGGGTGATCGAGCCGATCGCGGACTCGACGTTCTATCCCGCCTACTTCATCGTGCGCCGCTTCGTTGCGGACGGTCGCCTGCGCCTCGATCAACTCACCCCCGCGTTCTTCGACCGGGTCTTCCTGGGGGAGGGTCCCGGCGAGCCGTCGGTACCGTCCGACCTCCAGCAGGAGGTCAGGGATGAATTCTGCTACTGGTACCCGCTCGACGTGAACATCGGCGGGAAGGAACACAAGCGCGTCCACTTTCCCGTCTTCCTCTACACCCACGCTCTCCTCTTGCCGGAGGGATTGCAGCCCCGGTCGATCTTCGTCAACTGGTGGCTCACCGAGAAGGGCGGTGGCAAGATCTCCAAGAAGCGGGTCCTGTCGAAAGGCGGGTCGATCCCTCCGCTCCGGGACGCGTTCGCCCAGTGGGGCGCGGATGTGCTGAGGTTGTTCAATTGCCAGTCGGCCTCCCCCCACCAGGACCTCGAGTGGGACGAAGCGCTCCCGAGCGCCGCCGCCGGGCGGCTGGCCGAGGTCGAACGGTTCGTCATGGAGCAGTCGGTCCAGAGCGGGGCGGGGCCGGAACGCCTGGACCGATGGCTCGGGAGCGAGTTCCATCGGGCGGCCCGGGACGCGCAGGAGGCCCTGGACGCGTTCGCGGTCCGACCGTTCGCCGAGATCGTCTACGCGCGGTTGCCCGCTGTCCTCCGGCGGTACCTGCAGCGGGGGGGCGGTTCGGGGCCGGCGATGGACCGGGCGCTCGAAGCGTGGGTCCGCATGATGAATCCGATCACGCCGCATCTCTCCGAGGAGCTGGGCGCGGGGCGCGGCACCGGGTTGGTCGCCGAGCGGGCATGGCCCTCGCCCGACGAGTTCGAGGACCACCCCGCGACTCGCGCGGAGGAGACGTACCTGGACGGCGTCGACGACGACCTGCGGAACGTTGTCAAGCTCGCGACGGCCCGGGGAGAGGCGCCCGAAGCGGTGGAGTTCTACGTCGCGGCCCCCTGGAAGGCGACCATCGAGGCCTGGATCCGCGAAGCGACGGCGGGCGGCGGTCCTGCTCCGACCGTCCGGGAGGTCATGGTCCGGGCGGCGCAGCATCCCGAGCTCGCCGCGTACCGGGACCAGATCCCGAAGTACGTCGGACGGGTCGCCCCCCAGCTTCGGGGGGAACCCGCGGCTCGCGGGGTCGTGGACGACGAGCTTCGCGTCCTCCGCGAAGCGTCCGGCTACCTCGCCCGCCGGTTCGGCTTCCAGCGGGTCGGGGTCCACTCCGAGGACGAGGCGGAGGCCCACGACCCCCAGCGCCGGCGGGAGCGGTCCCGGCCGGGAAAGCCCGCGTTCTACCTGATCATCCCCGGCGGCTCGCGCGCGTCGCCGCCCGCGTCGTCCTAGGTCTGCGCCGGGGCACCCGGGGACGCGCACCGCCCGGAAAGTTGAGGTGCATCCTGGACGGGATCGGATGCGGCGACACGGTACGGTACTTCGCCGACTTCTTGTCCGCGTACGACCGCTCGACCTCGCCGGAGATCTCGAAGTAGATCAGCTGGCCGATGGGCATGCCGGCGTACACCCGTACCGGAAGCTTCACCGACATCTCTAGCGTCCAGAAGTTGCAGAACCCGACGTCGCCCTTGCCGGCGGTCGAGTGGATATCGATCCCCAGACGGCCGACGCTGGACTTTCCCTCGAGGAACGGGACGAACCCGTGGGTTTCCGTGTACTCTTGGGTCACGCCGAGATAGAGCTGGCCGGGAACCAGCACGTACCCTTCCGGGGGGATGCGGAACTCGTCGATGACGTTCGGCTTGCGGGAATCCAGGGCCCCGTCTCGGTAGACGGCCAGGTACTTGCCGAGGTGGACATCGTACGAGTTCGACCCAAGGCAGTCGGGTCGGTACGGCCGGATGACGATCCGGCCCCGACGGATCTCGTCCCGGATCTTCCGGTCGCTGAGGATCATCTCGGTCGGCCGCGGCCAGCAGTTCGGCCTATTTAACCCGCCGACGGCCCCGGGGAAAGTGGGGCGGCGGACTCGAGCACGATCGCGGCGTATCCCACAACGGTCGGCATCCGTTCCGACTCGCCCGAATGTCCCCACCGGAGAAGCCGGGCGGTGAGCGGTTCGTCCGCAATCGCGGCGAGGAGGGCGGTGACGGGGGCGACCCCGCACATCGAGATGTCCTGCGAGCGGACGGTCTCGTACAATCCGCCCGCGTCGCGCTCCAGGATGGGTCGGATCGCCTGGGCGTCCATTGCCCGCGCGTCCTCGGCGGGGATGTAGTGGGAGAAGTCCGTCGAGCCGACCAGAAGGACATCGCGATCCTTCACGGCCTCCCGGACGACCCGGCCGATCGTCCGCAGGTGACTCAGCGGGCCGAACCGGACCATCAGCGCGGCGAACCGGGGGGCGGGGAGCACGTACTGCAGGAACGGGAGCTCGACCTCGATCGAGTGTTCGCCCGCGTGGGCGGTATTGTCGATAGGAATCGGGGGTCGATGAAGTGTCCGGATGAGGTCGGGGTCGGCGGGCACGCGGCCGAGTGGGGTCTCCCAGTCCTCGTCGGAGAGCGCCGCGCCCGTCGATGCTCCCTGGTGGTCAACTCCCAGAACGAGGACATGCGCCGGTGGCCGTTCCGCGGCGACCCGGGAGAATCCAAGGGCCGCGATCGGTCCCGAGTAGAGGAGCCCCGCGTGCGGGACGATGATGGCGCGCACGTGACGGTCCGCCGAGCGATGCCGGACTGGAAGTTCGCCCGGTCCTCGCCGGTCCAAGAAGCAAGCTTCCACCTGGTGGGCGAGCGCTTCCCCGGTACCCTCGTAGAACTGGCCCGCTACCGCCGGGGGACGTAGGTGTGCCATGGAGATTCAGGGAGCGGTGAGCTGCGCGACGAGCGCTTGGGCATCCGCGTCGCGGAGCCGGTCGCGAGAGGGGGTCCGGAACGGGTTCTCGGCGGAGTACCGCGGAATGATGTGGAAGTGCAGATGGAAGACAATCTGTCCGGCAAGGGACCCTTGGTTCAGCGCGACGTTGTAGTGGGTGGAAAGCCGCTCCATCCGACGGCACACCGCCGCGAGGCCCGTCAAGAACCCCACGTAGCGATCCGCGGGCAGCTCGGTCAGCCGGTCCACGTGGATCTTGGGGACGACCAGGGCGTGACCTCGCGTGAACGGGAACAGGTCGAGAAACGCGAGCGTGGTGTCGTCCTCGTAGAAGATGAACGCGGGCGAGCGGCGATGGATGATATCGCAAAAGATGCACGCGGGCGGGTCCGGGCCCGGGGCCATCCCGCGCCCATCTCTCCCCGCGGATATAGCGTTGGGGCCGCTCGAGAGGTCGTCCTTATGTCGAGCGGCCAACTCGCTCGGCCGATGCGCATCGTCCTCGTCGCCGCCCTCCTCTGCGCGACGCTGGTGCTCGGTCCGCTCTTGGCGGGAACCCCCGCCCCGGCCGGAGCCAGCCACGGCGCGTCGATGGCGGGCCGTTCACCCGCGATCTGGAGCGACGCAGTGTCGATCGGGCCGGGGACTCCGGTGGGTCCGTTGCCCGCGACGACGCCGATCGTGGTCTCACTCAGCCTCCGAACCCAGGACCCCGCCGGACTGGCGGAAGTCATCGCGGCGGCCGGGGGATCGAGCGGCTCTCCGGGGCGTTTCCTCACCGAGTCTCAGTTCGAGGCGCGGTTCTCTCCGGCCGCTGGCCAAGTCGCGTCGGTGGTCGCCTACCTCGATCTTCATGGGGCGAGCCGGGTCTCGGTGACCCCCGACCGACTCGGGGTGTCCGCGACCCTGCCGGCCGGCCAGGTAGAGAAGGCGTTCGGGGTCCAACTGGTCCGATATGGCTGGGCGGGAGATACCCCGCTCTACACGGCGAGCGGGTCACCCCGGCTGCCCGCCGGCCTCGCCTCCCTCGTCGCCGGGATTGGCGGATTGAGCGATTGGGCCAACCCGGGCCTCTCCCATGAACTGCGGGCGTTCGGGACCCACGGAAAGGTGGTCTCCCCGAGTCGGTTCGTGATCGACAATGTCTCGGGCACGCAACTGTTCATCGGCTCCGACTTCACTCAAGCCTTCGGAGTGAGCCAGCTCTTTCCCGGGTCCGGGGCGGTCGCGAACGCCACCTTCCCCACCCATGAGGCCGTGGCCACCATCCTCCTGTCGGGCTTCAACAACTCGACCCAGCAGGACACGCCGGCCTTCGACCCCGTCGCGGTGTCGGCGTACTTCAATGATACGTTCCCCTCGGCCTGGCCCCACCCTGCCGTGGTGGGGGTCCCGGTCACGATCGCGGGCGTCACCGCGCCGCCCCCGGGCGGCTCGGGGGCGATCGAGGACTCGTCGCTGGACGCGACCGAGAACGCGCTGGACGTGGAGATGGCCGGCAGTCTCGCGCCCGGCGCCACGATCGCCAATTTCTACTTCCCCGCCAGCCTGTATCTCGCCACGGGCGTGAATCCGTCGATCGGCGACGTCGCCGACTTCTTCGCGACGACGCTCGCGTCGGCGCTATCGTACAACTACTCCACGTCCCGGCTCGTGGCGGTCTCCAACTCGTTCGGTCTCCCCGACCTGAACGACTCGCTCTGGAACAGCGAGCTCGTCCACGCGGCGGCGATCGGGGTGAGCGTCATCGCCGCGAGCGGCGATCAGGGCAACGCGCCCAACGACCTCTCGGGCCGGTTCCAGGGCCAGTGGCCCACGTGGCCCGCCTCGGCCGCGTTCGCCGATGGGGCCACGATCGCGGTCGGGGGTCTCTCCGTACAGCTGGGCGGTTCCCCCGCGGGGTGGTCAAACTCCACGGGGGTGAACGCGACCTTCGACGCGTCCATCACCGGCATCGCGAGCGCCAGCGCGTGGTACGACGTGTCGGGAGGGGCGGGGACGTTCTCCGGTAGCGAGGGCGGCGCGAGCACCATCGTCGCCGAACCATCGTGGCAGTTCGACTCCGCCGCCCAGCCGGCCATCGCGAACTCGAGCGCCCAGCAGGGCATCGGCCAGTTGGCCCGATCCGAGCCGGACGTCAGCTTCGTGGCGAACACGACGATCGCCTACACCGCCCATGACTCGACCGGGGTGTACTTCGAGACGCTCCAGGGTACGAGCATCGCGGCCCCCGTCTTCGCGGGGTTCCTCGCCTCCGCGGCGGCGGTCGCGGGGCACACCTTCGGAATGCTGGACCCCGAGCTCTACCGGATGGCGAGCTACTACGCCGCCCACCCGGGCCCATCGGATCCGTTCGTCGACGTCACCGCCGGCTCCAACTACGAGTTCGCCGCCGCCCCGGGCTGGGACGCGGTGACAGGGTGGGGATTCCTGCTCGCCCCGGCGTTCCTCGCCGCCGACGCGAACGCGAGCATCCGGGACTACGTCTACACCGGGCCCACTCCCGGGATCCCGAACCCCGGAGTCACCCCACCGCCCGCACCGGCGCCGGTCCCGATCGCGACGCTCCTGATCCTCGGTTTCGCCCTGGCCGCCGCCGCGGCGATCGCGATCGTGCTAGGCCGTCCGCGCGCCCCCCGCCATGTCCCTCCACCCTACTACGGGCCCCCGGCCCCGCCCCTCCCGGCCTACGGGGCACCCCCGCCATCGGCGCCGGGCCCCCTGGCGCCGGGCCCGCCCGCCTACGCGTACGCGCCCCGGGTTCCGGGCGGCGGTTTCGGTGCCTCCCCGCCACCCGGTCCCGCGATGTTCCATTGTCCGTACTGCGGCAGCTTGCGCCCCGCGGAACCGGTCCGCTGTCCCGGGTGCGGTGCGTTCTAGCCCGACGCCCGGCTACGGGCGGGGGACCGGATCTTCGGCCACGTCGGGCGTCGCCTCCGGGCCCTCCGAAGGGCCGGGGGACTCCGGCGGCGGTTCGATGGATATCGCAGCGCCGGCAGGCGGCGCGGGAGCGACCCCCAGCTTCTTCTCGAGGAACTGGCGGATCTCCTCGGGGCGGGTCGACTCGATCCCGAAGTACTCCGCGAACGTGCGAGTCGTCTTCAGCTCCAGGGTCGCGCCCTTCGGCTCGGCGTGGATCAGACCAAGTCCCCGCAACCGGCTCACCTCTTCATAGGCGGCCTCCCCGAGCATGCGGGCGAGCGTGCTCTGCAGGACCGGCTGGTGGTAGGCGATGAGCGTGAGCGCCTTCAGCGTCCGGGGCGCCATCTCCACGGGAGAGACCCGGTGCGCCGTGGGCACGAAGGTCTCGCGAAGCTGGAGGGCGTAGCGGTCGCCGACGTGGCGGACCTCGAGGGCCGTGGCGCGCGATTCGTACGTCCGCTGCAGGGTCCGGATCGCCTGCTGGATGGGCCGATGATCCGGGGCTTCCGCGGCTTCCGTGAGCTCCCGGACGGAGAGGGGCTTTCCCGCGGCGAACAGGATCGCTTCGATCCGCAGTACGAGGTCATCCACCTTCGACGGCATCGGGTTCACTCCTCCTTGACCGGCGCCCGGCTCTCGGTCGTCCGCACGATCGCGATGGGGGACTCCCCGAGCCGCTCCTGATGGAGCTCGACCGACCGTTCCCGGGCGAGGAACAGCACGGCCAGGAACAGCGCGACCAGCCGGTCGCGTCCGTGCTCGTGGCGCCACAGCGAGAGGAACGGGAACGGTTCGCCGACCGGGTGATGGCGAGCGACCTCCCACGCATCCGCGAGGTCCTGCTCGGGGATATCCCCGTGGACGAGGACCTCCGGCGGAGCTTGCTGCTCCTCCCGGAGGCGCTCGCGCAGCTCCTGGATGCGCAGGGACCGGCGGGCTTCGACCTCGGCCTCCCCGAACGCTTGGACGAGCTCGAGCAGGCTCACGGGTCGGGGCTCGCTATGACGGACCATCTGGACGAGAGGAGAGTCGGCCGTGTCCAGCACGGCGGTCGTGACGTCGACGCTCTCGGGCGTGGTGAGTTCGCCGAGATAGCCGTCGTCCAGGTCTCCCGCGCCGTCCGGGGCGGCCCCCTCGGGCGGCTGGATCGCCTCCTCGCGGTGACGTAGGACGGCCTCCGATTGGAGGTAGAGGATGCTCCAGGCCATGTAGACGAGCCGGCCGGCGACCGCGAAGTCGACCGCCCCGTCCGTCCGGACGCGCTCGAGGTAGACCTGCGTGAAGCGGACGAGGTCGATCTCCCACGGGTCGAACTCCTGGTCCATGACCAGTTCGAAGAGGAGGGCCGTCGCCTTCTGGAGCGGGTCATCGATCACGATGTGGACCCCTTCCTTCAGGTTCCGGACGAGTCCGAGGTAGCGCTCCAACAGGGCCGGGGGCCCGCCGGGTTCGTCCAGCAGGGAGCGGTGGAAGACGAGATAGTCGAGGACCCGCTGGGCGGCTTCCCGAGGAACGGGCGCCGAGCCGAGGGCCAGCTCCTCGGCTTCGCTGACGGAGATCGTCATGCCGCCCCCGCTGCGATCACGGGCGGTTTCGCCTCTGCCCGCTCACGTTCATCGACATCGACGATCTCATCCAGTTTCAGGCTGACGACGCGCGAGCAGCCATCGCCGTGCATCGTCACTCCGAAGAGGCGGTGGGCGCACTTCAGCGTCACCTTCCGGAGGGAGATCACGATGAACTGCGCTCGTTCCGCGTTGCGTCGGAGCATGCGACCGACGTTCTCGGCGTTCACGCCGTCGAGCGACATGTCGACCTCGTCAAAGACGTAGAGTGGGCTTGGGTCGTAGCGCTGCAGGGAGAAGACGAACGCGAGCGAGGCGAGGGATTTCTCGCCGCCGGAGAGCTGCTCGAGGCGTTGCACGTTCTTTCCCACGGGTCGGGCCTTGATGAGGAGCCCGCCGGCGAGCGGGTCGTCGGAGTTCTCGAGAGCGATCTCCCCCTCGCCTCCACCGGAAAGATCGGCGTAGATCTCGCGGTAGGCGACGTTGACCGCCCCGACGACCTCGGTAAGCTTCGTTCGCTTCTTCTTCTCGATCTCGCCGACGAGTCCGGTGAGCTCGGACTTTTCGGTGGAGAGGCGGGTCGACTCGCCGTCGAACTCGTCCAGCCGCTTCTTCTCCGCATCGTACTCCTCGAGGGCTCGGAGGTTCACCGAGCCCATCGAGTCGAGCTCCGCCTGGAGGGTCTGGATCGTTCGCTTGAGCTCGTCCGCCGGCACCGGCTTTTCGTCGGCCTCGGGCTCGGGAAACTCCTTCAACGCGGCCTCGACCTCGGTCAGCCGCTGGCGGGCGGTCGCGAGCCGGACCTCTTCCTGCTGGGCCATGACGCCGCGGGTCCGCAGCGCCTCCTGCTGCCGGCCGCTGTCCTCGGTGAGCTTCAGGCGTCTCGCCTCGAGCTTGCGCTTTTCCTCCAGGTGGGCCTCGACGACCTTGCTCTGCTGTTGCTCCATCGAACGGAGCGCTTCCAGGGACTCCTTGGCCGAATCGCGATTCGTTCGGAGCGACTTGATCTCCTTCTGCTTCGCGAGGAGGTGTTCCTTCTCCTGGCTGAGCTCCGCGCGGCGCTGCTCCAGCGAGGAGGACGCGGTCGCGAACGCGGCCTTGGCGGACTCGAGCTCCCGGGCCGCCGCCACCTGTTCCTGGACGGCGGTCTGATGGGACTCCTGGAGAGCCCGGATGCGGCTCGAGACGTTCTGAGGCAGGTGCCCCAGGTAGTCGTCGTTGAACTGGGCGAGTGACTGCTTTCCCTTCTGAAGAGCGTCGGCCGTGGCCTGGACGGTCGCCTCTGCCTCGGCGAGCGTCTTGGTCGCGGTCGCGAGGCCTTTGCGGGCCGCCTCGATGCGACCCCGGGCCTCGGTGAGTCGCTGACGGGCCGTCGCCAGGTCCTGGTCTAGGACCTTCTGGGTGGAGGAGTGGGCTTCGTCCTGGGCCGTGCGCCGGGCGAGCTCCTCGCCCAGGGTGCGGGCCCGTTCCTCGAGCCGCTTCAGCTCCGCGCGGGAGTCGCTGTCCTCGGTGGACCGCAGGCGGAGCTCTTCGCCGAGCCGCTTGAGCTCGGCCGCGTTGTCCCCGCCCCGTCCGCGGTCGCCGGTCTCGATGTACCCGCCGGTGATGGCTCCGGTGGCCTCGATGAGCTCCCCGGTCATGGTGACGAGCCGGACGCCCCCCATCTGCTCCCGGGCCCGGGCGAGGTCCTTCATGACGACGGTCTCGCCGAAGACGTACCAGAATGCCGGGCGGAGCTCCTCGTCGAACTTCACGAGGTCGATCGCGAACCCGACGGCGCCCCCGCTCTGGGCGGCGATGAGGGATTTCCCCTTCGGGCGGCCGGCGAGCATCTTGTTGAGGGGAAGGAAGGTGGCGCGCCCGCGCTTCTCCTGGCGGAGCAGCCTCACGCATTCTTCGGCGACCTGGTCCGACTCGACCACGAGCGCCTGGAACCGGTTCCCGCCGGCGACCTGCAGCGCGGTCTGGTAGTCGGAGTCGAAGGAGGCGAGCTCCTCGACCGTACCGCGAATGCCGGAGATCCGGCCGAGGTTCCGCTGCGAGAGCAGGAAATCGACGGCGGCGAGCGGGTTCGCACGGGCGCCCCCATCCGTCCGGGCCTTGAGGCGGGCCTCGAGCGCGGTGTAGCGCCGGTTGAGCTCCAGGACCTCCTTCTGGAGGTCCTCGCATCGGGCCGTGAGCGACTTCTCCTTGTTCTTGACCTCGAAGAACTCCTTCTGGAGCGCGGGAGTGCTCGTCGCCCCGTCCTTGGGAGACCGCGACTGCTTCAGCCGGAGCTCGACGTCCTTGAGCTCCACCTCGCGGGTCCGGGCGTCGTCCTCGGCCAGCCCCTGCTCCCGTTCAGCGCCGTCCACGGTGGCCTTGGCCTTCTCGTGAGCACCGACCGCGGTCTGCCAGGCCCGCTGCCGCTCCTCGAGCTCGCGCTGGAGCTGCAGGATCTGCTTGCGGGTGGCGGCGAGCTTGCCCTGGGACTGCTCCGCGTCTCCCGTGGCCGCCTTGAGCTGGCCCGCGAGCTCCTCCGCCTTCGATTCGACGGTGCGGAGCTTGTTCCCGGCGACGGTCGAGGCGGACCCGAGCCGCTCGGCCTCCTTCTCGTCGGTCTTGATCTGGTTGGACAGCGACTGGACCCGCTGGCCGAGGGCATCCAGCTCCTCTTCGGCCTGCTTTACGTTCTCGTCGAGCCGGGCGAACGCCATTCGCCGGTCGTTGAGCTCCTGCTGGAACTTCGCCGCCTCGGCGCCGCCTCGTTTCGCGACCTCCCGTTCGATCGCGTCGATCGAGGTTCCGACCTCTTGGGCCTCGGCCTCGAGCTTCGCCTGAGCTTCCTTGAGATGGACGAGTTCCTGGTTGAGCTTCGCGAGGTTCTGCTCGCAGCTCACGACTTCCTGCTGCGCGATGCGGTGGCCGGCCCGGGCGAGCCGCGCTTCCGCGCGACGCTTCTCGTCCTGGGTTTGCTTGTACTTGATCGCCTGTTCGCGCTGGGAGTCGAGCTGGGCCAGATGGCCCTTGACCTCGGTGAGCAGGGTCCGGATCCGGTCCAGGTTCTGCTCCAAGTCCGCGCGCTTCGCGTCGGCCCGCTGGAGCTCATCGTCGTACTGGGAGATCCCTGCGAGGCGCTCGACCAGACCGCGGCGGGGCACGGGTCCCATGCTCACGATCCGATTGACGTCGCCCTGCTGGACCAGGTTGTAGCCGTCCCCCGAGAGCCGGGCATGAGAGAGGACCGCGTCGATCTCCGTCTGGGTCGAACGCTTTCCGTTCACGTAGAAGTACGAGTAGTAGCCGTTCGGGTCGCTCGGGGCGAGCTTCACGTACCGCGTGATCTCGACATCCTCCGAATCGACCGGCAGCAACCGGTCGGAGTTGTCGAACTGGAGCGAGACCTCGCATTCCGTGGCCGGCTTCTTCGAGGACCCACCGTTGAAGAACAAGTGGGTGAGCCGGTCCGCCCGGAGCGCCTTCGAGCTCGTCGGTCCGAGAACGAACAGGATGGCGTCGGAGATGTTGGATTTCCCCATCCCGTTGGGGCCGGCAACCCCCGTGAATCCCCTCTGGAACGGGATCTCGGTGCTTCCGGCGAACGACTTGAAATTCCGCAGTTTGAGCCGTTTCAGATACATCGGGGGCCTCCTGCGCCCAGCGCCATTCCTCCGACCGACGCCGACTCTTGCCCGTTTGTCAGACAGATGTCAGCGGGAGTTCTTGAGCATGTCAGCCATATAAACTCTCGTTTGCGCCTGAAGCCCGATCGCCGTTCAGGGTCGAGCGGTCGAGAAAGGGTGCTCTTGCCGCAGCGGTCGCCTAGCCCGGAGAGGCGCGGTTGACGCGAGCCAGCACCGTGAGCGCCCGCAGCGTGATCATCCGGCTCGGCCGCCCGACGTCCTCGAACGAAAGGGGCGTGGGCCGCTGCTTCGGATGGTCCCGGTACCATCCTTCCATGGAGCTCGGACCATCGGGGTGGACCGCGTCGAGCACCCATCGGCCATCGGCCCGGCACTTCTTCTTGAGGAGGTCCAGCGCAAAACGGAGTCGCGGGTCGGCCCCGTAGCCCAGCTCCGTAAGCACATCCAAGCCGACCAGCAGGTCGTAGTAGTAGTGGACTGGCCAGTGAAATCGGTACCAGGGCTCGTAGGCGCCACCCTGCCGATGGAGCTCGCGCTCGAGATAGAACTCCGCTCCCTTCTCCACGCACTTGACCATCTGCGGGCTCCAGCGCGACCGAGGGTAGGCGGCGAAGGCGCTCAGGCCTTCCCAGGAATCCAGGGTGCGGCTCGGGGCAGGGCCATCCGCGAACGCCCAGCAGGTCCAGCCTCCGCGCGGGTTCGCGGTCCGAACGAGCCATTCGAGCGCCTTCTCGACTCGGGGATCGTCCCCGTATCCCATTCGGATCAGCGCTCGGGCCATGTTGCCCGTGTAGCAGAGGTGGCCCTTCCCGCCGTAGAAGCCCCCGATCCCCCCTCCCTTGAGCGGCGAACGGTCCATCCAGAGCTCGCAGGATTTCTGCACGGCGGGGATCCGGCGGGTCGCCCCGAGGTCGGAGAGCGCCAGAAGGTTCCAGTTCGTCGAGACGTACTTGGGTTTGTAGAGGTCCTTTTCGTGGAACCACCAACCCCGGAGGTCCCGTCGCGCGAGGATCTCAGCGACCCAGCCGACCTTCGGAATCTGAGATCGAGCTTCACGAACTTCGGGGTCGGACTCGCTCCGGGCGAGTAGTCGGGTCAGCGTGAGATACTGGATCGAAGGCTGGTCCGGCTGGAGCAGCCAGTCGATCACCTTCTTGGAGGGCACAGCTCGGCCACGCGCGGGTCGCCTCATGAACGCTCCGACGCGTCGAGCGCTCGACGAAAGCGGCTCATGGGGGAAGCGCGAAGTCCAGTTGCCGCCCGCTGGCCAAGCTGGGTGACTCGACCCCGACGATCCACTCCTCTGTCGCCGACCCGTTCGAGGACGGGCCGGCGTTCATCCCCCGATGCGCACTCCCGTCGACGTGTACCTCGACTACCCCGGAATCCGAGTGACCGACCTCGACCGCAGTCTCCGGTTCTACACTCGCGCTCTCGGCCTCACGGAACTCCGGCGCGGAACGATGGACCACGGTGGAGTGTGGGTGCTGATGAAGGACCGGCGCTCTCGCCAGCATCTCGAACTGAACTGGTACCCTCCGGGCTCGAAGTACGCGAGCAAGTACAGCGTGGGCGAGGGACTCGACCATTTGGGCTTCCGGGTCGCGCGGATGGCCCCGGCGATCCGTCGGCTGCGTCGGGCCGGCGCCTCGCTCGTCGATCAGATCCGGGACGGGAAGGTCGTGGAGGTCGCCTACATGACCGACCCCGATGGACTCTGGATCGAGCTCATCCGGACGCCGGGTGCGTAGGCGCGCCGCCGGGCGGCTTACCAAACGCTTTTAGGGTGGGGCTCTCTCGTACCGGTGGAATGCGCCACTCCTGCTCGGGAGGGTAACCCCTCCGACCGGCCGACTCGAATTCTCCACTGGCGGTTTCATGGACCTTCTCGAGGCGATACGCTCCTATCGGCCGTGCCGACAGTACGCCTCGCGCCCGGTGCCCGCAGAGAAGCTCCGAACCATCCTTTCGGCAGCGCGTCTGGCACCTTCCCAGAACAATCTCCAGCCCTGGCGGTTCGTGGTCGTCCAAGATGACGAGCGAAAGCGCTTGCTGGCTCAGGCGTGCACCCGGGGCAAGCTGGTCGCCGAGGCCCCGCTTTCGGTCGTCGCGTTCACCGTGGAGGAGGACATTCCAGTGACCATCGGCGGGTTCATTTCCGCCTACCCCCTGGACGTCGCGGTCGCCGTCAATCTCCTGCAGCTCGCCGCCACGGCGGAGGGGCTCGGTACCAACTGGCTCGTGGACTTCAACGAGGAGAAGGTCCGGGCGGTCCTGGGCGTCCCCGAAGGGATCCACCCGATCGCCATCCTCCCCATCGGCTATCCGTCCGAGAACAACGGGTCGTCTCACCCGGTTCCCGGAGAGGGGCGGAAGAGCCCGAACGAGATCATCTCGTACAACGAGTACCCCTGGTAGCCCGATGGACGTCCGGTTCGTGACGTCCAACGATGGGAAGTTTCGGGAAGTCCGTCGACTTCTCGCTCCCTTTGGTCTGCGGGCCGTCCGGGTCCGTCGCGTGATGCCGGAGCCGCAGACCGACCGACTCGAAACGGTGGTCCGCGCCAAGCTCGGCTCGCTCCCCCCGAGTCCCGAACCCACTGTTGTCGAGGATTCGGGACTCTTCATCCACGGCCTGAACGGATTCCCCGGCGTGTACTCGGCCCATTTCTACCGCGTCTGGGGCTTCGATCCCATTCTCGAGCTCCTGCGCCGGCGGGATCGCTCGGCCACGTTCCGGACGGTAGCCGGCTTGCGGGTCGGCACCCGGGTCCGGCTCTTCGCTGGCGACTGCCCCGGGGAGGTCGTGGATCGCCCTCGAGGACGCGGCGGGTTCGGGTTCGATCCGATCTTCCGGCCGCGGGGCTCTCGACAAACCTACGCCGAGATGTCCGCGTCCGAGAAGGACCTCTACTCCCATCGGGCGGCGGCCTTCACGCGATTGGCGAGATCCCTCGTGCGCGCTCGCGCCGGCAGACGTCCGCGGAACCGTGGGGTCTTGGATCCGAAAACCAAAGGTACAAGACGCATGGCGCGGTAAGCCCCCGCCATGCCCACTGGGACCACAGGGTTCTGGCGCCGAGCCGCCACGACCGTGATGCTGACCGTATTGATCGCCCTCCTGGTCGTGAGCGCGCTCCCGGCAACGCCCGGTGCCGCGGCTGCGGCCGTACCTCCTCGGTACGTTGGGCTGCCGGCGGCCGTGGCGAATCCCAGCTCCATGGCCATCTCGGCCGCCTCCGCGAGCCTGCAATCGGGGCATGGCCCCGCCGCTCGCACGGGCGCGTGTGTCGTGAGCGGCCTCCAGGTCACGTGCGCCCCGCCCGCGGCCGTTCCGCGACCCACCAACTCCTCCCCGGTGGCGCCCGTCGCCTGGACGGATCTCAGTGCGTTCGCCGGCTCCCCTCCATCTGGGCGGTACATCGCCGCGATGACGTACGACGGTCTCGATCACTATGTCCTTCTGTTCGGAGGGTACGGCTCCTCCGGTCTGGACAGCGACACTTGGACATTCGTCAACAACACGTGGAACCAGGTGTCGCCGGCGAACAGTCCGCCGGGACGGTACGCGACCGCCATGGCCTATGACCCGGTCGACAAGGAGGTCGTCATGTTCGCGGGCACGACCTCCGGTGCCACCACGTTCAACGACACATGGACGTACGCCCGAGGGACCTGGACGAACATCACCGGCACCACCAATCAAACCCCGGGAGCTCGGTGGCGGGAGGCGATGACGTGGGACGCGGCCGACGGCTACGTCCTCATGTTCGGCGGGACCACCGTCACGGCGTCGGTGCTATCGGACACCTGGTCGTTCGTGAAGGGGAACTGGACGAAGCTCACCGTCACGGGTAGCCCCGCGGGACGGTACCGGGCCTCGATGGTGTACGATGCGGCGGACGGCTATGCCGTCCTCTTCGGCGGCTGCACCACCTCCAACTGCCCGGATTCCGCGACGTGGACCTATCACAACCTCACGTGGACCCAGTTGACCCTCACGACTCATCCCGGGGCGCGGGTCTACTTTGGTCTTGCCTACTCCCCAGTCTACCAGCATGTTCTCCTGTTCGCGGGCAGCTCGTCCACGACCTGTCCCGCCGGCGCGCTATCGGACACCTGGGCGTTCGCGAACGGGACTTGGACCCAGCTGACCGGGGTCCTCCGGGCCCCCAGCGCGCGCGAGTGCTTCGCCAGCACGTTCGATGACGCCGACGGGTATGCGATCATGTTCGGGGGCTACTGGTCGAACGCCTCGATCATCGACCAGACCTACGTGCTCGGGCCGTCGATCCTCGGCAAGCTCGCGGTCTCCCCGGGCACGATCGACGTGGGCCAGGGGACCCAGATCAACGCGACCCCGTTCGCGTACTCGAACTTCGTCAAGTACAACTACACGCAGCTCCCCGCCGGCTGCACCAACCAGAACGTCTCCGTGCTGTCCTGCACTCCGTCGTCGACCGGTCTCCACCCCATCGCCGTCACGCTCACCGACTCCGCCAATGTATCGGTGAACGAAACCGGATCGCTGACCGTGAACTCCGACCCGGCGATCAGCTCCGTCACGCTCACCCACACCACGGTGACGAGGGGTGCCCGAACCCAGTTCGATGTCAGCGCGTCGGGCGGCACGGGAAGCTACACGTACCACTACACGGGGCTGCCCCCCGGCTGCGCGACGTCGAGCGTGTACAATCTCACCTGCACGCCGTCCACCGCGGCCCTCGGCCCCTACCTGGTCAACGTGAAGATCACGGACCAGGCGTCGTTCTCCGTGAACACCAGCGTGACGCTGACGGTCAATCCGTCCCCGGCGTTCGCGACCGTCACAGCCCGACCCGCCGTGCTCGACATCGGTCAGGCGCTTTCGGTCTGGGCGAACCTGTCGGCCGGAACGGGTACCGGACCCTTCAGCTACGAGTGGGTCAACCTACCCGCCGGCTGCGCGGCGCCCACGGGCTCCACGCTGACGTGTTCCCCGACCGGTGCCGCCTCGACGTTCATCCTCGTGACGGCGACGGACAGCTTCGGTTTCCAGGCGAGCGGAAATGTGAGCGTGACGGTGAACTCGGACCCGACGATCGCCACCGCCGCGGTTCTCCCGAGCCCGATCGACGTCGGCCTCCCCATCTCGATCTGGGTGAACGGCTCCGGCGGTACCGGGGCGCTCACCTACTCGTACTCGGGCGCGCCGCCGGGATGCACCCTGTCGAACCACTCCCTCAGCACCTGCACGCCCTCTTCCTCGGGGAACTACACCATCATCGCGAAGGCGACCGACCAGGCCGGCTGGTCGGTGACGACCCAGCTGAGCCTCGTCGTGAACCCGGGGTACGCGGCGACCGGTCTCACCGCCTCGGCGTCCAACCTCGACCAGGGCCAGAACCTCACGCTCTCGCTGGCGGCTTCCGGCGGAACCGGGCCGTACTCGTACGCGTGGACGGGAGTCCCCGCTGGATGCCCCTCGTCCAGCGCGACTCCGACGGTGACGTGCGTGCCGCACGCGGCCGGATCCTTCACGATCACGGTCACCGGGACGGACGCCTGGCGCTCCACCGTCACGAGCGGGGTCCAGGTCGTGGTGAACCCGCTCCCCACGGTCACGGGATTCACGGCGTCGGCCAACCCGGTGACGGTCGGCAATGAAGTCGACCTGACCGTGGCGACGTCGGGCGGTAGCGGCTCGTTCACCTTCGCCTACGCGAACCTGCCCGCGGGATGCAGCTCGGCGAACGATTCGACCATCCGATGCACCCCCTCGGCGACCGGGAGCTTCAACATCACCGTGACCGTGACCGACTCGCGGGGTGTCGCCACGACCGGGTTCCTTCTCCTCACGGTGAACTCGGCCTCGAGCGGGGCCAGCCTCTTGGGCGGCGGCATCACGCTCTACCTTCTGATCGCGGTGGTCGTGGTCGTCGTCCTGGTCGCGTTGGTCCTTGTCATGCGTCGGCGCCGTCGCCCCCCGGCCGCGTACGAGGAACCGGCGGCAGCTACCCCAGCGGCAGGATCCGACTGGCAGGAGCCCCCGGCCCAGTAGTCCGCCTCGTCACCGGAGAAAAGAAGGAAACGGTTGACCCCGGCCCGACCGTAGGTCGGACCGGGGAGCGGGGTCGGATCGGTCGGGTCTAGTCCTCGCCGAAGTCGCCGCCGCCCATGCCACCCATGCCGCCCATCCCACCCGGGCCGCCCGGGCCACCGCCGGCGGGGGGCCCGCCCGACTTGGAGGCGATGACGTCATCGATGCGGAGGATCATGACCGCCGCGTCCGTCGCGGACTCGATCGCCTGGCGCCCGACCCGGATCGGCTCGATCACGTTCTGGGCCAGCATGTCATCGACCTTGCCCGTGTAGACGTTCACGCCGGCCGTCTTCTTTCCGGCCTTGTGGGACTTCCGCAGCTCGATCAGGATGTCGATGGGGTCGAGCCCGGCGTTCTCCGAGAGCGTCCGCGGCACCGACTCGAGCGCCTCGGCGAAGCTCTCGAACGCGAGCTGCTCCCGGCCCCCGATCTTCGCCGCCTCGTCGCGCAGGTGCATGGCGATTTCTTCCGCCGCCGCGCCACCGCCGACCACGATCCGGCCATCTTCGACGGCCACGGCGACCACGTTGAGGGCGTCATCGAGCGAGCGCTCGATCTCGTCCAGGACATGCTCGGTCCCGCCGCGCATTAGGATGGAGACCGCCTTCGCCTTCTTGCAGCCGGTGACGAAGGTCAGGGAGTCCTCCCCGATCTTGCGCTCCTCGACCAGACCGGCCTGCCCGACGTCGTCCTTCGTGAGCTCGCTCACCTTGCTGACGATGTTGGCGCCCGTCGCCTTGGCGAGCTTCTCCATGTCGGACTTCTTGACCCGGCGGACCGCGTAGACGCCTTCCTTGGCGAGGTAGTGCTGCGCTAGGTCGTCGATGCCCTTCTGGCAGAAGACGACGTTCGCGCCGCTCTTCTTCACCTGGTCGACCATCCGATGCAGCATGTTCTCCTCCTCCTGGAGGAACGCGTTCAACTGCGACGGGTCGTTGATCTCGATCTTGGCGTCGATCTCGGTCTTCTTGATCTCGAGCGCCGCGTCCAGGAGCGCGATCTTCGGCTCGGCGACCCGGGTCGGCATCCCCGTGTGGACCTTTTCCTTGTCGACGATGACCCCCTCGATGAGCTGGGTGTCGGCGACCGACCCGCCCTGCTTCTTGATCAGCTGGATGTTGTCGAGGTCGACGACGTTCGCTCCGTCGCTCTTCTCGACCACGGCCGTCACGGCCTTCACCGAGATGTCCGCGAGGAGATCGCGGTTGAAGGAGACGGACTTGGAAGCCATCGCGGTGTAGGCGATCTTCCGGAGCGTGTCGTGGTCCTCCGTCTTCACGGGGGACGAGATCGAGTCGAGGACCTCGAGCGCCTTCTGGCTCGCGAGGCGGTAGCCTTGCGAGATGATGGTCGGGTGGATGTTCTGCTCGATGAGCGACTCCGCGCGCTTCAGGAGCTCGCCGGCCAGCACCACGGCCGTGGTCGTCCCGTCGCCGCACTCCTGGTCCTGGGTCTTTGCGACCTCGACCAGCATCTTGGCGGCGGGGTGCTCCACGTCCATCTCCTTGAGGATAGTGACCCCGTCGTTCGTCACAACGACGTCGCCCATCGAATCGACCAGCATCTTGTCGAGGCCCCGAGGCCCCAGGGTCGACCGGACCGCGTCGGCGATCGCCTTGGCGGCGGCGATATTGTTCGAGAGGGCGCCGCGTCCCCGCTCCCGCTTGGTCCCTTCCTTCAGCACCAGGATTGGCGTCTGTCCCGTCAGCATACTGTTCTACCCTCCGAGAGTGATCTCGGCAGTCGAGTTTGGTAGAAAAGCGCTTGTATTTGAAGCTAACCTAGTCGTGTGTCCCGGGATTCGATCGGCATCCCCGCCACGGGTAGACGGTGCACGGTCTGCGCTTCGACCGCGGCCGGGACTCGTGGGCCAACCACCGCGCCCCGGTCCGGGTCGAAGACAGCTCGCCCCCGCGATTCACGATTGGCCGGAGAGAGAACCGGAGGGGCTTGGGGAACCGACCGCATGCGGGCCGTCGGCCGGAGAAGTCGTCCACCATCCCGACTCGGCACCGAGGACATAGGCGGGCTTCGCCCAGAAGACTGGTGGACCGAACTACTGTGCCCCGTGCCAGCCTCAGGTCCCGTAGCGTCGTTGACGTTCCTGGAACGCGCGCAGGGCCCGGAAGAAATCGAGCCGGGAGAGACCCGGCCACATGACGTCGGCGAAGTAGAGCTCGGCGTAGGCGGACTGCCAGAGCAGGAAGTTCGAGATCCGCTCTTCTCCGCTCGTCCGCAAGATCAGGTCCGGGTCCGGGAGCTCGGCCGTGTAGAGGTGCTGCGCGACGGTCTGCTCGCCGATGGAGTCCGGCTCGAGCTTCCCGTCCTGGACCTCGTGCGCCAACTCGCGGATCGCCTCCAGGATCTCTTCGCGCCCGCCGTAGGCGATCGCGACGTTGTAGAAGTACTGGTCATAGGAGGCGGTGGCGGCCTCTGCGACCCGAATCGCTTCCTGGACGTCGGCCGGCAGCACCCCACGGTTCCCGATGGCGCGGACCCGGATCTTGTGGGTGTGGACCCGCTCATCGACCGCGATGTCCCGGAAGCCCTGGGCGAAGAGGCGCATGAGCTCGTCCAGTTCTTCCGGCGGGCGCTTCAGGTTCTCGGTCGACAGCGCGTAGACCGTCAGGATCCGAATGCCCACCTCAAGGCACCAGTTCAGCAACTCTTCCAGCTTCTCTCGACCATGCAAGTGTCCTTCCGACACGAGCAGCCCATGGGAGGCGGCGAACCGCCGATTTCCGTCCATGATGATGGCGAGATGCCGCGGCACCGGTGCGGCGAGGATCCGCTGGAGCAGCTGCCGCTCCGCCTCTTCCCGGTAGGCCCCGGCGATCGCATGGGAGAGGTATCGGGGCGGGGGCGTCGATCCGGGGGGCTCCGTGGGCACGGGCATCAAACACCGACTAAGGGGATAACGGCTCGGATGTCGAATTACCCCGGACGGCGGTCGGAGAGCCCGGTGAGCATGTTCTCGCCCCGGAGGATGGAGTCGAGCGACTCGTCCAGGGAGTGCGCGCATCTCACCCTCAGCACCCGTTCGGTCTCGGCCCGGGAGACCTCGAACTCCGGATGGAGGATCTCGATCGCCCCCCGGGGGTTCTCCACGATCTCGACCCGGGGCACTGGCCGGTCCGGATGGAGTCGACTCCATGCGGCGACCACCCGCTGGGCGAGGTCCAGCACCGTTGCGCTCTCCCCGCTGGCCACGTCGAAGACCGAGGCGGCCTTGCTCCGAGGATTCGTGGCCAGCCAGCGGGCCGCGGCCTCCCAGTGAGCGAGCACGTCCTCGAGGTGGATCTAGTCCCGCCGTTGCGTGCCGGGTGCGTTCACGGATAGATGGCCCGCGGCGGCCTGCTCGGCGAAGCGATTGAGCACGTTCCCTTTGGCGACAACCTTCCCGCCGACTTCGTAGCGACCGTAGATGTTGCTCATGCGAAGGACCGCCGCGTTCACCCCGGATTCGCGAGCCCAACGCGCGACCGCTGCCTCGCCCGCCGCCTTTTGGCGCGCATACTCATGGGGCGGCTTGGCGGGAGTCCGCTCGGTGATCGGAAGGGCGTCGGGGATCCCGACGACCGCGAAGCTGCTCGCGAAGGCGAGCGGGATCTTCCGGCCCGACAAGTGGTGGGCCAGGTCATCCGTCGCCTCCACGTTGACGGCCGCCGACTCGGCGGGATGCTCGGCGCACGCCATCACTCCGGAAACGGCAGCGAGATGGAGCACCACGTCGGCGGTATCCAGAAGGGCCAGCGTGGCAGTGGAGCGGATGTCCCCCCGGGTCACCGGAAGATCCGGCCACTCTACCTGAACGGGTCCGGAGCGATCGTCGACTCCAATCACGCGGTGACCTCGCCCTCGCAGGTAGGCCATGAGCGCCCCGCCCACGAATCCTGTGGCCCCCGTCACCCCGACCGTGACCATCGAGCGCCCGACGCCCGACGGGGGATAACGACTTCCGGCAGATTACCGGGGCAAGGGTTATCGGGGAAGTCGCGGCTCGTGCCGAGGGGCCGTCGACATCGTGCGGATCCTGCGAATCGACAGTTGGGACGGCGCCCCGGGCGGGGCGCAGGATTACATCCGCGAGGTCACCTCCGAGCTCGCCGGGCGCGGCCACCATTCCCGCGTCATTCAGCTCACGGGGGGCGCGCCGACGCTCCCGCCCCCGGTGGGAGTGCCGGAGCCGATCCCGACGGGCGTTCGCCGGTGGGGGGGCGACCTCACGGTCGATGTCGGCCTCGTGGACCGGATCCGCGGGCAGATCCGCGAGTTCGACCCCGACCTCATCTCCCTGCATCATTTCGACGCTCGATTCACCACCATCGCCGATGTCCTGGCGGACTGCCAACGGCCCGTGGTCTTCGCCGCCCATGACGCCGAACTCGTGTGCCCCATCTCCACCCTCGTCCGCCCTGGCGGAATCCTCTGCGACGGGGGAGTTCGGTTTCGGTGCCTCTTCACGGGGTGCAAGGTCGGGTTCGGGGGTCCGTACAACCTCTGGCAGACCCGGGTCTTCGACTCCCGAGTGCGCGACCACGTTCGGGTGTTCCTGTGCCCGAGCCGCTCACTGACCTCGTATCTCTCGTCCAACGGCTACGAGCCGGCCCTCCATCTTCCGTCGTTCGCGCGGATACCCGAGAGCGTGCGGCGCGCGAAGGTGGCCGATCCGTCGGCCGGCTCTCCTCCCACGATCGGCTACATCGGCCGACTTGAGTGGTACAAGGGTGTCCATGACCTGATCCGAGGGCTGCCGGACGTGGTCCGGGCCGTTCCCTCCGTTCGGCTGGATATCGCCGGAGACGGTCCCTACCGCCCGACGCTGGAGCGACTGGCGTCCGCCGTGGGCGTGCGGGAACGGGTGGTCTTCCGGGGTCCAGTGCGGGGCGAGGAGAAAGAGGCGTGGTTTGCCGGGGTCCACGTCGTGGCCGTTCCCTCCAACATGTGGGAGAACTTCCCCCTGGTTGCGCTGGAAGCGTTCGCCCGGGGCCGGCCCGTGGTGGCCACGGAGATCGGGGGCATTCCCGACATCGTGGACGAGGGCGAGTCCGGCTATCTCGTTCCGATCGACCGACCCGAGCTGCTCGCGGAGCGGCTCGTTCGGCTGCTGAGCGATCCTTCCCGCGCCCGGTCGATGGGCGAGACGGGGAGGACTCGCGTTCTCGAACGCTTCACCCCCGAGCTTCACGTGGAACGGCTCCTCGCGGTCTACGACGCGGTCCTCAAGGGGAGCCCGCTGGCCACGGGTGAGGCCGCCGACCTGGTGACGACCCGCCGGTCGGGCGGATAAGGGGCGACGCCCTGGTCGGGAGTTCCGGCGAAGCGAACGATCCGCCTCCGCCTTCGAACCCGAGTCCCAGGCTCGACAGACCTAGATCCTAGACCACTAGACTACCAGGGCTTCGCCCGTGGGTCGTAATCGCCTACCTTCTTGAGGCTTCCCGTCGAACGACGCGCGCGGCGGGGCGACCGACCCCCGAACTGCGAGTGCACCTACCCGTTTATGTACCGGTCCCCGGCAGTAGGAGCCTCTCGCGAGGACACATACCATGGGCGCGATACTCGCGTGGTTCACGGCGATCGTTCTGACGTTGAGCCTGGTGCTTGTGCTGCATCACCTAGGCGTGGAGATCGGCCCGATCGTGTCGTCGGCCCTCCACGGTGTCGAGCATACGCTCGGGTTGCCGCTCTAGCGGCGCTAGGGCCGGGGGCCTCGGGCTGCGAGAGCCTCGTACAGCTTGAGGTAGCGGGCGCACATCGCCGCGGTCGACCAGTCGGCCGAGGCCCGCCGGGCCCGGTCCGCAACCTCGGTACGCCGGTCCGGGTCTTCGAGATGCTCAAGTCCCTGGGCGAACTCCTCCACGGAGCGGACCAGGATGCCGGCGCCGGTCGCCGTCATCTCGGGGGCGGCTCCCGAGTCCCAGGCGACGAACGGTCGCCCGGCGGCCATGGCCTCGGCCAGGGTCACTCCGAAGCCTTCGTACTCGCTCCCGCTCACAACTGCGTCGGCCGCCTCGAGGGAGGCAACGATCGCGGATCGACTGATCACGCCAAGGAACCGGGCTTCAACGCCGAGCTTCTCGGCCAGCCGGGCGCAGTAGGCCTGATTGTACGGGGATTCCGGAATGTCTCGTCCGATGCACACGACGGCCCAGCGTCCGGACCGCCGGGCGACGGCCTCGATGATCCGGTCGACCCGCTTGTTCTCGAAGAATCCGCCCACGTACACCGCGACCTGCGTCGCTCGGAACGACCAGGATGCCCGCGTGGCGCCCGCGTCCGCGTGAGGGCCGCTGAACTCCTCCGTGTCCGCGCCCAGGGGAACGCGCTCGAGCCGGGACTCGGGGACTCCCCAGCCCCGGAGCTGGCGACGCTCGTACTCGGTGTCACAGACGTAGAGGTCGAACGCCCGGAGCGCCCGAGGCAGGTAGCGCTCGAAGTAGATCCGATCGATACCGGTGCGGTGGATCGCGTACTGGTAGAAGCCATGACCGGTCACCAGCTGCCGCCAGCGGAACAGCCGGGCCACGGGGAAGTAGAAGTCGGCGCACCAGATCCGATTCCCCTGGACGTGGAACACATCGGCGCGTAGCTTTCGGAGCTGGCGGAGATACCCCACGGGAAACCGGATACCGGCGACCGGTCGCGTCCGCAGGCGAATGATATCCACGCCGTTAAGGGAGTCGCGCTCACGGGTCCCGGGTTCCAGCTGCGTGATCATCGTGGCCCGATGGCCCGCCCGCACGACCGATTCCGCCAGCAGCTGCGCGATCCGCTCGGTACCACCGGGGACGGGGTAGTACCGGTGGCTCGCGAAGAGGACGTGCACGGTGGGCCCAATGGGTTCGGAAGTAAGGGTTTTGGCGTACCGGGTTGGGTCGCCGATCTCAGGCCGATTCTCGTTCCACCCGGCGGAGCAGGCCCGCCACCCCGGCGGCCTTGGTCACTCCGGCGGGGGTGATGAAGCCGGAGACGTAGCGCGCGGGCGTCACGTCGAACGCCGGGTTGCGCGCCGGGCTATCGGCGGGGGCCGTCAGTTGGCGGCCGAAGCGGGTGACCTCGTCGCGGCCACGCTCCTCCACGGGGATCGAACGCCCCGAGCGGCGCCCAGCCTCGAAGGTGCTCCAGGGGGCGGCCACATAGAACGGCACGCCGTTCTCCCGGGCGATGACGGCCTTTTCGTACGTGCCGATCTTGTTGGCGAAGTCGCCATTCGCCGCGATCCGGTCCGCTCCGACGATCACGGCGTCGACCTCGCCGGTCCGCATGAAGTGGCCCGCGGCGTTGTCGACGATCACGGCATGCGGGATCCGTTCCTGGGCCAGCTCCCACGCGGTGAGCCGGGACCCTTGCAACAGGGGTCGGGTCTCGTCGACCCACACGAACAGGTCGGCCCCCCGGTCTCGGGCCACCCGGATGGGAGCGAGGGCCGTGCCCCACTCGACCGTCGCGAGCGCTCCCGCGTTGCAGTGGGTCAGCACGCGCGAGGCCCGGCGCAGGAGCGGGGCGCCGGCTTCTCCGATCCGGTGACATTCCTCGACGATCCTTTCGCGGTACGCCCCCGCTGCGACCTCGGGATCTTCGCCGCTTTCCCACGCCCGTCGGACGGTGTCGATCCCCACGAACAGGTCGTGGGCGGTGGGCCGGGTCGAACCCAGTAGCCGGGCCGCCCGCGCGGGGGTCCACCCCGAGCGGGCCGCGAGCACCATGCCGTAGGCGGCCGCGACGCCGATCGACGGGGCTCCCCGGACCGTGAGAGTTCGGATCGCCTCGGCGACGGGTTCGGGGCGGCGCAGGTGAAGGACCTTGAGGCGAGTGGGCAGCGCACGCTGGTCGATCAGGTGGAGCGTTCCGGAATCGTACCAGAGCGCCCGTACGGCCATGGACCTACCGAGGGTCGAAGGTGTGCAGGAGGTCAAGCCAGGCGGGAGTGACGAGCTTGTTCACGCTCACCGCGTCGTCGAGCGGGATGCCACGGATCTCTTCACCTCGGAGCACCGCCACCTCGCCGTAGCGCCCCTCTACGGCGAGGTCGACGGCCTTCGCCCCCAAGCGGGTCGCGAGGAGGCGGTCGAACAGCGTCGGGGCGCCACCGCGCTGGATGTGACCGATCTGGGCGGACCGGCTCTCGATGCCGAGGCGGGTCTCGATCCGCTTCGCGACCTCCGCTCCCACCGCGCGCTCGCGCAGGAGCTCATGGCCGAACTCGTCGCCCGCGGCCGCGGCGCCCGTGGACGCGCCGATCTCGATCCCCTCGGAAACGACCACGAGCGCGTAGCCGCGAAGCGAGACCGCGGTCCTCACCGCGGCGAGCATGCGTTCCTCGTCATACGGTTCTTCGGGAACGAGCGTGCAGTCGGCCCCGCCGGCGAGACCGGTCGCGAGGGCGACCCAGCCGGCCTCTCGACCCATCACTTCCAGGACGATCGCACGGTGGTGGCTCTCGGCCGTGTCGGCGAGTCGCTCAAGGGCCTCGACCGCGACGGTGGAGGCGCTGTCGAATCCGAATGTCCAGTCCGTCCCGGCGACATCGTTGTCCATCGTCTTCGGGACGCCGACCACCTTGCGTCCGCGCCGGTGCAGCTCACGGGCTGCGCGCAGCGTGTCGTCCCCGCCGATCGCGACCAGAACGTCGATCCCATGCCGGTCCAGCGTCGCGAGGACCTTCTCGGTGTCCGCTTCCTTGGCGAACGGGTTCGTGCGCGAGCTCCCGAGGAGGGTGCCGCCCCGCCGAGCCGCGAGCGCGACGTCGACGCAGGAGAGCGGCCGGCTCCGGTCGTCCCGAACCCCCTTCCAGCCATCGAGGAACCCGAGCGTCGAGTGCCCGCCGAGGTTTGCACGAAAGACGACGCCGCGGATGGCGGCGTTGAGCCCCGGGCAGTCCCCCCCGCCGGTGAGCACGCCGAACTTCACGCGGGCACCTCGAGGTACCCACGCGGGGCCGTCGTCAGGAAGCGGTACCCCGATTCGGTCACGAGAATGTCATCCTCGATCCGGACCCCGCCGCGGCCCGGGATGTAGATGCCCGGCTCGACCGTGATCGTCATCCCCGCCTCGAGCGGGTCCTCGGTGAGCTGGTTCATCCCGAACCCGTCGTGGACGGCAAGCCCGATCGAATGGCCCAGGCCGTGGGTGAACCGGCCCTTCCAGGGGGAATCATCGATCACCCGCTGGGCCGCCAGGTGTACCTCCTTCGCCGGCACCCCGGCCCGGACGACCGCGAGCGCCGCGGCCTGTGCCTTCTCCACGGTGTCGTGCACACGGCGCAGCTCGTCGTCGGTCCGTCCAAAGTGGAACGAGCGGGTGATGTCGCTCGCGTACCGGTGGTAGAACGCCCCGAAGTCGCAGACGATGGACATGCCGTCCTCCAGCTTCCGCTGCTGGGGTTGGTAGTGCGGCTCGGCCCCATTGGAACCGAACGCGACGATCGTCGAGAAGCTGCGGCCCGACGCGCCGTGCTTCATCATGCGGTACTCCATCTCCGCCGCGACCTCGAGCTCGCTCACTCCGCTCCGCAGGAGTCCGGGGATCTCCTTCCCGACCGCCGAACCGATCGCGCCGGCGCGTTCCAGCCGCTCGATCTCGGTGCTGTCCTTGATCCCCCGAGCCTTGCGGATCGCCCCGCTCGCGTCGGTCCAACTGGCCCCGGGCACGAGCTTGTCGAACCGAAGGAACATCCAGTGCGTGAGCTCCCGGTAGTTGAGCGCGACCGGTCCATTTCGCGGGACAAGCTGCTGGATGAGCGCGTCGCTCTCCTCGCTCCGTTGGGGGACGTGGACCTCCACGTTCGGGTCGTGCTTGGCCGCCTGGACGGCGCTCTCCTCCTCGAGCGGGGAGCTGAGCACGTGGAGCTGGCCGTCGGGGTACGCGACCGCGACGGACCCCTCGAACAGCCCGCTCGGAACGTCGAACAGGTAGAAGAAGCTCTGATCGAGATGCGGGTCCATCGAGTTCGCGAGGACCAGGGCGCCCGTGTCCGCCGGCAGCGTTTCGAAGATCTTCAGGACGCGGTTCTTCATGACGGCCCGGCCACGGGCCGGGGGGTTTCAACCTTTGCGCTGTGCTGGCGCAGGTCTTTCCACGAGAGCAGCAGCTCGCGCGCGGCCCGGACCTCGTCCACCCGCCCGACGGAGAGGGACTGGGGGGCGGCGTGGAGGTGTTCGGGCGTGTCGTGGACCGCGCGGTCGAACGCTTCGACGAACAGGTCGAGCTCCCGCTTGCTCTCCGTCTCGGGGAACTCGATCATCAACGACTCTTCCACGAGAGCGGGGAAGTACACGGTCGGGGCGTGGACCCCCTCATCCAGGAGACGCTTCGCGAGGTCCAGCGTCCGGACGCCGTTCGCCTTGAGAGGAGCACCCGAGAGCAGGAACTCGTGCTTCACGAGCGGGCGGAACGGTCGCGGGAGGAACTGACCGAGCTTCTTTCCGAGGTAGTTGGAGTTCAGCACCGCACGCCGAGAGACATGCCGAAGTCCTTCCTCGCCGTGGGAGAGGATGAAGGCGTAGGCCCGGAGGTCCAATCCAAAATTGCCGTAGGCGGTCTTGATCTTGCCGATCGATTTCGGGCGGTCGTAGTCCAGGTGATAGCGTCGGCCGCGCTTCACGACGCGGGGCACCGGAAGGTATGGCGCCA